>JAFIGF010000049.1 GCA_020831535.1 Opitutales bacterium | reverse complement strand
GCGCTGTTTTTCAACCCGCTCGGGTTGCACCACCTGCACCAGCGCGACCACCGGATCTCCACTCCCATAGGGAACCCGGTACGGCTCCACGCAACCGGCCAGTTGCATGAGCAATGGGATGATAACAATCACCATCAGATGGGCCGTTCCGCTCTTGTAAAGACTCTTGCGAAAACGCGGATCAGGACCATGGCTGCGAAGACTCTCAAAAAAGCGGTCACCGAGTGCAGGCTCCAGTCGCTTTTCCTCTCCGATCCCTTCCAGGCGTCCGCCAAAAAGCAAGCGGGTCGACGATTTCCAGGCCACCATGTGGAGAAAGAAAACCACCGTTCCAACCAAAAGAGCAGGCCAAAGGAAAGACCAGCGAAGATAAAAAACCGTAACCCTGGTTTGCTCCATGCCATGCAGCAACAATTCTTCCCGAAAAAGCAAACTGGTCGAGGTGAAGAGCACGTACGCAAAAAGCAAAATCCAGGCGTACACCAGAACATAGCATTTGCGGATCAACAGCGAGAGCACCGCCGGTCGGCGAACAAATGTCCCAACCACATAGGTTCCCAGAAAAAAGACCGAAACCATTCCGGTAAAGGAGGCCAATACCGAGAAACGGGCTTCGATATTTTCCCGCAGGAAAACCGGTTCCAAATCAGGGTTGGCGCGAAGCAATTCCGCATAGTACGCCGGTATGCCCAAAGCCATGGGTATCCCCACCAGCGCGAGAAGTCCCAGCGGCAGAAGAAGCCAAAGGGGCACCCAACTGGACGGCCTAAGCCGAAAACGTCGTGTTCGTTCGGAATCCAATGGTCAACAGGCGTTTAGCGGTTGGTTTCTTCCAGAGAAATGCCAAGATCGTCCGGATCGGTGGGGATTTCCTCCGGATCCGCAGCCTCTTGCACCCGTCGCTCGACCGGCGTCAGTTCCTCTTCCGCAGGTTCCTCGGCAGGCTCCTCCTCCGCTTCTGTTGCCTCCTCTTCCCGGGCTTCGGATCCTTGCTCAATCGCCTCGCGGACCGCTTCCGCCTCCTCGCTATCGTCTTCCTCCACCGCCGCTCGGCGTTCTTCCGCTCCTTCAGGGTCAATCCAGGTATCGTAGAGATAGGGCACCGAGGTGCCAGCCAAAATAGCCACATGCACGACCAGGGCGACGACGATCCAGAAATCCAGGCGGGTTCGGGAAAAGCCGGCCAAGAGCTTCTCGGGTTTGGGTTCTTGCGTGGGGTCTGTTGTTTGTTTCATACCAAATACGTTTTTTCGGGTTTAGGTTTTTGCTTATTCAATATTGTCTCCCATGGCGGCGATTCGGGCTCCCGCCTCGGTGATCGCCACAATGACCGGGCGAAAAACATTCTCCGGCAAATCCCGGTCACTGGTGAAAATCACCGTTCGTTGCTCCTCCGTCTCCGCATCCTGAATCATCGCACTGATCCCCCACTCCACCGCATCGGCGTTGGGGACTTCAATGCCTTGCAAATAAATTCGCCCCTCCCGGTCAATCGAGACATGCACTGCGGTTTCCCGCAGTCGTTCCAATTCCTCCGCTTCCGGACGGGACAAGTCAACGTGCGACTGCCGCACAAAGGTGCTGGCAATCATGAAGAACATAATCAACAGAAAGGCAATGTCCCCAATACCGGCAATCGGCACATTGATCATGCGGCGGCGCTTTTTGTATTTTTCCCGGATATTCATGGTTCTTCGTTGCCTTGGACTCTTTATTCCTCCTCGACGATCGCCAGGGCACCCCCGGCATTGGTTATAGTGGCCATTACCGCGAAATAGTCTTGATAGTTACTCGTCCCCGCAGACTCCAACAGAACCACTCTCTCTTCCCCTTCTTTAGTAAACAAATCGAGGTCCAACAGCTGTTGCCGCAACTCTGCCAAAGTGGTCTCTTCGTCATTAAAAAGCAGACGCCCCCCGTCCCCGAGGCGCACGGTCGGGGTGAGTTCATCGTCCGTCGCTTCCTCCGCCGCTTCCCCGGCCGGAATGTCGGTCAAAAACCCATCCGTCCGTTGCAGCGTAGTCACCAGAATGAAAAAGATGATTAACAAAAAAGCCACATCCGCGAAGGATTCTGTGGGGATCCGGTTTCTCTCCGGATTTTTCTTTCGCTTTTCAGGCATCGCTTCTTAGTTGCCGGACGGGTGACGGTGGGAAAGTTCCTCCACCAACTGGGTCAGCGCTTCGTCAATTTCCAGCTCGATGCCCTCGGCACGAGAAGTGAAATAATGATACGGAATCACCGCAAAAAGTGCGATCAACAACCCACTGGCGGTCGTGGTCAGCGCCTCCGCAATCCCTCCGGCCACCACACTGGCGTCAAGTTGCCCGGCATCGGCCAAACCACCGAAAGAGGCGATCATCCCGGTAACCGTACCGGTCATCCCGAGCAACGGAGCGGCATTGCCAATGGTAGAAAGAACCCCCAGCCGTTTTTCCACCGCACTCATGGCGTGCTTGGTGAAGTCCTCCATCGAACGACCCACCATCAAACGAACATAATCCGCCTTGTTGTCGTCATTGGCCCCCTCCAGCTTTTGGTAGGACTGCAAGCCGGAGAGCAGTACCGCCGAAATCGGCCCCGGGGTATCAGCGCACAGCTTTATCGCCTCCTCGACCTGCCCCTCACGGACATATTCGAGCACCTTGGCCCGCAGGGCATGATGGTCGATCCGGGAGTTTTGCCGGAAGGAGCGAGCACGGTCAAGAATGACCGCCAGCGTAATCAGACTACAGATCAGAAGCGGGACCATTAAAGGTCCTCCGTCGATGATCGTTTCAAGCATAGGTGGGTTCCTTTCTGGATTGGATGAGGGTAAGCAACCGGTAGGCAGGCTCCGGTTGAAGTTTTAAGGAAAAAGTTTGGCCGGAAGTTTGGTCATGAAAAACCAATTGTCCGGTGACGTGGTTGTAGCGTGCGGAACGGACCAAATCAGTCGAGAGCGCCTGCCTGAGAGGTCGGGGACCTGCAGCTAGAAACACCCATTGGTCCCCTTCTTGCCCCAGCCAAATTCGCGCCGGGCGCCACCAGCGGCCAGTATCGGTTTTACTTCGACTGGGCCAAAGGGTCATTCCCGATAGCTCCGGGAAACGGGGTTCCAGGGAAGCCCGTAAGCGAGCTTTCTCCTGCTGCCGCCGGGTAACCAACCAAGCGTCCACCCCACCGGCAACCAAAGCTTTCGCCTGGTCCCGTAAGGATTTGCCAAATGCGGGCAAGATATGGGTGATAAATCGGGGCATCGTCCTAGTTGTCCATGCGGGAAAATTGCGGTTCCGTCAAGCGTCCCCGAGCAAACCTGGCCCACCGGGTTTCCGGGAAGTCCCAGGTCAAACGGGTGAACATCCGGAAGGCGTCCTCCATTTTATTATCCCGCGCATACGCATCCGCAGCCCAGTAGGCCGCTTCCGCACGAACGCTGGGCTCCTGGTTGCCGTCATCGACAACCCCGAGCAACACTTTGGCGGCCCGCTCATATTGTCCGGAACGCAGGTAACTGGTTCCGGCCAGCACCGTCGTCCGTCCGGCCAGGTGGTGATCCGGGAACCGCTCCGCCAGACGCCCAAAGACATCCCCGGCGGTTTCGAACATCTCCTTCGCTTGCTGACGAATGGATTCCGCTTTGACCAAATCGTCCGCCGCTTCGGCCTCGTCCGCTTCCTCGTTGAAATTGCGGCCAACGGTCATAAAATACTGTCCCAACCGAGCAATCGTTTCGGCCACCAGTTCATTGTCGGGGAAGCGATAGGACAAGCGCACATACTCCTCACTGGCCCGATCAATCTCACCCATCTTCTCGAAAACCTGGGCTCGTTTGTATTGCGCTTGCGGCGCATAGGTACTGTCCGGATAAAGAGAAACAATATCGGTAAACCGAGACAAGGCCTCCAGAAAATGGCGTTCCTTCATCTCTTCATTGACCGCCATTTCGGCAAATTCCATGGACAGATTGGCCAACAGATACTGCGCTTGGGCCTGATTTTCGGTATCGGGAAAATCCCGCATCGCCTCATCCAGAAGACGTTGCCCCTGCTGAATATGGCGGCGGGCCAAACTCTCCTGATCCAATTCCCGCTGGCGCTTAGCCAATTCGAAATGGGCCTCAGCTTGCATGAAATGCGTTTGTACCGCCCTTTCGGAGTCCGTGAAGCGCTTGGTAAAGGGCATCACCCGACCATCAGCCCCTTTGTGTGTAGACACCGATTGCTCCACCGTGGCCCCGTTTTGTCCCGTATAGGAGAGGCGAAAACTTTCACCATAGCGCAAGGGCAGTACGTTCTCGCCCTCGCGATTGCTGCGATCATCCTGGTGAGCCAGGGTGAGAGTGCCTTTGTAAATCCCGGTATGGGGGAGTTCCTCGGACAAATAAATCGTTTGCTGGTGGTCACGCCCATCGACCGAAACCGAAATTTCGACCCGATTTTCCTCACCCACGCTGCGGGCTAAATCGAGGACCCGCAAATGAACCCGTTCACCCACGTGGGCGGAGTCCACCAACCCGCGGTAGCGTCGGTCCATCACCGCAAAGAAAGGATCGGCGACCAAGTCCGCTTCGGCCTGCAACCACTGCGTGTTGCCCTCTTCGTCCTCATATTGAAAACCAACAAAAACCCTGTCGCCTCCGGTCACCCGTAAGGTTCTCGCGCCTTCGGGAAGAGGACGGTCCGGGTTTTCTTTTTCTTCCAACGCCGGAGACGTCCGGGGCAAGGACCCCAATTCGGTGGGAATGCTAAAGGTAAAGCGCCCGTCATCAATCGGTGAAAGAGCATTGGGATCACCTCGAACGATCACCGAGCGATAGCCCTTCGGTGGGTCAAAACGGGAGGCTCCCGTAGTGGCGGATTCCAGACGAATCGTTCCCGGCACCTCCAGCGCCATGCCTTCCTCCGGAAGGGTTCCGCCGTTCTCGACAAAGGCCTCACGTCCCCGCTGGGTTTGCACAAAAATTTCTGCCCGACTCGCCGTGGAAAGAGCGATCGTCGGAAAGAGAACTTCCGCCAGGATTGGCGCTCCGAGCATTTGGGAAATCCCTTCACTGCTCGCCGGTTGCGGACGTTCCGCAACGATGGACCGTTCCGCCGGAAAATACTCTCCCAATTGATCCTCCAACGTCGGTCGCTCGGGAATACCGCCTTCGGGAATGTCCTCGAACGATTCGAAGGCATACATGCGCAGTTCGGGATCAATATAAAACGCTTGCTCAATCACTGCCGTACGATTCCAGGGAATCCCGGGATCGGTATTGGTTTCATCGAGGTAACTGACCAATAAGTCGTCGCCTTCGCGTACCTGAATCTCCCCGTCTCGCGTAGGTTCTCCGGGAACCGGGAAAATCCGACCGATGAAGACCCCGGTATGCTCACCGGTTTCCATCGCTTCGATTTCAATGCTCTGCCCCATCGCATTGCGGGCGGTAAAGGTTACGCGGTCACGCTCACTCGAAACATCCGCATCGGGGTCGCTGATCACGATATTGACTGCATCGCCGGGATGATAGCGCCGCATGGGAATCAGTCTTTCCTCTCCGCGTTCATCATACCGGGAGAAGGCGGCCCGAATGGTCGCATTATGATAGGTCGCATTCAAAAAGGCTTCGTGAACCGTCCGCTCCTCACTCAAGGTAACCGGATCGGTGTACGTTACGGTCAAGCGATCTCCCGGAATGATGTAGAGTTGATCCTCCTCATGCAAACGGGTCAAATCCCGGCCCACGGGCAGAATTTGCTCCCCCTGAACGTCCTCCAGACGCATCTGGTTAATCGCCGGGGCATCGCCCTCAAAATCGGTCAGAAGTAAGCGTACGACCCGGGCCCGGGTGTCATCGCCAAACGATACGGTGAAAGTTTCCCCCGCTTCATCGGCCACGATCTCGGCCGCGCGGTAACCAACCTCGTTCTCAATGCCGGGATACACTTCGGGATCAAAATGATCTGCCGGAATCGGTTCAAAATAGGGAGGCTCCTCAATATTCCACTCGATGGTAAAATCAGGATCATAGCGGCGCTGCCCCTTAATGAAGACATCAATTCGATGAACCCCTTGGGAGAATGCCTGGGTGGTTTCGAAATACTCGCCTTCCTGGCTCACATTCGTACCGTTGACCTGAAAATAGGTGGTTACATCTTCGTTTTCCGAAGGCGTAAAGCGCAGGGTACGGGTTTGCCGGACCGGAACTTGGAAGGCCAATTCCACATGGGCCACATAATCACGGTTGTCACGCCCAAGATCAGCCACTCCTCGGTTCTCGTCAATCCAGTCTCCCAATGAATCCGGAAAACCTTCAAAAAGAAACACCGTTTTATCACGACCTGCTTCGAGGTATCCGCGATCCAAATACCGCTGAATATCCCCCGCGTTGCGAATCCGCACATTGTCACCCAAACGGGCTAGATGCACGCGGGGACTTCCGTCCCAACCTTCCATCGCTTCAGGCCAACTGCCCACCGTTTGAAAATCCCGATTGTTCAAGGAAACATCCACGCGAAAGTCCCGTAGTTTTCGCCCGGGTTCCCGCGCCTCAATGACCAACTCCTGCAGAACCCGGTTATCGTTCAAATCAACGCCAAAGACTTTCGGACGCACATTATCGCGCCGCGCCATCCAGGCGGAATGCTCGCCTGAGGAAATAACCTGATTGGGCACCCGGCCTTCGTCCGAATTGGTGGCGAAGGCGGTCGCCGGAGCCGAAGCGGTGGGAATCGATCCCTCGAATATTCCCGTGTGCGGGCCGGTCTCAAGAAGGGCAAAATTACTCACCCGGTCCCCACTGGTGGTCGCCGCGTTGATGGTCAATTCATCGCGGTCCGCGCTGATACTTCGATCAAAATCAACGACTCGGACATTGACCGGATTGCCGGGCTTGATCTGATTTCTCTGGCGCACCTCGCTGCGGGCAATAACTTCCGCATCCTCACGCTGCCCCGCCCGCTCACGGACCATTTGCTCCAAACGGCGCTGAGCCATTTCCTCGCGGGAAAGTATCTCTCCGGAAGAGACCATTAACTCGGCGTTGCTGGCCACCCGCAAAACCGGAGGGTCTCCCTCTTCCAAGTTCCGCCTTTCCCGGAATGCATCGGAATAATCGTAACGAATTTCATCGTTCCCGAAAATCTGAAGGGTTCCGTCGCCGGGACGTACGGGTCCCAATTCGGTCGGCACTTGCACCTCAAAGCGGGTACGGGATTCCCCCGCAGGAAAGAGATTGACTGTTTCCTCATCTCCGGAAGTCGTCCAAATACGAATTTCAATCGCCTCCTCGGCTCCCACCACGGCCAAATTGGCGTCTTCCAGATGGATTCGCAAGGGGCGTCCGGGAACGACCAGCGTTTGAGCCGTTTCCAAACCGATGGGAATATCGGTCGCCTCCTGCAAACGGCGCGCCTTAATATTGATTTCCCCTTGCAGGATCAAAGCTTGGTGGTGATTGGGCTCCCGGGTAAAGACTTTCTGCAATTCCCGTCCGGCCTGGGTGTACTCGTCCTGGTCAAAATACACCGTAGCCAATTGATAATGAGCCTGGGTTCGCTGGTAATGACTGCCCCGCCGGGTCAAGCGCTCCAACTGATCAATCGCTTGGTCGAACTGACGGGTCACCCGATCCACCTCGGCTACCATCAAACGGGCATCTTCCTGCGCCCGGGTACCATCGAATTCACTGGCGTTGACCACCCGCATGTATTGTGCCCGTGCGGTGGGGTATTCCTGATCGGCAAACGATATTGCCGCTTGGGCCAGAAACAAACGCCCCCGAACCTCCGGGCTAACCGAATCTCTCACCTCATCCATCCAGGGCAACATTTCCTGCACCAGCGCCTCGGCCTCGCCAAACTGTTCGCGGCGGGTGTGCTCTTCGATGAGCCAAATCACAAAAGTAGGATTCAATTCCTGCAACATCGGCATCAGAATATCCCGGTTGTCGAGGTAGGTCCTCCAGGCATTGCCCCGGCTTCCAGAGAGATAACTCACTTGCGCCTCAAACATCGGGTAACGGGGATCGCCGGATTCCACCGGAATCATTCCCCCGATTTGCACCACCGCTTGGGAACGAATCGCACCAAAATGTCCAGCCGCATCGGAGGACAAACGGTCCCCGACCATCTCCAAAGCATGCGTACTGATGGCCGTTGCCAATTCATACTGTTCCCGATCCATGGCCCGGTCTGCCAATTTCATCAACCACTCCTCCAAATCGGCGCGGCGGCTGTCCAATTGCATCCGCCAAATCGAGGGCAACAACGAAATGATCATCGGCCAGTCTTCCTCTTCCTCCTCCAAATGCCGGAGAATAGTAATCGGCAGCCATTCCCGACCACTGACACTACGCCAATCCGCTGGCGAAGCATCCTCGTAAGTACGAATCAAAAGATCAATTTGATCACGACTCAAAGGTGGCAAACGAAGGCTCGGGGTACCCGCTTCCTCCAGCCAATCGAGCCGGGGCGGTCCGAGACGCTCGGGCGAACGGCGGGCCAGATCCAAAAAGTCAGCATACCGTTCCAGCGCACTTTCCCGTCCCGGAGGGCGGGTGGTGTCGATCGGCAAAAACTCAAACCAAAAGGCACCCAGGGCGTCGGCATCAAACCGACTGTCTCCGGCCCATCCGCGCAGCCGTTCATCCAGTTGAGCCAACTGGCGGGGACCTGCAAAATCCCGGAGAAAACGATGACGGTTCTCAACATCGGAAAGGGTATAAACCGTTTCCTCGCCACGATAGCCGAGCGGCAAATACTCCCAGCCTTGCAAGACCTCCAAAACGGCCGCAGCAATTTTCCCCTCTTCATCCTCGCCATCACGAATATTATACACCCGGTCGATCCAGCCGGTTTCCCGAATCTCCTCCGCCATCCAATCATCAAACCAGGTTTCGGGAGGATAGGTTTCCCGCAAAGGACGGAAATCATTATGTACCAAATTCATATAAGTACCGGTCGCCCCACGGTGTTCGTCCCAGCGGAAATCTGCCTCAAAGAGTATCCGTGTTTCGATCATCTTGGTGAAGACTTCGACATTGTGCTCGCGGTCACTCCAACGATGACCATTGCGGGTTCGCCGAAACCAATCGAATACCTGACTGGAGAAACGTCCCTCCTCCATTTCACGAACCAAGGCCTCGGCCAGATGGTCGTTCACCCGCAAGCTGATCTCACGGTCATCCTCCCCAATACGGTCCCAGGAACTCCGCCAGCCAGCGTTGTTTTGCATCGCATCAGCCAGGAATTTCAAGGCGGGCATCCGGAAATCCGCCCGGTCACCGCGGTAATCGCTCAGTAAATCACCAAAGAATTCCACTTGCGCCTCCAACATGTCATTCCCACTAATCGCCCGGACCAAATTTTGAAAAGCCCCTCTTTGAAACGGGAGAGGATCCTCCCCGTAACCTCGCACTTCCGACATCAGTGAGCGGAAATCACGCAAAAAATCTTCATCGTTTCCGCGTTCGGCAGCCACTCTGGCCCGCGCGAATTGACGGTTAAATGAATCCGGACCCTGTTCCCAATTCTCGTCCGGATCGGCCTCGGTAATTTCCCGTAAAAGGTCTTCCAATTCAGTCACCTGGGACAAGGCCGCTTCCGCCTGTTCATCCCCGTCACCGGCATCCCGTCGAAGGGAATTTCCCCACCGCCCGACATTCCGCGGCACGTTGGAACGACTGATGGCATCCCGTTCCTGGTTGTTTCCAATAAAGGAAATCCAGCGAAGACTCTCCAACGCCTCGCGTGCCTCCGAACGGTCGTAATCGCCCCCCAAATCCCAAGCCGACCGCAAAAATTGATTCACCCCATCATTATCAAAGTGACCCGCAATGGTTTTTCCATAAGCCTCTTTTCCATAAGCAAAAATCACTTGATCGGCAAAACTCTCGTCTCCCTCGGAGCGACTTTCGATATACGCCGGAATCAAAGTGTCCCGCAAATAACGAGACGTTTCCCGGGGGTCGAGAGCGGCACTTTCGCGACGCACCAACACGACCACCGCTTCACGTAGGTCATCCTCCCGTGCCAGCGACCGCAGAACCGCCGCTTCGACCGAAGAAACCCCCTCCAACGCTTCCCCCAACCGACGGATTGACCCCCGGTCAAAATTCATCGGACCAAAAGGAATCTCCGCTAACGCCAGCGGACCCGCCTCACGGAAAGCCTCCGCATCATCAAGCAATAAAGCACTCCACTGGTCGGGCTCAGCGAGAAAATTGGCCGCACTGGCATTCTCCCGCAACCATTGCAGGAAGGCCGTTTTCTCGTTGCGGGACAATTTCCCGAAAGCCTCTACAAAAAACTCCTGCCGCTCCTCCGCAAAGGTTTCCCAAGCAGAACGGTGGGTCCGCCCATGTCCGCCCATCAGAAAATACAAAACTTCCACCAATTGGTTCGCCTCTGGGTGCGCTTCCACTGCCCGCTCGGCTTGCCGCAAAGTCTCCTCCAACAGGTTCAAACGACGGCTTTCCCGCTCCCCGCTTTGCTCCGCGGATAGGTATTCCAAATTCGCCGCAGCCACCCGCCAAAGCCCGGCCCGGGCATGGTCATCCCGGATTCGGTCGGCAATTCCCGCCACCGCATCACGGGCCTGTCCCTCAAATAAAGCCTCCGGCGCGCGACTCACAGCCTGTAAAAGTTCATCCTTGGGGGACCACACGAAAACCCGTTCCTGCTCCAAAGGCAATTCCCTTCCCAGAATGCGGTGCAGCAACACCACCGCTGCCGCCGGACGATTTTCATCCATTGCCCGCAACAGGGCCCAACGATCAAATTTGACCAAACGCTCATCCCCGGAGAAACGCCCCCCCTCTTCAAGAATGGTCGCAAAAGCATCCTGTGGGTCCTGCACCACATCGATCAATAAACGGTATAACTCAACCGCCGCCTCGGCCGCCGCAGTCCCCTCACCTACCCCTTCCGCCAGAAAGGATTTGTAACGAGCCACCCCGACCAGGTATTCCCCGGTTAGAACAGCATTTCGTGCGGAAGCGAGAAGAAGCTCGGGACTGGTCTCCCCGCCTGCGGAAAGATACCGGGACAAAACATATTGTGCCTGAAACGGTACGCCCAACTCGTCCCCCAATTCCACCAAGCGGAGAACTTCCGAGGGAGAGGTCGCCCGGTGCCCCTGTTGTTGGATCTGGTTGCGGAGTTCCTCGAAGGCCTCCATGGAATCCGCCTTTAGCAGCGCCGGTGCTAAGAAAACCAAGGCGGCCGCGCCCCAGCAACGGAATTTCAAAGGCAGAGGGAAAGAAACTTTAGATGCAAACATAGATAAAAAATCAGGGATACTCAGATCGGGATAAATAAGGACCGAAATTAAATTCGCTCCTCAATACGGGGTAATAAACTTTGCGCCCGGGAAGCAAAAGGGCTTTCCGGAAATTCAAAAATCAAGCGCTGACAAAGATCCCGTGCCCGCTCAAAATTTTGCATACGGAAGGCCACAATCACCCATTTCAACAACATACTGTCCAAAAACTCCGCATCGGGATGATCCTCGAAAATCTGCCCAAGCAGGTCATCGGCCAAGCTGTAGTTGCGGTTTTCAATGTGGAAATCCACCATTTTGGCCAAAGCCCGTCCGGCAAACTCGCTTTGCCCAAACCGTTCCGCGGTTCGTTGATAGTAGGTAATAGCACGACCGGGGTTGTCGGGGTTTTGCCGCTCCACCGCCTCGGCAATACGGAATTGCGCTTCCGCCCGCACCATGGAACCGGGATGATTCAGGATTTCCTCAAAGACCTGAATCGCCTCGCTATATTCCTGCTCCTCCATTTTTATGCGCCCGATACTCAGATAGGCCTCGTCCACCAGAACCGATTGCGGATACAGCGTACTGAAAGCCCGCGCCGTGGCGAGGGCTGCCGGAAAATCGTCCATTTCCAACTCCAGTTCCCATTTAATCTGAAAGGAGGACTCATGTACCGATACCGGAATCTCCTCGGCATCGCGCAAAATATCATTGACCAATTCGAGCCCAATCTCGGCCCGTTCCTCCGCCCCGCGGCGCAAGCCCATGCTGTTGAAGATGCGGGCGAGTTCCAAATAAGCGGTCGCTTCGACCAGATTTTTGCGAGCCCGCAAAACCGGATCCGTCACAATACGGGCCACACTCTCCGGACGACCGGTAATTTCGCCACCCACATTCAAGACTGATTCGACTTCCCGCGGCTCATCTCCGCCCAAGTGACGCTCATCAGTGTAACGGACCACCACTTGGTCCCCCGTCTGCGCCCGCAATTGACCGGGTTGAGTGGAGTCCGTATCCGCTGAAACAATCTGCACCGCTCCACGAAAATCACCACTGTGTACAGGGGCATCCCCATACTCATCAAGTCGCACCGCAATACGATGCCGCTCTTCGAAAATCACCTCTTCCTCCCCCTCTTCCATCAGTTCCTCAATATCGACCTCCTGCTGATCCAAGGTCTCATCGATCACCGGATAACGGGAGAAAACCTCAACTTCCACTTGGTTGCGCTCGGGGCCGGTACTCAAATCAGCGTCCCGCAACTGCAAAAAGACAGGCTGTCCGATGAAGGCCGCCGAGGCATTTCCTTCAAAAGTTCCCAGAACAAAATCAACCGTTCCCGTGGAAACCACCTCCACCGTGGAAACTCGTTCCACATTGCTCTCCCCACTCGCCGTGTTGCGGTCGATATAGCGAACTGTAATCTTATCTCCGCCCAATACCTGAAGACGGTTGTCATTGCGCTCGGGAGGCCCCACCTCGGTTGCGATAGAGCCAATAAAAACCGAACTTCCGCCGGACATCGGAATCAACTCGATTTCCTCCCGATCACCACCCTCCGTTTCCAAGCGCACGACCACACTCTCCCCCAAACGGTCCAGAATCGGCAAGTCCTGATCATCCACCGTCACATACAAACGGCGACCCGCTTCCACGCGCTCAATCGCCTCGGCCTCTTCCCCGGCCACCGTGCCGACCATCTGCAAGGACTCAATCGCACTGGACCAGTTTTCCTGGGCAAAATGCGCCATACCGATGTAATAATAGGCTTCATTCCCCCATTCCGAATCCGGATAGTCCCGGGTAATTTGCCGCAGAGGCGGAAAAACCGACCGGTAATTCCGCATGTAGAAATACGACTTTCCCGTCAATAAAAGGCCTTCCAGATAAAGGTCTGTTTCCGAGGGAGACAGTGGTTCCTCCCGTTCCATCATCGCCGGTATTCTTCGCAGGTAAGTAATCGCTTCGCGCTCGTTTTGCTGGTCGAAATGATGCCGCCCTAAGATCAGATACACCTCGAACCGCCGGTCACTCTCTGGAAAACGTTCCAATACTGTCTCCAGCATATTCACGCCCCGGTTGTAATCGCGGGCCGCCAGATAATCCTCGGCCGTCCGAATGAGACGATTGATCACCATCTCACTGCGATCCATCGCCTCGCGATCTTCCTGCGCGAACAAACCCGCCCCGCAAAGGGTAAAACAAACAAAGAAAAGCAACCTGCGTATATTCATATCTCTCACTTAAAATTTCCTAATTCTTAATTCTCAATTTTCTCTCAGTCGTCCTCCTGCACACCGCCTCCGATACGGGTGTAGCCCAGTTCCTCCAAATCCAAGTGCGCCCGCCGGGATTGGGAACTCTCGGGGTAGCGATTCAATACCGCCCGCAAAGCGGACACCTGTTGTTCCCGGTCGCCCGCATCGCGATAGACTTGGGCAATCCGCAAGGCCGCTTCGGAGGCATGGTCTTCCAGAAAATTCTCAACTTGCCGCAGGGTCTGCACCGCCTGACTGGTCTGCCCCATCGCTTCGTAACATTCGGCGATGCGCCACATATTCCACGGAGCATTGTCGAGCATTTGGTACGCCGCAATGGCCTCCTGATACTGCTCGTTATCTTGCAACATCTCTCCCATACGACGATACGCTTCCTCGGCATAATCGGGCACCATCACCAACTCCTGCGCCACCTCAACCCCTTTCTCCGTCTCATTAAGATTATGATAATACCGAAGCAGATCCCGCTGCCCCCGGTCGGGATCATCATAGCTTTGCACCACCCGCAAAACCATAGCCTCCTCCCCATGTCGCCGCAGAAAAGAAATGACATCGCCCCGCAGAGAATCATCCATTTCGCCCAAACGCAGCCGCCCAAAGGCGTTGGAGCCCATCCGGTTGTTTTCAATCTCCCGGTATGCGGTACGCATCAGATCAAAGATTTCCCCATTACTCATCTGCTCGAAATCCAGCTTGTTGTAGTAGGCTTCCACCCGTTCGGGGTGATCCTGAAGGATCGACATCCAACGCAAAATCCGGGCATTGTCCCCATCCTCCTGATTGCGCTCAAAAAGATCATCCAACCGCGCGATCCAGCGACTGGTATCGCCCTCATAGCGGCGATGGTATCCCGCCAAATCAATTTGAAAATCATCCCAAGCCGGGAAACGCCCCTCCATTTGCTCGGCCCAGTAACGGAAATAAGCCTTTTCCTCCGCCTCTTCATCACGCCCAAAACGACGATGACGATCAACCTCCCGGTTCACCTGCCCCCAATAGGTACGGTCCTCGGACAAATCCTCCGCCACATCGCGGGGACGACGGCGGTCAAAGCCCCTCACTTTCTGGTAAAATTCCCGCAACCGCTCCTCATTGGGATCATTTTTAACATAATGCTGAATCACCCGGTCCATCGCATGGCGGGCAGCGCTACGGTTGCGATCACGGAAGTTGATTGCCACCTGCCAATAATACTCCACCGCCCGACTCCAGCGGTCCTGTCGAACAAACTGATCCCCGATGCGGTTCATCGCCTCAGCTCCCACATCCTGTTCCCGGTATTCCTCGTCCTCGGCTAAGGTGATCCAGGAGCGAAGGGCTTTCTCCTCATCCCCGTTTTGCCAATGCGCCTCTCCAGTATAAAACAACGCTGCGGCTGCATAACGAACCGAATTGGGAAAAAAGTCCAGCACTTCACGGTACGTCCGGATCGCCTCGAAGCGCTTATTGTCCAAATGTTGCGACCGCCCCATACGCAATAAGACAAAAGGCAACGCGGTCGAATCAGGAAACTCTGACATAAAAGCGACATACATCGACTCCGCCTTTCGGTATTCCCCGTCACGGAAAGCCTGGTTCGCCTGCCCCAATTGGTGCGCTTCATACCGCTCCAACCGCTCCATGGACGAGGAAGGGAATTGAACCTCTTCTGCCGCAATCGCTAGCGACCCCAAAAACGCTAAGGCAAAAACCAGAGAAACGCGCCAAAGAAAAACCGGGGAAATTTGGAAGGATAGATTCATGGGAAAAACGTAAAGAGAAAACAAAAGGAGGAAAAGGACCCAGTACCTGCGAACTTTCGAACCATAAATTGTTCCCTTACGAATAGAAAGAATTCTTCATCATAACGCATCCCACCTCAACAAAACATACGAGAATGCGTCTCCCCTAGTCGGATTTTTTCGTTCGCAACGCAACGAAGAAAAAAACTGACAACTTTTCATCAGGACTCGACACACAAAATGAGAGACCCATTTGCATTTTCCGTCAGAAACTCTTACTTAAAATTTTTAACCTTTACTCACCCACAACCCTATGAAAACGTCATCTCCTCTCCTCTTCGATCCGGCTGTTCACACGTTTCCGGAATTTGATTTACAACGGCTATTGAAAACCGTTTTCGCGCCGGAACCCGGCCAGCGTTTCGCGGTGTTTATCGATCTGGAAAATCCACCGGAAAGCAAAGATGCGGCGTTTCTGAAAGACCCGCAAAACTCCATCCAAAAATACGCCTACGATTTGTTCTACCAACCTCTGCGCGGGAAAGTCGGCGAAGCCCTGGGAGCCAAGGGTTGTGATCTATACGCCTACAAAATCACCGGCGGTTCCAACCTGGACCTGCCCGACGAAGCGTACACCCTTGAAGGCCAACAGGTCAGTTTGGAAAAGGAAGTATATCCCCGCTACGACATCATTCTCTGCATCTCCACCGAGTCCGCCACCGCCCCTCTAACGGCCTTTGCCAAAAAGTATGGCTTCCGCGGAGCAACTTTACATGGACTCAATCAAACCATTGTCGATTCGGGCCTTTGTGTGGATTATGAAGAGGTTAGTCGTCAGACGGAGAAACTTCGCCTCGGATTCACCAAGGCCGATAAGGTTGAAATCGACTTCGAGACCAACGGGCATAAACAAACCCTGACCCTAATTCTGAACAAACAAGAGGCGCAAAAAAGCCACGGCTTGTGCCGAGGTGGACCCGATGTGGCCAATCTCCCCGCCGGAGAGATCTATTTTGTTCCCGAAGGTGCCGAAGGAGAGTTTCCGATGCAATATGCCGATGGTACGATCGGGTTGCAAAAAGTCAGTGGCGGACGCATCACCCATGCGGTATTGATGGATGGGTCGGAAGCCACCATTGCCGCACACAACGAAAAACTCAAATCTGATCCGGTCACCGGTGAACTGGGAGAGTTGGGATTTGGCACACAAATCCTTCCCGTTTCGGGCAAGGATATTCAGGACGAAAAAGTTCTCGGCACCTTGCATGTGGCTACCGGCCGGAGCGATCATCTTGGCGGACACTTAACGCCGGAGCTTTTCTCCGAATCGCAAAACGCAACCCACGACGATATTCTCTACTCGCCAACCAAAACGCCGGGCATCAAGGTAACCCAAGCCCGTTTGTACCGGGATGGACAGACCCATGTCGTTATCGAAAACTATGTGCCTTCCAGTTACATCGAGGAACTCTTGAACGGGTAAACGTCCCGGCACCAACTTTCCTCCCGCAAACCCGTTACCGCCCCAACGGGGCAAAATAACAAAGGCCGGGGCAGCGCCCCGGCTTTGCCATAACAAGGAAAAGCCCGAGCCCTGTAAGGGCGGCATTGCGGCCAATTGCCGATTTCCGCTACCACAAAATCCCTTTCAGCTTTTCCGCTTTTTAGCGTTTCAGTATTTACTTGAGCGGCTAAAGCTCTTGCTCTGGCAAATGATCTGGCTTTTGCTGGTTACAGCGTTCTCTCCCGTATTCGTTACAAATTAAAAACAAAATGTCTTTATAGTTGGCGCAAACAACTCTTTTCCTTATTAAATACTCTTTTATGCCCGTCGAAAAAAAGCAAGCGAACAAGCCAACCATGTATCCCTATTTCAATCGGGAATTGAGTTGGCTGGCCTTCAATCGGCGTGTTCTGGACCAAGCATGCGATGCCAGCAATCCCTTGCTTGAACGACTCAAATTTCTTTCCATCGTTAGCTCCAATCTGGATGAGTTTTACGAAATCCGGGTTTCCGGCTTTCTCCAACAAGTTGAGTCCGGGGTTCGGGAAAAAGGAATGGATGGGATTCTCCCGCGCGAACAAATCCGCCGAATCAACGATGTCGTTACTTCCCTGGTGGAGGAACAGTACCGCTGTTGGCATGAACAACTGGTCCCGGCGATGCATGCCGAGGATATCCATTTCAGCAGCGTCGAGGACCTATCCCCAACCGAGAAAAAATGGGCGGAAAATTATTTCCGCGAACAGGTTTTTCCCATTTTAACCCCTTTGGCCATCGACCCCGCCCACCCGTTTCCCCAAATCGGCAATAAAACGCTCAATATTCTCGTTTCCCTGCAGGATACCGAAGCCCCCAAGGCCGATCCGCTCATGGCCATTCTTCCGGTTCCCCGCATTCTCCCCAGAGTGGTGCAAATCGATCCCGGCCAATCGGCCAACCGGCGCTTCATTTTTCTCAGTGACATGATTAAAATCGGAGCGCGCCGACTTTTTCCGGGGTACCGAATCCTCTCCAGCCAAGCCTTTCGCATCACCCGCAACAGCGATCTTTATTTTGACGAGGAAGAAAGTGAAAATCTCCTCACCAAAATCGAAGAGGAATTACACAAGCGCCAAAAAGGTGCTGCCGTCCGCCTGGAGATCGAAGACGGGGTCGAGGATGATTTTATTCACCGGTTACTTCGCTACATCGACCTTTCTCAAGAGTACGTCTTCCGGATCAATGGACCGCTCAACTTACTTCGTTTGATGAGCGTGTATGGGATGATCGACCGGCCGGACCTCAAGGACAAGCCCTTGGTCTCCCATCTCCCCCCCGCCCTGGCCGACCCCGAACAACTCTTTGCCACGATCAAAAGCAAGGACCAACTGGTACATCACCCCTACGATAGTTTCCAGCCGATCATTTCCTTTATCGAACAAGCGGCCCGGGACCCCTCGGTTTTTGCCATTAAACAAACCTTGTATCGCACCAGCGGAGACTCCCCGATTATCGACGCACTGATCACCGCCTGCGAAAACGGTAAACAAGTCACCGCCTTGGTGGAATTGAAAGCCCGTTTCGATGAAGCCAACAATATCATTTGGGCCAAACGTCTCGAAGAAGCGGGAGTTCATGTGGTGTACGGCATGATCAACCATAAGATTCATTGTAAATGCTCCTTGGTGGTTCGACGGGAAAAAGAACAATTACGACACTACGCCCACCTGGGCACGGGCAACTATAATCCCAGCACCGCACGCTTGTACACCGACTTGGGTCTCTTCACCGCCGATGAGGAAATTACCCGCGAAGTAGCCGCCTTGTTCAACACTCTAACGGGCTTCGGAAAAAGACCCAATTTCCGCAATCTGGCCGTTGCCCCCTTCAATTTGCACGAGAAAATGGAGGAGCATATCCGACGCGAAATCACCCTCGCCCGAAAAGGCCGCCCCGCTTACATTTTCATTAAAATCAATAGCTTGGTCGACCAAGCTATCATCGACCTTCTCTACGAGGCTTCGACCGCCGGGGTAAGGATCGATCTGGTGGTCCGCGGAATATGTTGCCTGGTTCCGGGAGTCGCCGGAATCAGTGAAACGATCACCGTGCGTAGCATCGTCGGAAGATTTCTCGAGCACAGCCGGTTTTTCTATTTTCAGAATCATGGCGGAAAACCCAGGTACTTCATGGGAAGTGCCGACTGGATGCCGAGGAATTTCTACCGCCGGGTGGAGTCCGTTTTTCCCGTCAAGGACCCTGACCTGCAAAACCGCCTGTATCAGGAAATCATCGAGGCCAGCCTGCAGGATAATACCAAGGCCCGCCTCCTCCAGCGCGATGGGTCCTACCGCCCCCTCGGAACCAGTCCACCCTACAATTCCCAGGAAGCTCTTCTGGCCGCCGCCGGAAAAAAGGAATCCGCAGGGGCTAAAGGCAAAGCTGTGCCCTAACGATCACCTCCCACCCTTTTTTCAGGCCACCCAGTTCGACCTGTCGGCCACAGCGGAAGCTCTGGCGTAGGGCGAAGCCTTGAGCAGTGAGCGGGGGTGTTTTTTCTGATTTTGCTCGTCTTGGCAGGTGTTTTCCCATGGAATCTTACCCTTTATGGCTGCTCCTAAATCCTCGGATCTCTTCAAAAAAGCCCTCCGGTGCATTCCGGGAGGGGTCAATTCGCCCGTGAGGGCCTTTCGCTCGGTCGGCGGGGAACCGTTTTTCACGGTGAGAGCCGATGGTTCCCGTCTCTACACCGCTGACAACGACAGCTTGATTGATTATGTCTGCACTTGGGGACCCGCCATCCACGGGCACAACCATCCGGTCATCCGCGAATCTCTTTCCCTGGCCCTGCAAAGGGGAACCAGTTTCGGAACCCCAGGACCGCTGGAGGTGGAAATGGCGGAGACCTTGGTGGAAATGGTCCCTTCGGTCGAAAAGGTGCGCATGGTCAACAGTGGCACCGAAGCCACCCTCTCGGCCATTCGCCTGGCCCGTGGGTTTACGGGACGCCATAAAATTATCAAATTTGCCGGCTGCTACCATGGGCATGTCGATTCCCTGCTGATCTCCGCTGGCTCCGGGGCCTTGACTCTCGGCCAGCCCGATAGCGCCGGCATTCCTCCCGCACTGGCCGCGGAGACCATTGTCCTCCCTTTTAACGATGCGGCCTTGGTTCGCGAGGCGTTTGCCAAATATGCCGGGGAAATTGCGGCCATCATTCTGGAACCCTACCCGGCCAATGTGGGGCTTATTGTGCCGGAAGTGGAGTATCTGCGGGAATTGCGGGAAATCTGTACCCGGGAAAAGGCGGTTTTGATTTTTGATGAAGTGATGACCGGCTTTCGTATCGCCCCGGGCGGTGTGCAGGAAGAGACCGGAGTCATCCCCGACCTCACCGCGATGGGCAAAATCATCGGCGGAGGCCTGCCGGTCGGCGCTTTCGGCGGGAAGGCGGAAATCATGGATTACCTCGCTCCGGATGGACCGGTCTATCAGGCCGGAACCTTGAGCGGCAATCCCCTCGCCATGGCGGCCGGATTGAGTTCCCTCAACCTCCTAAGGGAAAACGATCCCTACCAATCCCTGGCCGCCAAGGGCGCGCAAATAGCCGCGGCCGCCAGAGAAGCCGCCGAGAGCAAGGGCATTCCTCTGCAGGTTCCGCAAAGAGGGTCCATGTTCTCCTTCTATTTCAGCGCGAGCCCGGTCAAGAACTACACCGACGCCACCTCGAGCCAAACCGATTTATTTAAAAAAATCTTTCACCAATGCCTGCAGGAAGGGGTTTACTTGCCCCCCTCCCCCTTTGAAACCTGCTTTATCAGCACCGAACACAGCGAGGAAGATCTGGAAAAAACCTGCCAGATCCTCAGCTCAGCGATTCACGCCCTCTAATCATTCCCCCATTCCCCATGTATCCGGAACACCAATTCCTGCAAATCGTTCTGCCGCGCTTGCGACGTCTTACATCACGGCTACGGGGTCAGGTTTGGACAAAAGTCGCTGACCTCACGGTCGGGCGAACCGTGCCCCGGCCCAAATCGCTCTCCCTGAGCGAAGCCAAAGCCCTGCCGCGCAAAAAAATCAAACCCGGAACCCCATGGGGAAACTATTTTGACCAAGCTTGGTTTTGCGGGGAAATCCCCCGGGACTTTCAAAAGAGGGATGATCTGTACCTGCATTGGCAGGATCAAGGCGAATCGACATTATACCTGGAGGATATTCCCCATGGAGGCTTTGATGTGGCCCACCGGGAACAACCCCTGCCCAGCGGCACGGCGACGTTTTGGGTCGAATCCTTCGTCATGCAGACGGCCATCTGGCACCACGAAGCGACCGGAATTCATCCGGACGGAAATCTATTTCAAGGGGTTTGGTTGAAAGAGAAAAATGCGTTAGTCTGGGAAGTCTATCACGACTGGTTGATTTTACTGGAGTTGGCGGAGAAAGAAAAACAAAGGGCCACGCCGTTGAAACCGGAAGTTCATTTGCCCGCCCGTTACCATCCGCCGATCGAAAGCTGTCCGCCCCTGCTGCGCTGCTTGTTGCGCTGGATGGACGACGCCGTCAATCGCTACGACACCGAGGGGTTGGCCGGCTTGAAAGAGGAAACCAAGGCCATCTACGAGCGGTTACGAGGGGACGGGTTTTTGCCCAAGGCGGTTTTCACCGGACATGCCCACCTGGACCTGGTCTGGCTCTGGCCGGAACGCATGGCCGAACACAAAGCCGTGCACACTTTTAGCAATGTCCTTCGCCTCATGGACCGGTATCCGGAATTTCGCTTCAGCTATAGCCAACCCGCAAGTTACCAGGCGGTGGAGCGACTGGCCCCGGAAGTCTTCGCCGCCGTGCAACAGCGTATGGCCTCCGGACAATGGGAAGCCACGGGCGCGATGCAAGTCGAGTCGGACACCCAAATGGCCTGTGGCGAGGCCCTCGCGCAGAGCTTTTTGCTCGGGCAAAAGAATTTCACCAAACTCCGCGGGGAGCCAGCCCGTTGCTGCTGGTTGCCGGATGCCTTCGGGTACAGCAGTTGTTTGCCGCAAATCATGGCGCAAACCGGGGTCTCGTATTTTTTCACCACCAAACTGACCTGGAGCAATATTACCCGATTCCCCTACAGTAGTTTTCATTGGGAAGGCAACGATGGCAGCCGCGTCCTGAGCCATGTGACCCAGGAACTGGGGTACAATAATATGGGTACAGTGCAGGAAAGCATCGATGCCATGGAAGCCTACCGACAGGTTGACCGGCATCCGGAGTTCCTCCTGCCGACCGGGTTTGGCGACGGTGGCGGCGGCCCCACCGAAGAAATTTGCGAACGGGTGCGCCGGATGAAAAGCTTGCAAACCGTCCCCCCGGCGGAATGGGATCGAGTGGAAGACTTTTTTGACCGTCTCAACAACAAGGCCGAACATCTGCCCTCCTGGCGGGGAGAATTGTATCTGGAATATCATCGCGGTGTATTGACCACCCACGGACGGTTGAAAGAGCGATTTCGCGCCGCCGAACGTTCCCTGCAAATCCGCGAGGCCGCAGCAGCTCTGACCGGAAAGCAATCCGACTGCGAAAAAGCCTGGGAACGGGTGGTCTTTTCGCAGTTCCATGATTACATTCCCGGCACTTCCATTATTGAGGTTTACGATGAGGCTTTGCCGGAATTGGAAAACCTGGCGGACGACAACCTGAAAAAAGCGCGCCAGCTTTTGTCGGCGGGGGACGGGGAGAAATCAGTCTTCAACCCTTTGCCCTACCCCCGGATCGCCTATCGGGAACAGAGCAAAGGCCGCGTACTCCCTTATTTCCTTCCACCTCTCTCGGGAGTTTCCCAATCCCGCCTGTTACCCGCCAAGGCGGTGGAGGAACTCAAGGGCGACGAAACCCACCTGCAAAACCAATTCCTTCGTGTCGACTTTGATTCCGCTGGCAGGATTACTCATCTCGTTAGCAACGGTGAGGAAATCCCTTTTCGTGAACCGGGGAACCAACTCTATCTCTTTCCCGATCACCCCCACCATTTCGATGCTTGGGATATCGACCGCCAGACGCTCTCCCTGGGCAAACCGGTGAACACTCCGACCAAGCCGGAATTCAGCCGGACCAACCCCCTTTCCGCCAGAGTTTCCTTTAGCCGAAACTTGGGCACCAAAAGCCGGATTACCGTTCATTACGAACTCAAAGCGCATGACAAATGGGTAAATATTCGCTATGAGGTCGATTGGCAGGAAAGAGGAACCCTTTTGAAAGCCGTTTTCCCCACCTCTTTCAGCGGGGCTATGGCAAGGTTTGGCGCCCCTTTTGGAAGCACCCTGCGCCCACAACTCGCCGGCCCCTCCGATGCCGAAGCACAATGGGAGTCGGCGGGCAACCGTTGGGCGGCAGTGCAAGACGACAACCATGCCGGAGGCCTGTTTGTCGTGACCGAAGCCAAATACGGTTTCTCCTGCCGGGAAGGTCTTCTGGGAGTCAGCCTCCTGCGTTCCGCGCTAATGCCCGGCTCCGGGGAAAATGACCGTCGCAATGTGCTTCAACATCCGAAACGCAAGGAAACCCAACGGGAATCCTATTCGGATTTGGGCACCCACAGCATTCAAATCGCCATTGGCCGCATGGACCCATCAGCTCCACGGAGTGAGCATCCGGCCGCCTTGGCCGACTTACTTTTCACCGACCCCATCGAATATATCGGAAACGAAATTCACAGTCCGTTTCGTCGTTTCCGCGGCGGAGATTCGATACAGCCCGCCTGGGTCAAACCCACATCCGGTGAAGAAGGCATTTTTTTGCGTCTGCACGAAACCCTGGGGCACCGAGGAAAAGTAGCTGTAGAATTGGAAAATGGATACACGGCCCAGGCAGTGGATTTATCCGGAAAGCCTATACCTGAAATGCAGACAGGGCCCAACACCTTCCAATTCACCCCGTATCAGATTTTCGGTTTGAAGATCGAACCAACTCCTTCTTCCAAAAAGAAATGAGCTCTCCATTGAGTAACCCTCTTCGCTGGACGGACCTTGACCTCGAGCCGATCTACCAACTAATCAACAGGGCCTTAGCCGAAGACGGCACAGGCTTGGGCTTGCGCAAGCAGCAACCTTCCTTCTTCGATCCCAGTACCGAAATGATTGGTTCAACCGAAAAAACCACTACGGCCAGCCTGGTTGCACGGCAAGATCTAGTTGTAGCAGGTCTTCCGCTTATTTCCATGGTGCTGGAAAAGGTTGCCGAATTCAAAGGCATCCCCCCCTCGTCTTTCCACGTTCACCTCCTTGCGGAGGATGGCAACAAAGGGTATTCCGGAGATCTTTTAGCAACCCTCGTAGGACCGGCCAACCTACTCCTTAGCGGAGAGCGAACTCTCTTGAATTTCCTTCAACACCTTTCCGGCATTGCTACCCAAACCCGTCTCTTTGTCGAGGCCATGGGCAAATCCTCCACCCGTTTACTGGACACCCGAAAAACAACCCCGGGGTATCGCTTTTTGGAGAAATATGCGGTTGGCTGCGGAGGCGGATACAATCATCGGCTCGGCCTTTTTGATCGTATCATGCTCAAAGACAACCACCTGTCAGCCGGTCAATTTGCCAGCGGAGACGCCTTGGAAAAGGCCATTCTCAAGGCTCGTGCGCAATTCCCCGATTTGCCGGTTCAAGTGGAAGTCGACAACCTTTCGCAAATCCCTCCGGTACTGGCGGCGAAGGTTGATTTCCTGATGCTCGATAATTTCTCTGACGAAGATACGCGCACCGCGCTGCAATTGGTCCAAGGCCAAGTCCCGGTCGAACTCAGCGGCGGCATTACCTTGCCAGACCTGGCCGCCAAAGCGGCCCTCGGCGCCGACTTTATTTCCACCGGAGCCTTGGTACACCAAGCCACCTGGCCCGACATCGGATTGGATTGGGGATAAACCTAAATCCCCAATATGGTCGAACTTTTGCCGGGCTCCGCTGGGGTTTTCCTCAAAAACCTCTGTTCCTGAAATCCGCCGTTGAAGAATGGGATTCTACCGGTGGGACATGGCTCTCCCTTCCGACGGCGGAGCCGTCCTTGGACTGCGCTCCCGTTCCAACGGGAGCGCAGTTTGTGAAGCCAGCCCTGCTGGCGAACCTGTAAGGTTCGGTATCGCCGCCGCAGGCAGCGGCTGGAGAAAGCGGCAAGAGCTTGCGAAATCCCGCCGGAGGGAAACCAGCGAAGCGCAGTCGGGAATCTTGCCGCAGTCCAAGGTGCCTACCGAATAGATCGGGCTTTCGCCTGTTCTTCGGGAGATGACAATATAAGATAGGGGTAGGGATGCCGAGTTTCTTCGGCACCCCTCCC
>JAFIGF010000037.1 GCA_020831535.1 Opitutales bacterium | reverse complement strand
ATGGAGTTATCCAATGAGGCTCGCAAAGCAATATCTAAGCGTAGAGGAAAAACAAAATTGATACGTGCCTTCTGGATACAAACAGAACTTGATCTTGAAGGGATGAATTAGATATAAACCTTTTTAGGAATGGTCAGTAAGTCAAATTGTGCATCAGCATCGAGAATAGCATCACTCTCCGCATCCTGTTCAGGTGGCATAATCGGGACTTCCGGTTCTGACTGGCCAGGGAGACCTTGCGTGAAAAGTGTCCCCCAAAGAAAAAGGACAAGGAGCGATTTGGAATTAAGAAAGAAGCGCATTGGATATTTTCGATTTACAGAATTTCAAGATAAAGCCGGAAGGCTGCCAAATAGTTTTAGGGAAGAAGGCAAACAAAATGAAATGAAAAAACATTAAAAACGCAAAGAAAAGTGCTCCAAACTCTTCTAGAAATATTTTCTCCTTGAGGGAAATCCCCCGGTTTTTCCGGGCGGTGATGGCAGGGTCTTCTCTCTCAAGGCACTCAAGGCATGGGGTTTAGGAGTGTCAATTTATAGAGCCTGTCTATTATTTTTACCCCAAACACAATCAAAACCAGGATAATCGTTCAATTTGAACTAAATCAGTTTCAATTGTATCAATCTTTTCTGACTCACTATAATCCTCTATCTTTTTCACTATTGCATCCAAGATGGCGTCTTTTTCAGCTCTGGACAAATCCTTTTCTTCAATACTGGAAATAATTGATTCAGGTAGTACAACAGAGTCGGTTTTTTCACCAATCAGAAAGGCCGAGAGTTCACAATAGCCGGATCTTCCGGCAATGAAAATTAATCTTCTTCCAAAGGGCTCATCACGAACGTACACAGAGTATTCGATATCCTCCTTATTTATATCTCCCAATAACTCAAAACCCATATCAGATATTTCAAAGTCGTCGTTGTAGAATAGATGGTAATTGATCGTTTCGATAACCCCAGCGTGCGGGGGAAGAGGAAACAGAAATTTAATCGCATCCTCAAAGCTACTTTTAGTTTTCAAGCTTCCATCTCGATACACTACTTTTTCTTCAGCATTCTCAGAAACCATAAAGCCAAGCGGATCTCGCCCTAGAGTCCACTCATTTTCCCCATGAACGGCGATACCGAAAGGCTTCTTAAAGTAAAATTCACGTTTCACAGCATCATAATCTGCTATTTCAAACAGGCGATCTAAATCTTCCAATTGAAGAAGCTTGTGGCGATCACTTATTTCTAATGTGAAAACTTTGGTATTAAATCGAACCTCGTCATTGGAATATCCCACTAAAGAGCAAACGAAAAAGATAAGAATAAATACTATTTTCATGTTAATATAAATGTCCTCGATAACCGAATCCCGGAAATTCCTCGAAATGAACAGGGATGTCGCCAACTGTTCCATCGCCATCACAGCAATGAGAAGTGGTAAAAGCTTGAAAAGGATTCAATTCCCGGGCAAGGGCTTTTCTCTGTAACTCCTGTTCCCATTTGCTTTTCCTGTTTTAGCCGTCCCCAAGCATCGATTTTTTGAACCGGTGGGAACTGAGAGAGAGCGGATAGGGAATTGCACTGATTTTTGGCTTTTTGCCGAATCTGGGACTGAGTTCTTCGATAAAAACGCCTAAATCCGTTTAAATCAACCAATAATCCCCATATCTTCTTGTAAAATGGCAATGGGCATGATTGATTTGGGAAGAATCAGTTTAAATAAAATGAATATTAACCAACTAGGTCATCTGATTAAAGAGGCCCGTAAGGCTCAGAATCTCACCCAACTGGACCTACGGGATCTCAGCGGCGTGAGCGCATCGGTTCTCTACAAGCTGGAAAATGGCCGTACGGACGTGTCCCTGAACAGCCTGCTCGCGGTGGCGGAGGCATTGGGGATTCAATTCACCGCAAAAAGTCCGTTAGGCCGGGAGGTCACGCTCCATGAATGAACTCCGTGTCTTTGTCGGGGACCGCTTGGCCGGACACCTCACCCGCAGCAACGGAAGGTATGCCTTCGAATACGTTTCCGAATACGCCGGGCCACCGGTATTCCTGGGCTGGGAAAAGACGAAAAAATCCCGGGAATGGGAAACCTTCCCGCCTGCCTTTGATGGCCTACTCCCCGAAGGGGTGCTACTGGATCAATTACTGGCCAAGCACAAGTTGGACAAAGCGGACAAATGGGGTCAACTCGTTGCCGTCGGACGGGATTTAACCGGATTTGTCTCCGTTTTGCCTGACGACGGTGAGGAGAAACCTTGGGGCAAGTTTTCTCCGGGGGAAAAGCCGCGAAAACGAACCCCAATCCATCCTCCTGAAAAGGCCCTAAGGCATTACCAGGCCTCTGAAATGGTGGCGTATCACGCCAAACACAAATTGCGGATGTCCCTTTCCGGAATGCAACCGAAAGTGTCGGCGGTCTTTTCCCGCCAAAAGGGTTGCTTCCAAATTGTCGAAAGCAACGGCAGCTACATCCTGAAACCGTCTCCTCAAGCCTTTCCTGGGGCTGCGGAAAACGAAGTCCTGACGATGCAACTGGCCAAGGCTGCGGGCATCGATGTCCCCCACTGCGGATGGCTCCAAGCGAAGGACGATTGCGGGGTTTTTTGGATTGAACGGTTTGACCGCTGGGGAGCGGGCAATCGGCATCGTATTCGTTGCGAAGATGCCTGTCAGATCCTTGAAGTGCCCTCTTCCTGGAAATATGCCGGTAATCTGGAAGCCGTGGCCGGGATGATCCGACAACATTGCAGTAACCCACGGCTCCAGTTGGTGAAATTTTTTCAGCGGATTCTTTTCTGCTGGGTTACGGGCAATGGTGACATGCATTTGAAGAACTGGTCCCTGATCGAAAACGGTCCGTTGATCGAGCTGGCCCCGGCCTACGATTTACTCAACACCCGAATCCTCATCGACGATGAAGAAGAAAGTGCACTGACGCTTGACGGCCAAAAACATGGATTCGACCACTCTCTGCTCATCGATTACCTAGGGCGCCAAATCTGCGGAGTCAATGAACGGATGAGGGCCAAGCTTCTGAATCAATTAAAATCCCTTGATTGGCCTTCACTGATCTCGGGAAGCAAGCTTTCTTCCGAGGCCCGCCGGGCCTATGAAAACTTGGTTCGGGAACGCCTTGGGGTTTTGCTGCATTGAACCTGAATTGCGGAGTTTAAGGAGTGAATCCCATTGGTAGGAGATGTTTATCCATTCGACGGCGGAGCCGTCCTTGGCGGTAACGCCGCAGCGGGCTGCGGCTGGAGAAAGCGGCAGGAGGCCTGCCGCAGTCCAAGGTGCCTGCGGCACGAGGGGGACCGGGTTTATGGTTTGTCGAACCGATGCTTTCGACGGTGAAGCCGTCCTTGGCGGTAACGCCGCAGCAGGCTGCGACTGGAGAAAGCGGCAGGAGGCCTGCCGCAG
>JAFIGF010000032.1 GCA_020831535.1 Opitutales bacterium | reverse complement strand
AAAAGCGACCGGCGGACAACCCAAGGGGTTTTTCACATTGCCGAAGGCGGGCTCCCGGTTCCCGGAGATAAAAAGGCCGTCCCCCGCAAAACCTTTGCCGCTTTGTGGAAGGCCGCGCTGAATCCTCCCACTGATTTACTGGAACTCCCCTATTGCTCGACACAGAAAGATCCTGCTGAAATCTTTGTCTCTTTGCTCCTGCGCCCGGTTGTTTGCCCGGCGGTTGAAGGGGTCACCCCGGAAAAGTCGATCGAAGTCCGCTTCTTTGCTCCCGGCAATATGGTCTGTAACCTCGATTTCGTAGAATCTATTTTCGGCAATGCCGGCGATCCCTTCTTGCCGGAAAATGATGCCGCCCTGGATGTGAAACACTGGAGTGGGCATACCGGCTGCGTTATTCTGGCACCACATTTGATTCGCCTTCACAAGAAGGACCTTGGCCTTCCCCACTACGACGATGCCACCGAACGCCAACGCCGCGACGGAATGTGTTGGAAAAAGGAAGACGAACTCTACAACGACGGCGGCGCCTTCAAAATCACTTGCCGGGATGATCGCGGCGTAATGACCACCCTGATCGCCGACAATTACTTCGGGTACTGCAAAAAGGAGGTCAAAACCCAAATCAGTTACGCCGCCAACCTCATGGGCGGGGTCGAGGAGGAACACGCCGGCGGGGCCTTGGTGTACCCGAGTTACGACTTGGGCGAAGAGGTTGATCGCAACAAATACGATCACACCTGGACCGAAGTTGCCCGCAGTTATGGCGACTTGATTGATGTCCAGCCTGAAGGGTATGGCATTGACCGTCAGTGGCCGGAAGTCATCTACATTCCCGAAAGCGCCCATATTTTCCTGCGCGAGCAGAAAATCACCTGGGAAAACGGCGACGGCACGCAGCAGATTCCCCTCTCGCCGAAAAAAATCTACCTAAAACCTTCCGGCTACCGCATCCACATGGAGAAACCTTCGGGCAACCGGGCCTGGCGAATCATCGGCACCCAAAGCGAACCGACTTTTTGCCACAAACCCTGTACCGTTTCGGGCGGTGGAAAATCAGAGATTTCCAAAGCCCTCTCCGATGCCATCATTTCCGGCCCGGTGGTAACCAGTAACATCAAGGAGGACTTGCGCCGGGTGGACGAAATCCTGCGGAAGGATTTTTCCGACCGCTTCAAGCCGGAATTCAAAAAAGACACCCCCAGCCGCCCCATCCTCAGCTCCCACCGCAGCCTGGGATCAGTGATCAAACTCCTCACCCCCAACGAGACCGAGTACACCGATGAATACAACGAGTGGTTGCGGAAAATCCCCAATTACCTCAAAGAGATTCTTCTGGTCGTCAAACGCTTCTACAAACCGGAATGGGGAGAAAACTGGCAACAGTACTTCCATGTCGATTACATCAACGGCCAACCCGGCAACGAGTTGCGCTATGAGGACCGTAAACTGGTTTCCAATTACCTCCGTGTCGGCTACGAGGAAGACGGGTCCTGGCGGGTCTTCGGATTGCGGAAGGACTTCTTCCCGGCCCGCAAGGTACAAACCGAGGACGATATTTCCGCCTCGGTCGTCGTTCCGGCGGAAAAACTGCGCAACCTGAACCCGGACTACGGAACCCAGAGCCAGAAATTACTGAAAAACTGTGAATACCGTTTGTTCCAACGTCCAGATGAAGCCATCCACCGCGGGTACGACAAACAAACCGAAAGGGATTTTTCCCAACCGGGCAACTTTTTCTCCAACTACGAGCCCCTCCCGCTGGCCAAGGCCAAGGAAATGCAGGACGATGCCATCGGGTTCGACCTCTTCACCCCGCCGATGAAGGATCTGATCAACCGTGCGGCAGAATCCATGAAACCGGATTATTTTGTCTCCTCCGCACACCCGCGGATTTTTGAAGGCAAGCCCAGCAAAAACCCCCGCTACCTGCAAAATCGTCCCGACCTGGAAGACCCCCTAAGCAAATACGTGGGCGAAATGTCGGTCCGCCTCTTCCGCCGCATTCCCGTCTCCGAAAGCGTGCATTTACCGGTCAACGCCGTCCTTCCGGGCCGCCGCAATAATCCCCCGAACGAGAAAGCAGGCATTCGCGCCCTCGCCGTTTTCAATCCCATCCACTACCAGGAACTGCCCGAGCTGTTCATGGATTTTGTCGCCAGTCTCACCGGCAAATCCCCCTCCACCACCGGTGCGGGTTCCGAAGGGGCCATGACCAAAGGCCCCTTCAATGCCATGCCCCCGGTGTTTGAGCTGAATAACGCCTTGGTATCCTTCATCCTGACCGGACACCAAGGCTTCTCCAGTGCGGCGGGATACGCGGGCCCAAAAGTTCGGGTCGACCACGATGTCAGCCTTCTGATCCCGGAAATCTGGAGTCGCATGACCGTCGAGGAACGGGACCCGAAATTTCTCCTCGAACACGGTTTTCTGGAACCTTGTGAGGATTTCGAGCATGAGGGGAAAACGATCCTCGCCAGTCGCCTCGGATACCGGATCACCTCCCGCTTCGTCAGCCATTTCTTCGGCCGCATCTTCAACAACCCGGACAGTGTCTTTACCGAAGAGATTCTAAAACCGGAAAAACAGGACTTTGACAGCTTCATCGACGGCATCGACAACATCGTCACCACCATGAAAAGCGTTGCCGAGTTGTATTTCGAAGACCAAAGCATCGAATACGCCTCCCCGCCGTTAAAAGCCCTCTTGACCATTATGAAGGACGGGGAATGGGAAGGCCGCAAGGCTGACCATCCGGAATTCCGCAAACTCTTCACCAAAGAGTATCTTCTGCAAAGCGATTGGTACCAGGCCCGCCTCGACCAACAACAAAAAATCGACGAGGCCCTTTTTCAAAAACACTTGGACAACCTGGAAGCCTTTCTGCAAAAACAATCGCACCGCAAGGAAGCCGAGCGCCTCGGCATTGCGCAACGCAAGGAATGGGTCACCCAACAGCTCGAAGTCATCCGCAACCCGGCCTACCGCAAAGGTCTGGAAGGCTGCCTCGGGCGGGGCCTCTTTTGAACCCATGGTCGGAAAATGGCCAAACTGAAACTCGACCTCCATCCCATCTACAACGATTCCCGGGCCATCGACCGGGAATTGGAACGGGTGATCGATGAAGCAGTCGCCAAAAAAATCCGCCTGGTCGAAATCATCCCCGGTAAGGGAAGCGGACAACTCAAAAAGAAAGTCCTCCGCTTCCTGCAAAAACCCGACATCAAAAACGCCTTCCACCGCATCGAAAAAGATTCCAAAAACTTCGGCCGCCTCTTCGTTCATTTCCGCTTCTAGCCCAACGACTAACCGCTATTAACAAGCGTCAATAGTCTAGGGATCGTCCCTTGACTTTGAACTTCCGAAAGTCCGAAAGTCCTACGAAAACCTTTGGTAGGGCTTGCGCTTGCGCAATGCCGTCGAAGTGCGAACAAGCGAAGGTTTTCAAAGGGGACCCGCCTTCCCCGATGGGCGGCGTAAATCTCTGGCCAGGGCGTAAGTCTTCACGGGCGGCACTCCACCAGTGGAGGCCCTACAAAAACTACCTTCCTCAAGATTTCAAGGGACATGCCCTTTAGTTGTTGATATGAAAGCTCTCACCTTGGGGAAACAGGCGGGAAGCCTGTTTGCGGAGGGAATCTGCCGGTTAGGCGTTGTAGCGATTCATCAGGGCGGTCACCGGGAAATGCCGTCCGGGGCATACGGTGTGATTGCGGTCAACCAGACGGTGCACGGTAAAATGAACATTGTTGGCGGTGGCATGGCCTTTCAAAAAGAGAACCAACTCATTGAGGGCCGCCAGTTGTTTGCGGGAAGGTTGGGTTTCCTGAAAATTGCCCACCAAGCAAATGCCAATCCCGTTGAGGTTCACCTCCCGCCGACGAACATGCCCCCCTTCAACCTGGTTGACCCAACGCCCCCCCACTTCAACCTGGCCGTCACCACTGTCGATTCCGTTGCCGATCACAAAGTGATACGCCAACCCATTGGGCCACCGCCGCTGTTCGCGATGATTCCGGTCATAGGAACGCGCATTGCCGCGGGCAATTCCGCTGTGATGGGCCACGATATTGCGCCAACGGTTGCGGTCAAAATTCAAATTCCGGGTAACCCGTACCACCTCATCAATATAGCGAAAGCGGGCCTCTGGCGCGGTCTTCGGAATCTTAAGTTCCTGACCCACCAGAATACGATCATCCGTCAAACCATTGGCCTCGCGCAAAGCCGCCACCGTGGTCCCGTACTGACGGGCGATCACGCTTAAGGATTCGCTCGGTTGAACCACATGGACATGAACCTCACTGAAACCAACGATTAGCCTTTGCCCAACCATAATCCGGTCGCTGGACAAGTTATTCCAGCGCCGCAGGTCAGCCACCGAAACACCGTAGTCCCGCGCCAAATGGGTCAGATTATCCCCTCGCCGCACGATATGAACCTTCGCTCCCTCGGCGTTGGAAGCAGACAGCAAACCAGGGAAGCCTGCCATTCCAGCAAGCCCGATAACACCCAATGATTTGAGAAACTTCCGCCGATCCGTAAACATAGTAATTTTCAATAGAGTAGCCCAGTCCTCCAAAATCTCAACTCTTTTCCTCGCACCATAAAAAAGGAGGGACGAGCCTCCGCCCTCGCCAGTCGAAGACCACCAGGATAATATCAAGGATGAAGAAATAGAATCCTAAGAGTTCAATCAGCGAGGGTTGCAGGTATGGTTATTTCCATTCCAGGACGAAGCCAGCGTTCGGTTTTGCGAACAACCTCGCCACCTTGCTCCTCGTGGATGGTGTAAACCCCCGGAGGCAATTCCTGGCTTTCATTCGCACTCATTCGAGCCACCTTTTCCCCTGTTTCATCAAAGAACAATAATGTAGCCCCAGTCCACCGACCCGCTTCGAGGATAGCCTCTTTGAGGTCTTCCGGTGAATCCGCAGGAAATAATTGGGCCTTGCCCACCGACGCCATTGATTCAAGCCTTTGTCGCCAAGGCTCTCGCGGTATGTCAAATCCAACAATGGCAAAATCCACATTATCGCGCTCCCCTATTTGAGCGGCTACCGGTACCGGATCAGCCCGCCGGTTACTACGATCATCCGCCCCATCGGTTAAGAGAATGAGTAAAGGGATATTTCGACGGGCTCTTCGGACATCCCGTAGAGCCTGCTCCAAACTATAGGTAAGAACCGACCTGCCCCTCGGCTCTATGGATTCAAGCACCCTGGCAATTTCACTTCTGGCGCTATCATTCAGCGATCTGGTTCGATAAATCTCCTCCGAGTCTTCATCGGCCCCATCCTCGATCGGACGCTTCGTGTGACCAAAGGCCCGTAATCTTATATCAGACCCGTCCGGAACCTCTTTAACAAACTGGTTGATCGCCTCCTGCACCACTTGATATTTGGGCTTCCCCTCCATCGGGGCACGCATCGTGCCGGAGGAATCAAAAATCAAATAGTAAGGACGTACCGGTAAATCCGGAGGGACGACATGAACCGTTGCAGGGGCATCCATGGATGGAAAGGATTCCCGGTGAAAGGATTCGTAGTACGACATTTCCTGGGAATTATTATAAAAGCCGAAATGGCCCTTGGGAAAATGCCCTTCGGGAAAGAGCTCGGAGGGGACATCGTCAATGGAAACATCAAAAACCACCCGCTCCTCCGCAAAATGTCGCTCACCACCTTGGAGAGCGATCCGAATATGTTCGGGCCCATAGGAGAGCCGCACGGTATAGAGTACATCGGGTTCCCAGATCAATTCATGTTCATCCCCGTGTTCAACCAAGGGAATGAATTTCAAATGATCAGTGGTGTAATTTCGCCAATGGGGAGTGTGAAGGTGATTTCGGTCACGATCCTCGACGCGCCTCTCCCAGTGCTCCTCGGTCATTTTATCTACCCCCCGTACCAAATGAAGTTCCAGCCCTTCCCTTCGTCCGGTTCGGCGCAGAAAACGTTTTCCGCTATGATTCCAGGAAAAGAGGATGTAATCATGCTGATTGATATGGCGCCCTTTTTCCCGCAAGGGTGCCTGCAATCCCATCACCAGGCCGATGTGGTCATCGTCTTCGTGATCAAAAACCCCCATTCTACCAACCACTTCAATTTCCTGGACAGGTTCTGGATAAATCAGAAAAGCAGGCATAAAATGGTTTTCCCGCTGCAAAACATAGCTTCCGTCATCAGCCGCAATCCAATCTGCGTGCTTCAACCAACCTTCCATCCACCAATCACCCATGTCCAAAGCTTCGCCTTTCTCGGAAATGTGCAAGGAAGGCACAATATCAGCTTCCAAATCAAGGTCGTAATCAGTTTCGATACGAGGATTATCTCTAACCCGAATGGAACCGGTAAATTCCTCCAGAAGGGGATCTGTTGGCACAAAGGTTTCCACGCGCAAGTATTCCGGAAGATCGGGATCATCCAGCGGAGCCGCTGCGGGAGAGGCTTCCTGATCAGAGGAGTCTTCCGCAGAAACCGCAGTTACTTCACCGACCTCGCTGGGTTGCCTCTCGCCTTCCTCCGTAAGGGTGACGCCAGGGGTTGACAAGCCGGTTGCTGCTTCCTCGGCTTCTTCCTCGGACAAAGTGGATTGGTCAGGAGCTGCGCCCTCGGCACCGAGGTCGATGCGCACTCGTTGGTTACTCGATACCCCCCGATAATCGAAGAGGGCTTCCGTAGCATCGTCGGGGAAGGGGATTTTAATTTCATAAACCCGCGCCTCTCCCGGAGGCAGATACAGTTGCTCAGTTGGAGGAATATCCGTGGAGAGAGTCAAAGACCTGCTCAAAGGATAACGCTGGTGATCAACAAACAGTCCAAAGCGACCATCCAGAGGGAGAAGACCAGCCTCTTCCCCATGATTTTCAGAACGCAGTAAAAGGGAAAGAACCGCCCCATCCGGAGACGGGATCCTCTCCATGGCCAAGACCTCCAGGCGAAGAGGAGAATCCTCCATGGCAAACAGCGGCTCGGGCAACTCAATCGATTCCCCATCCTGTAAAGGGAAGCGCAAATAATCCGGGGTCGTTAAATCATACGACCCATCCCCCGCCAGCGCCATCGACGGAAACCAGGCCCGCAACGCCAAAGATTCATCGGTCAGGTCCTCCGGAACCGCAAAGACCAAGGTGGCTCCCGTTGAACGATGAGGTAAAAAAACCGGGACTTCGCCAAATTCCGACAACTCCCGGTCCCAGGGAATGAACCGCTCTCCCGAAAGTTCCAAAGCCACCGTGTCGGGGAAATAAAAATATTCCATGGGAACGAGGTGCTCCACTTGCTCATTTTCCGCTGTGGGAATCCTGGCGTCCAAGGCGGCGGACTCCCCCATCCGACCCATCAACGAATGACCCCACAAATCGACCATTACCCATTTTTTTCCCTCCGGGGCTGACCGCCCCTTCCATTCTTCAAGGATATCCCAAGAAGGCACCCAAGCCTGCAAAACTTCATTTGATTGTGCTTCCTCCTCAGCCGAGCCAGAGGCCGCCTCCCCATCCAGCAGGAGAATCTCCAGAGGAGGAAATTCATCATGCATGAGGACGAGTTCAAGACGACGCCAATCCCCTTCCGGCAAGGGAAAAGCAAGTTTCCCCGCCGCTCCCTGCCCCGGCTCGGGGATCAGGATGTGGTCGGGTAATTGGCCCTCCAGCCCGGATATTTGCCCGTGACGCAGGACCACGCGGTTGTCGGCCACGACAAAAGCTTTATTGTTTAGGGTGGCCACATGAACCGCCTCGGCAAAATCAAGATTCTGAACCAAACGCGCGGCCATGGAATTGGCAAGGGACACCTCTACAACCAGAACTTTTTGCCCTTCTTCCCGGGGATGCTCAATGACTTTCCAATTAAAAACCCTCATACTCAGTCCCTGATGGCGTTCCTGCCGAAATACCGGAACAAGTTCCCCCACCTCCGGCAAGGCCTTGGGCAAGACTACCCCTTCCCTCGCCTTCTGTTGCCGCTCCTCCAACGCCTCTCGGGCTTTGGTCAGAGCGGCTCCAATACTTTCTTCCTCGGGCCCACCGGAATCAATATGAAGAGGTTCCAGAGCTTGAAAAGACCCGCCGCTGAACATCCCCTGCCCAAGCTCCCGCCCCCGACCCAGGGGAGCCAAAAGTGGAACCTCCAGGGTGAAGTCCGAAAGATTGTCCCCAGGCAACAAAAGAAGACTGAATCGGTCAGCGTAAGGTCCCAGAATACGCTTCGCGGAAACGGCGTCACCAGGCCAGGCAACAACCACGTGATCCGTTTCCCCGGACAATTGGGGAAGATACGTTTCCAATGCTTCAACCGGATCACCGACTTTAATCCCCTTCAATGTATTCCTCAAATGAACCGGTTTGGGCCCTTTTCCCCAAGGCCTAGGTGAAAGCCCTAAAACGCCAATCCGAAGAGTCCCTTTTTCGATAATCCGATAAGGGGGAAACAATTCCCTTCCATCTTCAGCGAATAAATTGGCCGAGGTGGCTGGCAATTCATGCTCTTCAATCAACGCCATAGTCACTTCCTTCCCACGGCGAAAGTCACCGAAGGAAAGATTAACCACATCGTATTCCAATTGTTGATACCCCCGAGCCAGAATGGAGGGGGCAGAAGAAAAGGATCCAGATCCAAAAAAGAGATTCCCCCCGTCAATAAGCAGAAGTGGGCCCTCCTGCTTCTTCTTGGTCAACAAATGAGCGCGGTTGGCAAAATTCCCGAAAGACTCTTGATTGCGGGCTTCACCCAGTATCTGACCACTGGTGTTGATCGTACCGATAACCCTGAGTTCGCTCTCGCCAGCGGAAAGGGAAACCTGCGTACAAAGTAAAAATACGCCTAAGAGAAAGGAAACACTTTTTGCCGGGCTTTTGGTTTTATCAAACATGGTAGGAAGAAAATTCAGGGATTTCACTGTTCTGAAGTCGAAAAGCTATTACCAATTTGCACAGGGATCAAAATGGGTTGCCGTCAAATCGTAGCTAAGGGCCAGAACAAATTGGCTGGACTGGTACAATTGGGAGAAGAGCGACCCCAGGCCTACCCCGAAACCCGTGGTAATCACGTGCGTAAGCATGCAGCAAGCCAACTCCCGATCACTTTTCGATGACATCGAACAATCCACCGCACCCAATATCGCACCCGCAATGGAATAAGTGGTATTGGCGACCGAAAAAAAGTACTCCACGCTGGATTGTCCATAACCAACATCCCCAAACCCCAGTAGGTCTTCAGTATCAGGATTCCATTCCCACCACAGAGGTAGACCCACTTCCCTCGTTTTGCCAGTAACCGGGACCGAACGAACGAGCAATATTTTCCCCTCCTGCAAGCGTTTTTGCCAAAGCGCTAGGGTATCCGAAGAAAACGCTTCCTGGTGTTGCTCCAAATCAGCCGAATCCGCAATGCGTATCCATTCCACCTCATCTAAAAAGTCTTTTTGCATTTGCCGCGCGACGTTGAATTCGGCGGCACCAGAGGGCGCGTTACGGCGCGTAAAATGCTCAACATGGGTATCGACTATCCCCTGAAGAAAAACTGCATTGCCCGGAGAATCAATCCCGGGCAAGGGCGATACGGAGGAACGAATCAGGTCGACTAGATCACGCACCACAACCCGCCCATCTTTCCCTGAAGGAGCCAGAGACTGTTGATGCGCCAATAAATTCAGGCCTCGGGGCGTCGTGACCAACCCCTGCGGATGATGCTGCCAGCGGTCCGACCCGACCGCATAAAGTTCAAGTGGAAAATCAGGCAATCGGCCCATGACGGTTTGAAAAAGACCCGTTTCATTCTGCTCCGCCGCCTGCATCATTTCACTCAGTGCATTTCGACTTCTTACCATTTGCCTGAACATCTGGCGAGCCACCCAATCGGAATTTTTCCAATACCCCTGCACATAAACCGATTTTTTTGCCATCAGTCCCAAAGCGCGTTCCACCTCTTGCTCCTCAGACAAGGAAAAATTCTCCAGATCATTGCCAAGCCGTTTGTCCGAACCTACCAAATCAAAGAAATACCGGCGTTCGGTCTCCGGTTCCACTCCGGGACCATACACTTTGTAGTCCAGATATACCGCCGTCAGGAAGGAGGACTTCGTCTCTTCCGATCGTCCGCCAACCCCAATACCTCCCAAGACCGAGGAGGCCTCCCGAAAAGAACGGGCAGTAGGGGCTTCCGTAGGGTTCTCATTAAGGGTTCCATCAATCAGAATGCTCGCCTCAAGGACCAATTCATCACCTGTATCCAAAACGGGTAGCCATTCTTTCTGTTCCATGGCAAAGGCAATGGTATCCTCTCCACTATCACTGATCGACCACTCATCCAAGCTCCTTGGGGATATCGCTATCTCAAAATACTGTTCAGGTAAGGAGCCCGCACGCAAAGTACGACGAAAAACCTCTTCGGTCAGGAGTTTTCCTTCTTCCCAACGCTCCGCGACCAAGGTTACGTCAACCCGGTGAAACTTTTCTTCGGCCAATTCGGATCTCCTCAGAGTCTCTTCCGCTTCCAGATCGAAGGCCACCGCTCCACTGTCCTCCTGCCCCGGAAAAGGATCGAGGGCTATCCATTGTCCTTCTTCATTCTCATACTCAACCCACCAATGAGTTGCCCCCAAGGCCGGGGCTGTCGACCTGCTTTCGGAACCGGATCCACCTCTTAACAGGTTTTGTAATTCTTCTTCCTGATGAAGTATAGAGGCCAATAAATCCTCGGCTTCCCGCAAAGCTTCAAACCGGAACTCTTCCATAAAATAAAGCAGGTCATCGGGCGATCTTTGTAATATCCGGGCCGCCATTTCCAGAGCCTGATCTTCAGCTTCAGCATCACTTGGCTCCCCCGTTGGAAACTGCGGAGGCAACTCTACGATGAGCTGGTTAGCTTTCCGCAGGTTGTCCTCGCTCAGAGTCGCCCGGGCCAGTCGACGATTTTCCCAACCGGCGGAGCCGAGAAGCTCATAAAGCAGAAGAGATCGGTCAAGGCTGTTCCCCATCCGGTCTTGCATGACTCCGGATGCCGACCGTAGGACTCCCTCATAGGGAATGAGACGGGTATCCTCCCGAACCCAGCGAAGCAGGTCAAGGGGGTCTTGGCCCAGCAACTTTTGTCGCGCGGAGGGATCGTATTCATGTCGGGGAGCTTCCCGGAGCGCCACCTCCGAAAGCAGATAAAGCCCTTCCATATCACGTTCGATCTGTTGCGCTGCCGAAAGGTCTTCGGCACTCGTTCTCGGCGCGACAAAGGAGAGGCTCCAAGTGCAGAGAAGAACTCCAAAAAGGAACCGGAGGTTCCGGGAAGAAGGGGTGCAGGAGACAAAAATTTTCATCGGCTTGAACAAAGAAAAAAATCGGCAAGGTTTTGGTTCAAAAAAAAGCATGAAGAGTCGATCCTTCATGCTTTAAAAAAAATCAGCGCCGTACGCGCGAACATAAAATAGCCTTA
>JAFIGF010000002.1 GCA_020831535.1 Opitutales bacterium | reverse complement strand
CCTTTTTGGGGTGGGGGGTTGGGGGGCGGGACGTTCCCCCTCTCTTTGTTGGGTATTGGGGGTTTGCAATTTGGGGTCATGTATCTGGCCTATCTGACGGCGTTTCGGTTTTTTGATGCGTATCTGGTGGCTTTGTTCAGTGTGTTGACGCCGCTCTGGGTGGCGATTCTGACCTCGCTGGCGGATCCCCGGGCGTGGGGGAAGGTGCTTCTGGCGGCCTTTTTGGCGGTGGCGGGGGCCTTGGTAATCCGGGCGGGCAGTGGCTTGCCGGACGAGGATTTCTGGTCGGGTTTTCTCTTGATGCAGGTGGCGAATCTGGCTTTTGCCGGGGGGCAGGTTTGGTTTCGTCAATGGAAATTGGCCCATCCGGAGGTTGCCGAGAAGGACATCTTTGCCCTGCCTTATTTCGGCGGGTTCAGTCTGGCGGTGGTGGCGACCCTGGGGTATGGCTGGACCGGTGGGGTGGCGTTCAGTTGGCCAAATTTTCAGGAGTGGTTTGTTCTGTTCTATCTGGGGGTGGTTGCTTCGGGGCTCGGGTTTTTCCTTTGGAATTACGGGGCCAGTCGGGTTTCCGGTGGATTCCTGGCGGCGGCAAACAATCTCGTGATTCCGCTGGCGATCCTCGTGGCGCTTGGCTTTGGAAGCGGGCCGCCCGATTGGGGTCGTTTTGGAATCGGGACGGTTTTGATCCTCGGCGGTTGTTTCCTTGGTGCTCGTCTGCGACCACCTCGCTGAACTTTAAGAAACCTTAAGGCCCGGGGGCTTGGAGGAGAGGTGTTGTTTCGGGTAAAAAGAATTTTCTTCGGAAAAAAGCAAAAATGCTTGCCGGGGAGAAAAATCTATGTAGCTACTGTTACTGTAGCCATTGCTACAAACTTCAAACACACCTGATTATGAAATACCAAACTAATACTATTCTGGCTTCGGCGATTCTTTTCGGCGGGGCATCTTTCTTTACTCATACCGTTTCCGCTCAGCAGGGCTGGGAAGGCAGTGCTTCTCTGGAAGTGCAAAACCGTTACGTCGCGGAAGGCGTCAGTGAGGACAATGACGCCGACGGCTTTTTCTTTGGCGAAATTGCTTTTGAAAAAGCGGACTTTACCTTGGGTGCGGCCTACGTGCAGGCGATCAGCGGATCGATCTACAACGAGGTCAATCTCTTTGCCGAGTATGCTTTTGATCTGGGCGAATTCGTGCCCTTCGTCGGGGTGCAGTGGAACACCTTCCCATCGGAGGACGAACCTAACGAAGGGGAAGCCTTTGTTGGTTTCGATTGGGAGGCCTGGGAAGACCTTCTGGTCTATGGCGAATTCTTTTATGAATTCTACGATGTGCGGGGAGGTTTCTTCACCTTCGGTGCGGAGTATGAATTGGCCGAATTGGTCGAAGGCATCGTTTTCACTCCCTATGCCGAACTCGGGGTGGATTACGGTTTTGTTTCCGAAAATCGTCGGCTGATCGAGAATAATTTTCAGCTGGGTTTGGTGGCCAGTCACGAGCTGGAAAATGGGGTGGAATTGTTCGCTTCCTTTCAGCACAGTTTTGCCCTCAACAACCTCGACCGCGAGGACGAGGGTGATGTAACCTGGGGCGGCGTTGGCGTGGCCTTTGGTTTCTGATTGTGAGCAGAAGCCCTTTTTGAAGAAAGCACCTTTCCGTTTTCGGGAAGGTGCTTTTTTTGTTTCAGTTCAACCAGACAATGGCGGCATTGAGGGCGGTGGCGAAAGCGACCCAGAGGCCGTAGGGAAGAAAAAGAAAGCGGGCACCGCGGGAAGGCGTGGTGAGGACAAAGGCCACGATCAAAGCCAATAAGGCGATCACGACAAGGAGGGCGGCCAAGGGCATTTGGAGGCCAAAAAACACGGCGGACCAAAGGCCGTTGAGGACTAATTGCCCGATCCAAAGGAGCAGGGCAGGCTGGCGGAGGGATGGTCGGGCTTTCCAAGTCAGCCAGCCGGCCACGGCAATCATCACATACAAGACGGTCCAGACCGGACCAAAAACCCAGTTCGGCGGATTCCAGGATGGCTTTTCCAGGGTGCCATACCATTCGCCGGGTTGGAACTGCGTGCCGCTATAGGCGGTGGCCGCGACAAGGAGAAAGAAAAGGCTCAGGGATAGGGCGTTTTTGGCGGAGATCATGGTGAGGGTGGGTTTACTCGCGGAGCTTTTTGCCGGTGTGGAGGAGGTGCCAGGCATGCAGGCCGCAGAGCAGGACCAGAGCGGTTAAAATCCCCAGTCCAATCCAGGGGGAGACATCGGAGACCCCGGTCATGCCGTAGCGCAGACCGTTGATCATGTAAAGGATCGGGTTGGCCAGAGACACCGCTTGCCAGAAGGGGGGAAGCATGGAGATGGAATAAAACACGCCCCCCAGAAAGGTCAGCGGCATAAGAAAGAAACTGGGAAGTAAGTTGATTTGGTCAAAGGTCTCCGAATAGATGGCGACGATGATTCCGAAGAGGGCAAAACCGATCGCCGTCAGGAGCATAAAGACAATCGTAAAGAGTGGATACGCCACCGTGCCTGCCCCCATGAGCGAGGCCACCAGCCAGATAATCAGACCGGTAACGACGGCGCGAACAACGCTCGCTCCGACATAGGCCATGATGATTTGCAGTGGGGTGAGCGGGGTGACCAGAACATCGACGATGGCTCCGTGGATTTTGGCAATGAAGAGGGAAAAGGAGCTGTTCAGAAAGGCGTTGTTGATGAGATTGAGCATCATGAGCCCGGGCACTAGAAAGTCGATGTAGGGGATGCCCTCGATTTCCTGCAAACGGCTGCCGAGGGAGAAACCAAAAACGACAAAATACAGAAGAGTGGTCAGAACCGGGCTGACAATGGACTGCCCGGCGATTTTCATGAAGCGCTTGACCTCCCGTATGAACAGCGCGTAGGTGCCTTGCCAGCCTTGGTTCTGTAGGGCCTTTTCCCGGGCCGCGGCGATTTTTCGGCGGGCGCTGGCGGAGGTCTGCTCCGAAGCGGGGGAGGCGGTTTCAAGAGGTGGTTTCATCGTCAGATTGTAAAAGTTCACGGAAAATATCTTCCAGCCGGCTTTGCCGGGTTTCGACATCCGTGATGGAAACGCCATATTGGCCTAAAAGCTCAAACAGGCGGGGCAGGGTGGGTTCTGTTTCGTCGCGGCGAAAGTGAAAATGATACTCGTTTTCTTGTCCCTCTTCCCATTGATAGATCCGAAGCTCCCTGGAAAGGTGCTTTGGAAGCGGTTGCGCGGTGCGCAAGGTGACCCGTTTGCGACCAAATTTATCCATTAGATGGTCGCGCCGTTCCACCAGCAAAAGTCGGCCCCGGTTGATGATCCCGATACGGTCGGCCAATTTTTCCGCCTCTTCGAGGTAGTGGGTGGTTAGGACGATGGTGGTGCCGTTTCCCCGTAATTCCCGCACATATTCCCAGAGGTCGTCCCGCAACTCCACATCGACCCCGGCGGTCGGTTCATCGAGAAAAAGCAGAGCCGGATCGTGCATGAGAGCCTTGGCGATCATCAGGCGGCGCTTCATGCCGCCGGAAAGATTCCGGGTGTTGTCCTTCTCCTTTCCTTCAAGGGAGAGTCTTTTCATCAAGGCGCGGGCTTTCTGGTCGGGTTGCCGAAGCCCGAAATACCCTCCTTGCGAAGAGACTGTTTCCAGGCTTCGGAAAAACCCGTCAAAATTGAGTTCCTGTGGCACCAGGCCGGTGATTTGCCGGGCCCGGGCGTATTCTTTACGAACATCGAATCCGGCGACGGAAATTTGGCCCTCAAAATGCGCCTGAAGGCCGCAGATGCACTCGATCATGGTTGTTTTTCCGGCCCCATTAACCCCGAGGAGGGCAAAAATCTCTCCGGGTTCGATCTCGAGGTTCACATTGTGCAGGGCTTGCAGCTTGCCGTAGGTTTTGCTCAGACCCTGGACGGTAAGGACGGGGCCGACAAAGTTTTCGGTGGGCGTGGGTGCGACAACGGAATTCGGCATAAGGGTCAGTGTACCGCAAATGTGAAAAAGAGAAAGCCGCGAAAAGAAAAGCGGGCTTTTCCGGTTCGGGGGAAATAAAGTGGACGCGGACCGGTGAACATGTTGGTTTGGGAAATGCGTTTGTATTCGTGGAATGTGAATGGCTTCCGGGCCGTTTTGAAAAAAGGATTTGCCGATTTTTGGGCGGAGACCCAACCGGATATTCTGGCTCTCCAGGAGATCAAGGCCCGCCCGGAGCAAGTGGATTTCTCGCCGGAGGGGTATCACGCCTATTGGCATCCGGCGGAGAAACCGGGCTATTCAGGAACGGCGGTTTTTTCGCGGCACCAGGCCGAGGAGGTGTCGGTTGGGATCCCTTCTTTAAAAGAGGATCCCGAGGGACGGGTGCAACGGTTGACCTTTCCCGGGTTTCATCTGGTCAATGTGTATGTGCCCAACGCCAAGCGGGACCTGAGCCGATTGGAATACCGGGAGAAGGTTTTTGATCCGGCCTTGAAAGCCTATTTGCAGGAGTTGGATCGTGACCGTCCGGTGATTTTCTGCGGCGACTTCAATGTAGCCCATGAGGAGATTGACCTCGCCAACCCACGGAGCAACCGCCGCAATGCGGGGTTTACCGACGAGGAGCGAAAAGGTTTCGGACTTTTACTGGAGGCCGGGTTTGTCGATACCTTTCGGGTTCGACATCCCGGCGAGACCGGTCACTACTCCTGGTGGTCCTACCGGGCGGGGGCCCGGGGACGGAATGTCGGGTGGAGAATCGATTATGTTGGTGTTTCCGAGCGCCTGGACAAAGAAGTAAAGAAGGCTTTCATCCTGCCCCAGGTGATGGGATCCGACCATTGTCCGGTGGGAATTGAATTGGCGAAATAACGAAACGGAAAGGTACATGATGATGGAAGAAGAGAGAATTGAAGCGATGGCCCGGGCGGCGCGAACGCTCCGCGAGAAGGTCAATCAATTGAAATTCGCCGAACCGGTTACGCATACTTACAACCCGCTTGAGTATGCCTGGGACGGGCACTACCAGTATTTGCAGAAAGCGGCGGGCACGCCCAAGAAAGTACTCTTTCTCGGCATGAATCCCGGTCCCTGGGGAATGGTGCAGACCGGTGTGCCCTTTGGCGAGATCCCCCATGTCCGGGACTGGATCGGGATCGATCCGGTAATCCAAAAACCGAACCCCGAACATCCCAAAAGGCTCGTCGAAGGGTTCGCTTGCGGCCGCTCTGAGGTCAGCGGAAAGAGGTTATGGGGCTTTTTTGCGAAAACGTTTGGCACCGCTGACCGGTTCTTTGCCGATCATTTTGTGGGCAATTACTGTCCCTTGGTTTTCATGGAAGAGACTGGTCGCAACCGGACGCCGGATAAATTGTCCCGGTCCGAGCGGGAGCCTCTCCTGGAACATTGCGATGAGCATTTGCGGGAAATAGTCCGCATTCTCTCTCCCGAATGGGTTGTGGGGGTGGGTGGATTTGCCTTGGCGCAGGCGGAGCGGGCTCTAACGGAAGGGCCGAAAGTCGCGCTTGGGCGGGTGCTCCATCCCAGTCCCGCCAGCCCCCATGCCAATCGGGACTGGCCGGGAACGGCGGAAAAGCAATTGCGCGAGCAGGGGATCTGGTGAAACATTGCTCATTGGCCTTAAGAATGAAAAATTTCAGCGCCTAATGTAACTTTTCCTTGACGATTAGTTTTTATTACGGTGTAACAGTATTAACTTCAATTTTTGGCATGATAATCATGCCGTCTCTGCTTTTGTGGTTTTTTCCACAAGTACACAAACACACAAAAACAAACACCTAAACACATTATGAAAAACTCCTTAAAAGTCTTGTCTGTAGCCGCTTTGGCCGCTCCAGCCTCGTTGTTTGGTCAGTTCGCTCTTGACGATGCGACCGTGACCGTTGAATTCGCTTTCGAGTCTGAGTACTCGTTCCGTGGCGTTAAACTTGCCGGACCTTCCATACAACCCAGCATCCTTTACGAAGTACAAGGATTCTACGCGGAAATCTGGTCCAGCTCTGACGTGCGCAGTGGTAGCGGCGAATCTGGCGAAGTCGATTATACCGTTGGTTATTCCTGGGACATCGACGCCATTACCGCTGATGTTGGCTTCACCTACTACAGTTTGACTGGTGCTACCGATACTCAGGAAATCTATGTTGGTGCTGCCTTGAACCTGGACGAACTCTTGGTTGATCCCAGCCTTTATCTTTACTACGACTTCGAACTTGAAAACACCACACTCGAAGGCTCCCTCGACTATGCCGTCGGTATTACAGAATTCATTGGTGTTGACGCTGATCTCGAATTGGGCGCTTTCGTGGGGCACGTTTGGGTAGATCAAGGAAACGATTACTTCTACTACGGCGTAACTGCTGATGTTGTTTTCGCCTTCACTGACGCCGCCTATGGTTCCGTTGGCGTTCGTTATGCTGGAAACGACGAAGACATTAATCCCGACGACCAACTCTGGTGGGGTGCCGCCGTCGGTGTTTCCTTCTAATCTTTTAGATAAAGATTTACTTTCAAAGCCCCGGCTCATCTGAGCCGGGGCTTTTTTGCGGGCTGAAGCTCCGCGCTACCGGAACCGTCCTCGTTCCTCTGAACCCTAGTAGCTGCGGGCTTTAGCCGCAGTTCCGCGTTCGCCGGAAAAGGATCTTTTCTCCCGAGGGGTGAGGTTTGCCAAAGGAATGCCCCGGTTGGGGCCGTGGGTACAACTACGCGGGCTGAAGCTCCGCGCCAAATCTTTGGTAGCCCCGCCATTCTGGCCGATTTTATGAGAATAAGCCTTGCTCTCAACGCCTCCTCTGGTTGCATGGGTTCATGGCTAAAACGATGAATTTGCCTGTTTCCCAATGGTGGAGACTTCCGGAAATTACGGGGATCAATCGTCTCCCTGTGCGGCCAACGCAGTACTGGGCTGACTCAGAGAAAGAGGCTTTGAAGGTGGGGCCGGAAAACCCCGGCAAGAACCGGAAACTATTGGATGGGCAATGGGATTTTTATCTCGCTCCACGGCCGGAGGCCCTTCCGACAACTTGCTTAACCCAAAAAACGGGTAAGGGCTGGCAGAAAATGAACGTTCCCGGTCTGTTTACCTGCGGGAAGGATTCTTCGGCCAAACCGATCTACACGAATATTCACATGCCCTTTGAGGAAACTCCTCCGGAAGTACCTTCCAAGGACAACCCAACGGGATTGTACCGTCGCACTTTTAACGTACCCAAATCCTGGCGGAAGGATCGGGTAGTGCTCCATGTCGGAGGTGCGGAGAGTGCCCTTGAGGTCTGGGTGAATGGGACGTTTGTCGGGGCCGGCAAGGATAGCCGTCTTCCGGGAGAATGGGAGATTACGCCTTTTCTCAAAGAGGGGAGCAACACTCTCGCTTTGAAGGTCATTCGTTGGTCCGATGGATCCTATCTGGAGGACCAGGACCATTGGTGGCATGCGGGCATTCACCGGAGTGTATATTTGGAGCGTTTGCCGAAGCACTATGTGGGCGACCTGCGCGTTGATGCGGACTGGGACCCCAGCGAGGATATTGGGTGCCTGTCGGTGCGGGCAGAGATGGCGGGGCTCGGCTATCGGGAGGAAACAGATTTTATCCTCGAAACGACCCTCCTCGAAAACGGAGACAAGGTTGAGGGCAAGCAAAGCAAATGTCAGCGGACCTTGGGAACCCGGGAAAGTGAAAAGAATGGCAATTTCTTGCAAACCACCCTGCCGGAGCTGAGCGTTCGGCCCTGGAGTGACGAATCGCCGAGTCTCTACCGGGTGCTGGTTACGGTGCGGGAGAAGGGTGGCAAGGTTTTGCAGAGTACCGTCGTGCGAGTGGGTTTCCGGCGAATCGAATTATCCAAAGGAAGCATCCGGATCAATGGCCGGAAGGTCATGTTTCGCGGCGTCAACCGACACGATCATGACCCGGTTACCGGAAAAGTGCCCGACCGGGAACGGGTCAGGGCTGAATTGGTGTTGATGAAACAACACAACATCAACGCCGTTCGGACCAGTCACTACCCGAGTGACCCCATGCTTTATGAACTCTGCGACGAGTTGGGTCTCTGGGTGATGGATGAGGCCAATGTGGAAAACCACCATTATCAGAATTCTTTGGCCCGCCGCCCGGAATACGCAGCGGCTTTTTTGGATCGGGGAATGCGCACGGTACGTCGCGATCAGAATCATCCGTCGATTTTCAGCTGGTCGCTCGGAAATGAATCGGGACATGGGCCCAATCATGATGCCATGGCTGGGTGGATACGGAATTATGACCCTACCCGGGTCTTGCATTATGAAGGGGCCATCATGCGGGAGTGGTACGAGGCGGTCGGTCGTCCGGATCCTGCGGAAGGCTCCCCCCGCAGCCCCTGCAGCTGCTTAGCCACCGATATTATCGGGCCAATGTATCCTTCCCTGGAGGACTTGGAGATTTTGGCGCGCAAGTATTATCCCCGCGACCAACGGCCGATTATCCCCTGCGAATATGTCCATTCCATGGGTAACAGCACGGGGAATCTGCAGGAGTACTGGGATTTGTTTTATGCGCATAAGGCCTTTCAGGGAGCGTTTATTTGGGATTGGATGGACCAGGGGTTGGAAACAACCCGGGGGGGACGAAAGATTCTTGGCTACGGGGGAGATTTTGGCGAAGCACGTCATGATGCCAACTTTTGCCTGAATGGTTTGATTAGCCCCCATCTTGATCCTCATCCCGCAATGACCGAAGTGGCCAAGGTGTATCAGCCGCAGAAGCTGGTTTTCAAAAAAAGCAAAAAGAAAGCCCGTTTAGTGATTCACAATCGCCGGGCCTTTATCGGAACCAAGGATCTGGAATTGCATTGGGAGCGGCGTGAGGATGGCTTGTCGGTGGAAAGCGGAACCTTGGAATTGCCTGACATTGCCCCCGGCAAAAAAGAAAAGATTCGGCTGCCGCAGGAAATTTTACAGCCCCGGGTGGAAGGCACGCGGGAATGTACCATGGTGTTTTCGCTGACTTTGAAGAAAGACATCGCATGGGCGCCGAAAGGGCATGAGGTCAGTCGCTGTGCGGAGACTTTTGCGGTCAAAGCGGTTGCGGAAACCACGGAGGAGGAGTCGATGCCGGAAATTCTATCCGCCGAACAGGAAGTGTTTCTGTCGGAGGATTGGCGTCCGATGGTTTGGCGGGCGCCGATTGATAATGACGGGATCAAAGCCTGGACCGGGCAGGAGGATAAAGCCTTGGGTCGTTGGCGACGGGAGGGGTTTTACACTGCCAAAGCAAAACTTCTCGAGGGCTTGGAAGGCACCGGTGAGCCGGGGGATTGTAGCTGGCGTTTTCCCGGTCTGGACGGGCCTTTGGAGTTGCAGGCCAACTGGGAACGCTGTGCCCATGGACTGGGGTGGCGCTGGCAAGGTGCGTTCACTGTCCCCGGGGAGCTTGCCGATCCTGGCTGTCTCGGATTTGCCCTTGCCTTGCCGGGCGCATGGGATCAGGTCGCGTGGTATGGCCGGGGACCCGGGGAAAATTACCCCGACCGCTGCCAAGGCAGTTTGCCGGGGGTCTATCGCCAAAGGATTGCGGAGATGCCTTACCCCTATCCCTTGCCCCAGGAGAACGGGGGTCGTTCGGATACGCGCTGGTTGGCCGTGGGCAACCGGGAGCAAAGCCGTGGGGGGATGTTGGTGATTGCGGAAAGTCCCTTTGTCTTTACCGTTTCCCCCTATTCCCGGGAGGCTTTGCTGAAATCCACGCATTGGGAGTTTTTACCCAAGTCCCAACACCCGTGGCTGTATTTGGACATTGCACATCGTGGGGTCGGGGGGCGCAGCTGTGGTCCGGATACGATCGAAAAATATCAGATCCCCGCCGGACGGTATAAATTTTCCTTCGTGATCCTGCCTCTCGATCACTTGCCTTCCCGCGACACCCTAACGCAGCTCTGGCGAATCCAGGATTGGTAGTTTGGGACCCTATAAGGTGAAATAACTCAGAGGGACACGCCTTCGCCCTCCCCGGTGCGGTGCGAACGTTTCCTTGATTCGTCGTGGTCGGGGGATAAACCCCCTCCTACAGAGTGGTCGTTGCGTTTAACCTAATTTCCGCAGTTCCTCAACCAGCTCCCGGAGCCCCTCTTCTTCGCTGAAACGGGGATTATACCCAAGGTCCCTTCGGGCGGCGGAGATATCAAAATAATGATCCTTGGCCAGCTCTGTGGCCACGAATCGGGTCATGGGCGGCTCGCCGGGGATTTTGGCAATGGCGTAAACAGCCTCTAAAAGAGCCCCGGCAGTGTAGGCGACGGGGAGGGGAACCTTGCGGGTAACCGGGGGGATGTCCAACTTCTTCAAGAGGGCATTGATCCAGTCCCATAGCACCACCGGCTGTCCTTGGGTGATGAAATAGCTTTTGCCTCCGCAAACGGGATCGGTGTCCCGTAGTTTTTCCTCCGCCAAAAGATGCGCGGCGGCGGCATTGCGGACATGAACCAAATCCACCTTGTTGGTGCCCGTCCCGACAATTTTCAATTTCCCGGCCCGGGCTCTTGCAACGACCCGGGGAATCAGATGATTGTCCCCTTTTCCCCAAATCAAATGGGGGCGCAGGGCTACCGTCTGTAACTGCCCCGGGGCGTGGGCGGCGAGAACTTCCTTTTCGGCGGCGGCCTTGCTTTCGGCATAATGGCACAGCCAACGGGAGCCGTAGGGCTGGGACTCATCGACCCCGCGCAAGGGTTGTCGGTTGAAAACCACACTCGGCGTGCTGGTGTGAATCAGGCGTTGTACGCCTTGCTCACGGCAGGCTGTGATCACGTTTTGGGTGCCTTGAAAATTGGTCATCCAAAAGGATCCCTTGGCCCCCCATACTCCCGCCTTGGCGGCGGTATGAAAAACAACTTCGCAGCCTTCGCAGGCCTTGCGGACCGTCTCCAGCTCGGACAGATCACCCTGGTGAAAGTCAATCCCGCGGGCCACCAAATCGGGGTGTTCGGTTCGTCCGAGGATGGCGACTTCGTGCCCCTGTTTCAGCCAGGCATCGACAAGATAGCGGCCGAGGAAACCTCCGCCACCGGTGAGTAACGCTTTCATAAGCATTACCGAAAAGTAGAATACTTTCGCAGGCAAGGCGGAAGTGAATTTTCGATTGGTTCGGCTTCTGCGCTTGCGCTAAGCGCAATCTTGGCAAAGTTTTGTTGGTATGAGTGACGTTATTACAAAGGAAATTCAAGAATTGGAAGACCGCGGCGAGGAAATAGCCGAGGAGTTGGACCTGTTTCCCGATCACCAGGAGCTCTTTCACCATATCATCAATATTGGCCGAAAATACCCGGCTTTACCCGACGAGTATCGGACTGAGGATCGACTTTTGCCGGGGTGTATTTCCCAATTATGGATTCAGGGCGATATCCAGGACGGCAAAGTGCACTTCTACATGGATGCCGATGCTATGATTTCCAAGGGGCTGGCGGCTCTTCTTCTGAATTTCTACAACGGCAAGCATCCGGAAGCCGTCATTCGGGCTGAGCCGGCTTTCCTGAACAAAAGCGGCCTATTGAAGATGGTTTCCGGCAACCGGAGCAACAGTTTGGTGTATTTACGTGATTACACGAAAAATTTCGCCGCGCAGGCTCTTTCGGTGTAGGCCTCGCCAGGGTCCGTGGTTTGTGCGTGATTTTCCACCGGTTTTTCGTCATACTCGTCAGCCATGAAAGAGACTTTGGAAAAAAGAGGGGAGCCAGTGGTGCAGTTTTCTCTTTTTACCCAAAACAAATTGGGGAAATTGCACGATGTCATTCGCCTATTGAATGACCATGAGGTGCATGTGATGGCATTGACGATTTTGGACGCCACTGAAACTGCCGTCTTGCGTGTCGTTGTCGATGACCCCGATCAAGCGAGGATCTTATTTCTCGAACACAACCTGTTTTACAACGAATGCCATGTCGTCGGCCTTGAGGTGCGTACTGAGGCCGATGTTAAAGGGGCCTTGGGAGCTCTTTTGCAGGCGGAAATCAATATTCACTATACTTATTCCTTCATTTCCCGTCCCGAAGGCCGGTCCGCCTTGGTGCTGAGTCTCGAGGAGCCCGAGGAAGCGGCCCGCTGCCTTTCCCGTTGCGGCTTCCGAGTGCTCAACCAAGAGGACATCTCCCGCTAGCTTGGGGCTTTCAAGAATCTATTTCCTTGGGCAAAATCCCTCTTTCCTGATAAACCGGCTTGGCCAACCGCCGAAGCGAAGGCAAGCGGAGTAAAAAGACGATGCCGACCAGCACCGTTCCCACCGCCGCGGAGGCAACCACCACGGGAGCGCCATAGAGCCGGGCGGCTTGGCCAAAAAACAAGGCTCCTAGGGGCAAGGCTCCCATGAAAACCATGCCAAAAAGGCTCATAACCCGACCCCGCATGTGGTCGTCGACCAGGGTTTGGACAATCGTGTTGGCCCCCACTATCGCCATGATGCTGCTAAAACCGGATAAGAAAAGAAAAGCCAGCGAAAGGAAAAGATTCGTGGAAAGGGAGAACCCAAAAAGCATGAGGCCGAACAGGACAATGTTTCCTCCGATCACGCGGCCCATGCCCAGAACGGATTTTCGCATCGCCAAATGGGTGCCCGCAAAAAGGGCCCCCAACCCTCCGGCCGCGATCAACAGCCCATAGGTCGAACTATCGCCGTCCAGAACCGTATCGGCAAAAACCGGCAAGAGGGTGTTGTAGGGCATACCGATTAGGGCAATGGCGGCCATGAAAAGCACCGCATCGCGAATAGGTGGATACCCGAAGGTGTAGCGGTAGCCCTCGGCTAACCTTGAAAGGAAGGTCGTCCCCTCGGGCAACTTCTTTTTCTTGATCAACCGAAGACGGGAAAAACAGAAAATCCCGCCCACGTAGGCCAGTGAATGGGCAAAGAAACAGCCCTCTTCCCCCAGGAAAGGAATGATGAGCACGCCGGCGACGAGCGGGCCGGTTAAGCGGGCACTGTGAAAGATGGAGGAGTTCAGGGCAATAACGTTGGGCAAATCTGCTTTGTCTTTCGTGATGTCCGCAACCAGCGCCTGGCGGGTGGGCATTTCAACCGCTTTGGTGGTGCCCAGAACCATGCAAATCACCAGAATATGGGTAACCGTGACCGCTCCGGTGAGAGTAACCACCCCCAGCCAGCCAATCGCCATGGCATTGGTCGCCTGAACGATAAGGATGAGCTTGCGGCGATCCCATTGGTCGGCCAAAACACCGCCTATCGAACTCAGTAAAAATGTCGGGGCCTGCAGGAAAAAAGCCATCAATCCGAGCATGAACGGATCCTCGGTCAGGCGAAAAATCAGCCAGCCCATGGCAGCCATGGACATCCACATTCCGTTCAAAGCCATGATTTGGCCGGTGAAGAACAAACGATAATTGGCCTGACGGAAAGCCCGCAACCAGTACGGGGTAGAAAAGGTGGGGCCTGAAGGATCGCTCATCCTACCAGCGCAAAGAAAAAGGAGGCAGATGACAAACCTATCCGGTAGCGCCTTGGGATTTCGTTCGACCGCGCTGCTATCAGCCAACGTTCGCTGCACCCCTTCAGGGTGCGGTTGTTTGGGTTTGGCCACCCTGGGCTATCACCTTGCGCACCTTCGGCGCGCGGACCGGGAAGGAGGTTTGGCTGTTTGCGTAGTCGGGCTGATTCATCGCCCGATCCGTGGCGGGGGGTGTTCGCACGGTGGCCCTTGTAGCCGAGCCACTCTGTTGGCTCTTGGGGTTGGCCGGTCAGTCGAAGGAGCGGCAAGGGACAGCCGCCGCTACAGGTTGATTCTTGTAGCCGAAGCGGGGTAGCGAGCGGGTTTACCCCGCGATCCGGCTGTGTTTCGCTTCTGCCGAAATCAGAAAAAACCGGCCCGCTTCATCCCGATCCACCCGTCTTGCGATACTCTCGGGGGTTTTGTCCACTCCAGCTTCGAAAGGTACTGGTAAAAGCCCCCTGGTTGGTGAATCCGGCTTCTTCGGCGACTCGTTGGATACTGTATTGCGGGTTTTGCTGTAAGGTTTGGGCGGCGCGTTCCATGCGAAGGGTGAGCAGAAATCCGCGGGCCGTTTGCGACAATTCACTTTGGAATAACCGATTCAAGGTGCGGGAGGACATTTTCAAATAACTGGCCATCTCCTCGACGGTAGGAGGTTCTCCCCCCTGGATTCGCGTCCAGCTCCAACGAATTCCCCAAGCAAGAATCGGATGCCGACAAGCCGGGCCGGCGGTGGAAGCTTGCGTAAATATGCCTGCTGGAGGAAAAAAGCGGCAGAGTTTGGCTATGGGTTCAGGCTGTGTTTCCTGCTTGATAAACCAGTCCATGGCCGCCTTCCCCCGTGCGGCATTGGCGGTTCGCACGCAAGAGAGAGAACGCCGTGAGCCGGGCAACCAGCGGTAGCTCACGGGCAAATCCCCAGCCAGAAGACCGGTCGTGTGGACTCGTTCGGGGAAGCGGGTATAAAGACAGTGTTCAATTTGTTGAGCGATCGGATGATCCACCGCGAAAATGCCCGTGTCGGGAGGGAGTTCCCGCAGAATGGGCTCTAGTTCCTCGGAGCTTTGGTCCAGATAGCGTTGGGGGTTCCATTCGGCCTTGGGCGTCCAGTTTCGGCCCATCGGGAAATCAACGCTGTGCAGCGGTAGGCCTTTGGTCTGTATTTTTGCGGAGAATCCCTCCATCCGTTCCCGGGAGTAGTGGGGTTGGGCGAGCCCCACGGTCAAATAGGTCGAATAACCATTGCCCAGGAGATGGTCGGCGGCCATCCGGCCAATCGCCCGATCCTCATTGAGCAAATTCCCGCAATCCGGAAGCGGCCCCCGGTAATTGCTCAGATTGATGATCGGGATGCCAACGAGATCCTGACGGTCCGCGCCACGCCAGCTAAGGACCCCGAGGCAGGACTGAGTCTCCAGCTTTCGCCGAAGCCGGGAAACTTCCTCGATCGGGTAGGGCCATCCGCTCGCATCCGCCGCTTCCGTCAGTCCATGCCAAACCTCAAATTGACTTTGTATCCGGCGGTCCAGAATACTGAGGAGAAAAGGAAGGGTGGCGTTCATGAATTCAACATTAAGCCCCTTTGTCCGAAAAACAATAAAACAATGCGGAAAATCGCATATTCATTTTAAACGAATTATGTAAATATTGTTTTATTCAGTCAACCAACTCTTACTCTCCCATGAAATCCATCCTTTCAACCACCTTGGCCTTACTCGTATGCGCTGGCTTTACAGCCCAAGCTCAAACCATTATCATCAACAACGCGAACGGGGACGATAACACTTTTAATCTTACCTCGGCGGCTGCCGGGACGGTTTATCGGGCGGATTTTGAGGATTTGAGGGGGACCGAAGGAGTTTATGGAGGAAATCAGGGACTTTCTGCTAATGCGTATCGAGCCGGACGGCAACAGCTTCGGGAGTGGAACGCAGGTCAACAAAACAACGATCGAGCCGGTCTTTTATATAACATTGACGGCGCGGTTGATTTTGTAACTAATTTCGAGCCTGCTGACAATCCGGATGTAGCTTACGGATTGTTAAATAATACAACATGGGCAGGACTTCACCTAACAAACACATCGGGCTCAACAATTGCCGGTTTTGAGGTGGATTTTCGCGCTGTGACCGCTCAACAAAATAGTGCGCAAGAATATACATTTGAGTACGCTGTTTTTACGGGAACCGGAACCCCGACAAGCTGGAACACCTTAAGTGATGATGCTTTCGATTTTGGGGGAACGAACACGACCGAAGGTAGCCCCATTATTCGGTCAGCGTTTCTGCCAGATTCAAGCCTTCAGAACGGTGAGTCTCTCTTCATTCGGTGGAATAACAATCGCGCTGCCAATAATGACGGAGGTATGGGATTCAACGAAATCAATCTCACCGTCATCCCCGAACCCAGCACCTACGCGGCGATCTTTGGCTTGGCAGCCTTGGGTATGATCGTTTGGCGTCGTCGTCGGTTGAAATAACAACTGACCATTCTTCTTTTTCAAAAACCCGTCTGGTAAATCCAGGCGGGTTTTTTTGTGGGATGGCGGGGGCCTGTCCCGCTGAGCGGTGGTCTCACACGGCTCGTGTGGTTGGGTTGGCGAAGCGGACTCTTGTCGGTGGTTCATCCACCTGGTGGGTGCGTTTGGGAACGATTGAAAACCTTCGAACCGCGTCTAAAGAACGCGGCTACGGTACTTGCGGAAACTTGGTAGCGCGGTGCTTTAGCCCGCGATGGAGTCTATGAGAGGGGTTTTTGAAAACGCTAAAATGCTGAAAAGCTGAAATGGGGAGTTGTGGAGTGTCCGCCTTCGCCAAGGCTCCGGCGTGATCTTCGCTTCGCTTCGAGTGGAGTAGTGGGAGTCGGTGATTCGGAATTTTGCGGTGTCCTGCGAAGCCGGAGGCGAAGCGGGGTAGCGAG
>JAFIGF010000017.1 GCA_020831535.1 Opitutales bacterium | reverse complement strand
GCAGCGGGTGAGTATCTGGTACAACAGTGAGTACCGGCGGTATGGTCCGTTGTGGAGTGAGAAGTTTAAGAGTGTGCTGGTGGAGGGCCGGGCGAATGCCTTGAAGGTAGTGGCGGCCTATATTGATTTGAATCCGGTGCGGGCGGGATTGGTGGAGGATCCGGCTAAATATGCCTACAGCGGTTACGGTGAATCGGTAATGGCGGGAGAGCCGGTGAGTGATCTGGGGTATATAGTGGATGCGATTGATAAAGATACGGGCAGCGATGTTCTGCGATTTTACCGGATGCTGGTTTTAGGGCAGGGGCGGATGCACCGGGACGGCAAGGGACACCTCGATGACCAGGAGGCGCAGGAAGAGATCACCCGTTTGCTCAGCGAGCAGGCGGAAAGTGAGGCGGATCTCCGGGACCGGAAAAAGCTTTTTGCGGCGGTGGTGAAAGGACAGGTTCTCGGGGAAGAGTCATTTGTTCGTCAGTGTATGGAGAAGGTGAGGGAATGTGCATCGATGAAAATCCGCCCGCCATTTATTGTGAAACCAGCATCGCTGGGTGTTTTGTTTACGCCCAATTTTTTTCGCTCAAAGAATTGATGTTGTTTTGCTATTAAGCCGATCCTGGAGGATTGTTTTCAGAGGAAACGAGGAAACTGATTCTCGGAGCCAAAGCGGAAACCTTCTTACATGAACCCTGCGGCTATTTCAGGGGGGACTTCAGAATATGAACAACCTTCAACTTTACACAAACCTTTGAACTGTTATTAATAATCAATGAATTATTGTTATTGAAGCTATGGGGCGGTGTTAGAGAACCTTTGTCGGGAGCCATCTCGATTTTTCAGTGATGGCGAAAAGATCAAATGTGGAGATTGATTAACTTATCCCATTTAGTAGGCGGCCAATTTTTTGTTGAGGGTGTGTGCGACATCTTCAGGACTGTAATTTAAGTTCTAGCAACTTAAAAATTGACGGTAATTGTACTGCTGAGTTTGGGGATTAGGATGTGAAAAAAGACAAGGTTTTGTTTAGGTTCTCCAGCAAACGGTCAACTTCTTGTTTGGTGTTGTAGAGATAAAAGCTGGCGCGGGCAGTGGAGTGTAAGCCCAGTTTCTCCATGAGGGGCTGGGTGCAGTGGTGTCCGCCGCGCAGGGCGATACCGTCCATGTCGGCGAAGGTGACGAGGTCATGGGCATGAACTTTGTCGAAATGGAAGCTGACTAATCCGGCCCGGTTTTGCCGGGGGCCAAGAACCCTGATTCCGGGGAGGGAGCGAAGGTGTTCATCGGCGTAGGCGGCGAGCTCATGGTCGTGGGCAAAAATGCGGTCCATGCCGATATTGGAAAGATATTTCAGGGAGGCTCCAAGGCCGACTACTTCAGCAATGTTGGGCGTACCTGCTTCGAATTTGTGGGGAGGTTTTTTAAAGGTAACGCGATCAAAGCTGACCCGGTCGATCATCTCGCCACCTCCGTGGAAGGGGGGCATTTGTTCCAGGAGTTCGAACCTGCCGTACAAAACACCGACGCCAGTGGGACCGGCGGTTTTGTGGCCGGAGAAGACAAAAAAGTCCGGTTGCATATCTTGCAAGTCAATGGGCATGTGGCCGGCACTTTGAGCTCCGTCGACTAAAGTAACCACTCCTTTTTTTCGGGCCAGGGCGCAAAATTCCCGGGCGGGATTCACGACTCCGAGCGTGTTCGAGATATGGGTAAAAGCGAAAAGCTTCACCTCGGGAGTGAGCATTTTATCGACTTGTTCGGTTGTTAGAATGCCTTCGTCGTCGGTTACCGGCACATAGCGGATCTCCAGACCTTTTCGCTGGGCCAGGAGTTGCCAGGGAACGAGGTTGCTGTGATGCTCCATTTCGGTAAGTAAAATGACATCACCTTCGTTTAGATTTTGCTCGGCCCAAGTGCGGGCAACAAGGTTGATGGCTTCGGTGGTTCCTTTGGTGAAAACGATTTCTTCGCGGGAGGGGGCATTCAGGAAATTGGCAACGGTATCGCGGACTTGTTCAAAGGATTCGGTGGCGCGATTGCTAAGGGTATGGATGCCACGGTGAACATTGCTGTTGTCCTTGCGATAATAGTGGTCCATGGCCTCCAGGACTGCGGAAGGTTTTTGGGTGGTGGCACCGTTGTCTAAATAGATCAAAGGTTTGCCATGGATCTCTTGTTGGAGAATAGGGAAATTCTTCCGCTGTATTTCAGGGTCAAAGGAGGTCGAATGTTTGGTCTCAATGGTCATGGAGAAGGTTGCGATAGATTATTTACGCTAAAGCCGATTCGCGATCCTTTCCAGTCGGAAACGCAATCTTTTGCGCATTCCCCTGGTGGAACCGGGGCGGCGGCGAAATATCCCGGGTTGAAATTGGGGTCCGGCCTTCAGTGGGGGCGTTAGACGGAAACGGTTTCCCCGGAGGAGATGGAGGCTTCGGTGGCGAAGGCCAGGCGCATGGTTTGGAGAGCATCTTCGGCCGGAACAATGGGTCCCTGGCCTTGCTCGATCCGTGCAAGGTAGGTTTGCAGGAATCCGGTCATGTCGTGATGGAGTTCGTTCATGGGGTGGAATCCAAAGTCCTCGGTGCGTTCCAATTCGGTATCCTTGATATCGTGGTTGAAGCGAAAGAGGTGAAGTTTTTCCCCGTAGAAATCGGCCAAGGCGGAGCCTTGGGTCCCGACGAGAGAAAGTCGGAACTCATGTCCCGGCACATCCGGCCAGCGGGGGTTGTAGGAAGGTTGCCGACGATAGTAAGTTGGGGCGCGGCTGTGAAAGACTTCCAGGCTGGCGACGCGGCCGTCCTTTGTTTCGAGCATGACCTGAACGTGTGCGGGCACGTCTTCCGGGTAGTAGGGAAGGGGATTTTTCTGGGAGCGATAGGCGCGAACTTTTTGAAAATCGCCCAGGTAGGCGCGAAGCATATCCAACTGGTGAATTCCGCAGTGAAAAATAATGCCGCCACCAAGTTCACGGCGCAGTTTTTTTTGCTCGGCAAAGGGGGCATCGGGGTTTCCGGACCACCAGTGGCCCCGGGAATCCACGCAGCTCAGGGACAGGAGATCGCCGAAAAAGCCCTCTTGTTGTAGTTCCCGCAGGCGCCGCGGCATGGTAGAGTGAATGTATTCGAATCCGATCTGGAGGGATCCGGGAGATTTTTTCTCGGCAGCGACCATGGCCTCACATTCTTCAATGGTCGGGGCCATTGGTTTTTCACAAAACACATGGAGGCCTTTTTCGAGGGCGGCAATGGTATCCGGGGCATGTTGGTGGTTTGAGTTTAGGACCAAGGCCAGGTTTGCGGAGGGGTGGGCTTCGCAAGCCTCGGTTACGCTGGCGTATCCGGGCAACCCGTATTCGTCGCCGAAGGATTTAGCTCTTTCGGCGCTGGAGCTGACCACCGCAAGAATTTCCGAACCTCGCTTTTGGAGGGTTTTAATAAAGTTTTTGGCCACCCCGCCGGTGCCCACGACAATAACAGACAAAGGGGTCATATCTCTCATTTTGGAAGAAGGCGGTTGGAAGGGGCAAGGGGAAAAGGTTATTGTTTCCGGACGCGTTCCTTGGCTTCTTCGCGTTCTTCCTCCAGGCGGGTTCGTTCGTTCTGCAATTGTTTTTCCAGAGCCTGGACCTCGCCTTGGTCTCGGTTTGCCCGGGCTTTGTTGATTTGCCCTTGGAGAAAAACCTCTTTTTCGGCGACCTTGGCCTGATATTTTTGATCCAGGGATTTGAGTTCTTCTTTCTGTGAGTCGGTTAGGGCTGATTGCGAGGGATCCTCTTTTTGCAGTCGCTCCATAGCAAGTTCGTATGCGCTTTTCATAATCACCAAGGATAAGGGGAACGGTGTTCTCCGGCAATTCTTTTTCTGCCTTGGGGTGGAAGAGGTAGGAATGGAAATTTAACAGAATTGCAGGCAATGCTTGCTTTGCGGCTGGGGGTTGTGCAAAGTGAAATCGTGAAAGATGTGCTCAAAGAACTCTCCCACTCGGTGAAATCCCTTTATGAAGAGGTCTTTGATCCTTTGGCAGAGAGAACGGCTTTCCGAAAGCGGCCAACCGATGGAGAATTGTTCGGCGAGCCTTTGGTGCTTCTAATAGGGAATCATTCCTCGGGAAAGTCCACCTTTATAAATCATTTGCTCGGGCAGGAAATCCAGCGGACAGGGATGGCGCCGACGGATGATAACTTCACGTTGATCACGTACGGTGATCGGCGGGAAGAGCGGGATGGGGCTGCGATTGTTTCGAATCCGGAGCTTTCCTATGCGGGCTTGAGTCGTTTTGGGCCGGAGTTCCTCTCCCATTTCCAGATGCGTAAGCTGCCCAATGTATTGGTCCGCGATATGACTTTGGTGGATTCGCCGGGAACGATTGATGCGGCTACGCGGGACAGTTCCGGACGGGGATATGATTTCGAGGGGGTGGTTCGCTGGTTTGCGGAGCGGGCGGACGCGGTGATTTTATTTTTTGACCCTGATCGTCCGGGAACGACGACGGAAACACTCTCGGTTTTAACCAATTCCCTAGTGCGGATGGATCACAAGTTGATGGTGGTGATGAATAAGATGGATCAATTTCGCAGTTTGCGTGATTTTGCCCGTTGCTACGGGACGCTTTGCTGGAATTTGGGAAAGGTGATCAACAAAAAAGACATTCCTCAAATTTTTACCACTTATGTGCCCGTTCCGGGAGCCCCGGAACCGGTTTTGCCGTTGGATGATTTTGAGTCGGCGCGGGAAGAATTGGTGCAGGAGATCAAACGTGCTCCTGCGCGGCGGGTGGACAATGTTTTGACGCAAGCTTCGACTCATGCAGAGGCTCTGAAGATCCATGTCAAGGTAGGTTCGGTTGTATTGAAAAAACTGCGGGAACTGCGGGCATTTCTGCAATTTGCGTTTTTGACGCCGGCGGTTCTACTGTTGGTTTTGGGTGTCTATGGTCTGATGGAGTCTTGGGTGGGTTGGCTTCCGGCTTTGGGTCTTGGGTTGGCGGCGGTCCTGGGCGTTTCAGGGCATTATGTGACGAAATTTTTGTTACAAAAGAAGGAGGAAGAACTCATCGATAATCTCGATCCCATTTTCGAGGATATTTTTCGGGAGGACCGGGTTATCCGAAATCGTTCGGAGGACTTGGTGATGCTATGGGAAGGCGTCAAACCCATCACCCGCAAAACCTTAAAAGAATTAGGGGCCAAGAGTTTTCATTTGCCCAAGGGGAAACACATGCGGGCGTTGGAAACTGCTTTGGAGGAAAAAATTCCGGCTTTGCGTGCGGAGTATAGTAGAAAGATTAGCAACCGGGAAGTTTCGGTCAGCGGACAGTGGTCTCGCTGAGTTTTGCGAGGGAAGCCCACGAGTGTTTTTCAGGTTTCCAAAACCGGTACGGTGAACTCACGGTTGTTGTGATCGATAATTTCCTGGGGGCAGTCCGGCAGGGCGTCCAAAAAGAGGCGTCCGTAGGGTTTGCGAAGAATCCGGGAGTCCAAGAGAACCAATCTTCCGTAATCGGAATGTTTCCGGATAAGGCGACCGATCCCCTGGCGAAATTTGATTAACGCCTGCGGTAGAGTGTACTCTTGGAAGGGGTTTCCTCCGTGTTCACGGATCCATTCCATTTTGGCTTCGACGATCGGGTGGGAAGGGTTTTCGAAAGGCAGGCGGGTGACGATGACCTGAGAGAGGGCGGGTCCCGGGATGTCGATGCCGGTCCAGAAGCTATCGGTTCCGAAGAGAACCGCATTGCCAATTTCGCGAAACCTCTGGGCGAGCTGGGCGCGACCCAGGGTGCCGGTTTGTTCGAGTAAAACCCGTCCGCTCTCCTCAAGGGGCTTGCGCAAGAATTGGGAGACCTCGCGCAAATCGTTGTAGCTGGTAAAGAGGACCAGAGAGCCTCCGGGCACCCGGTCGATGAAAAAGCGGATATAATCAGCCAGATCCCTGCGGTATTGGGGAAGGGTTTTGAGGGCTGGCACGGCCATATCGCGGACAACAAAAGCCCGGCAATTTTTTTTGTAGGGGAAGGGCGAAGGGACCTGTCCGGTGGCGGCTTGGTCGGCGCCAACCATTTTGGCAAAAGGGCCTATGTCCTGAACCGGGGCCAGGGTGGCGCTGGTCAGTAAAACGGAAGTTTTTCTTTCGAACAGAGCTTCTTTCAGGTAAGGGGCTACATCGATGGGGGCGGCCCGAATGGTTATGATGGTTTGTCGTTTGCCACTTTTCTCGACCCAATGGACATGATCTTCACGGGCGAGCGAATGAGTTTCGTTGAGTGCGGAGATAACATTTTCAAGGCGTTTCTTCTGGTCGTTCAGCTCATCTTTGGCGGGACCGTCGTCAATTTTCTCCAGATGTCCCCCAAGGATTTGGATCAAAGTCCGGAGGGAAGGCTGGAGGATGGGCTCGTTCCAACCCGGAGAGGCGATGCGCCGGACCGGTCCTTGGCGCAGGTAGCGTTGCTCGATATCTTGAAAAAAAGTGGTGACCAGTTGACGGGTCTCTTCGACGACTTCGATTTCTTTTTTTCTCCCGATGCGGGCGAGGAGGCCTTTGCGGTTTTTGTTGTTGTACAGTCGTTTGAGCAGGCGATCGAGACCAAAGGAGCTGAGGGAGATGCCGAAATTCTCGGTGGCGGTGGCGGGGACGGTATGGGCTTCGTCGAGAATAAGGAAGTCGTGGGGAAACAATACTCCCCGGGTGCGTCCGAGGCTGCCCTGGGCATTGAGCAGGGCGAATAGGAGGGAATGGTTTAGAATGATGACATCGGCTTTCTTCAATTGCCGTCGGGCGGCCTGGTAGGGGCAGGTCTCGGGGGCGCAGTTGCGGCTGTTGCAGACCGATGAGTCGGCGTTGACGGAGGACCAAAGTTCCCATGAGGGGGCCGGGGGAGGAAAATCCTGAATAAGCCCGGTGGAGGTTTCCTGGCTCCACATGGCGAGGTTTTCCAGCATCTGCTGGTCGGTTCCACCGAAGAGGTCGGTTTTTTCGTTAATGGCTTTAACCAAGCGGGTGGTGCACAGGTAGTTGCCTTTGCCGACAAACAAAGTGGCGCGGAAACCGGCAAAGGGTTCCAGCTCGGGAATGTTTTCAAAAAGGGATCGGCAGAGGGGAATGTCCTTATTGAGGATTTGCTCCTGCAGGGAGATGGTATGGGTGGAAATAATGCAAGGGCGTTTTTGGCTGACGGCCTGAATAATGCCCGGGATCAAATAGGCGAGGCTTTTGCCACATCCGGTCCCCGCTTCGAACAGCAGGGGCTGGTCGTTTTCCATTGCCCCTGCGGTGGCGGTGGCCATTTGGGTTTGCGGGATCCGTTCCTCCAAGGCCAGGGCTTTGGAGAGGTAACCGCCCGGGGCAAAGATTTTCTCCGTGAGTTTGCGCGTAGGGCAGGGAGGCGGGGAAGGAGAGGCTGAAAAATTATCCTGGAAACCGATCACTGAAAGTTACTTTTTTCGTCTCTTCTGAAGAGAGCAAGGCTTTTCCATTGACGCCCGTGATATTGGGACTGATAATACTTCTTTCCCAAAACGGGAAATGCCTCTGTTTAAGGGATAAATGAAATTTATATGGCCGATAATCAAACTGTAGAAGTAGAAGGAAAAATCGTCGCGGTGCTCCCGGGGACGATGTTTCGCGTAGAGCTGGCAAACGGGCACGTGGTGCTGGCTCACATTTCCGGAAAGTTGCGCAAGCATTTTATTAAAATCACGGTGGGGGATTTGGTGAAGATGGAAATGACGCCACAGGACATCGACAAAGCGCGAATTGTTTATCGGTTGAGAAATAATGCCGCCACGAGGAATGCCCCAATTCGAAGTTATGGTCCCCGGCGACGCTAATTTTGGAAAAGCGAATTCTTATGAATAAAATCTACCCTAATATCACGGCTACGGTTGGTCGGACTCCGCTGGTCAAGTTGAACCGCCTTGTGGAAGGGCTCGAAGCCGAGGTTTATCTGAAATGTGAATTTTTCAATCCGTTGGCCAGTGTGAAGGATCGGATTGGCTATGCGATGATTGACGCCGCGGAAAAAGACGGACGTCTGAAGCCCGGGGCGACCATTGTGGAGCCGACATCGGGCAATACCGGCATTGCCTTAGCTTTTGTCTGTGCGGCCCGTGGGTACAAGTGCATGCTGACCATGCCCGAGACAATGTCCATCGAACGTCGGGTTCTTTTACGGATGCTGGGTGCGGAAATTGTATTGACGCCCGGTCCCGAGGGAATGCCGGGCGCGGTTCGCCGGGCGCATGAGTTGCTCGATACCTTTGGGGACAAGGGCTTCATGCCGCAACAATTCGAAAACCCGGCCAACCCCGAGATCCATCGTCGGACTACGGCGGAGGAAATTTGGGAAGCGACCGGTGGAGGCATTGATGTTTTTGTCGCGGGAGTAGGGACCGGTGGTACGATTACCGGGGTTTCCGAGGTGATTAAGGATCGGAAAAAAATCACGAGTTTTGCGGTGGAGCCTGAAAACAGTCCGGTCATTTCCGGCGGGCAGCCGGGGAAACACAAAATCCAAGGCATTGGTGCGGGCTTTATCCCCAAGAACCTGAATACTGATATCATTGACGAAGTGATCAAGGTTTCCGATGAAAACGCGTTTGCCACGGCTCAGCAGCTGGCCAAGGAAGAAGGCCTTTTAGGAGGAATTTCCACCGGAGCCAATACTTGGGCGGCGATTGAGATCGCCCGTCGACCAGAAATGGCCGGGAAGAAAATTGTTACGGTGGCTTGCAGTTTTGGCGAGCGCTACCTGAGTACGGCTTTAGCAGAAAAAGCCCGTCAGGAAGTGACTATCTGATCCCGGTTCCGGCTTCAATTGCCCGGGCATGTTGGTGCTCTTGGGAAGGAGGGGGCAGAGGTTTTCGGGTAACTTCTACGGGGGTGCTTTTCTTGGGGGATTTCAGTCCATGAAACGGTAGTGTAGTCCTGCGGGAAATCCTGATTTTGTAGATTCAGGCAAATGTGCAGAACGGGTTTGCGTCGTTTGGGCTAGCTATGAGAGGATTTGTGCTATGAGCATTCGGATTTTGTTTGTATGCATGGGAAATATCTGTCGGTCTCCGGCGGCGGAGTGTGTTTTTCAAAAAACTTTGGAGGAAGCCGGCTTATCCGGCCAGGTGGAGATCGATTCGGCAGGGACAACGGCATTTCACACGGGAGAGCCACCCGACCACCGGATGCAACAAGAGTTGAAAAAGCGGAAGGTTCCAGTGTTCGGGAGCGCCAGGCCAGTGGGGGTGGAGGATTTTGAGACGTTCGATCTGGTTTTGGCGATGGATGAGGACAATTATCGCTCTTTGCAAAAGACCTCCCCTGGGAAGGGAGCCAAAGCGGAGCTTAAGAAGTTCGGGGATTTTTGTAAGAAAACGCCTCAAGCTGATGTGCCCGATCCTTATTACGGAGGCCGTGATGGTTTTGCCAAGGTGGTCGATATGTTGGAAGATGGGGCTCAATCCTTGCTGGAATGGGTGAAAGGAAAACTTCATTCAAAGGAAGTCGGATGATGAAAGCTCTTTGTGAAAAACTGTCTGATCACCTTGGTCGGGAAATTGTTTACCGGGGGGAAGTTCCCATCGGTGGTGGTTGTATTCACCAAGCGGTGCGCTTGGAGACCAATGCCGGGTCGTTTTTCGTGAAGCAAAATGATGCTTCCTGTTTGCCCCAGTTTGTGGCCGAAGCGAAAAATCTAGCCGAGTTGGCGGCCACCAAGACCATCGTGGTTCCAACCCCTGTTTTTGAGACGGAGCTCGAAGGAAGGGCTTTTTTTGTTTTGTCCTATCTCAAGTTTGGTCCCACTCCGGCAGATGGAGGCGTTCGAATGGGAGAGAAATTGGCGGATTTGCATGCCTGTGGAGCGGATCGGTTTGGGTGGGATGAAGATAATTTTATTGGTTCCACGCCTCAACCGAATGGCTGGTGCGAGAGCTGGCCGGAATTTTTTGCCCGGTATCGGCTGGGTGCTATGCAGAAAAAGCTTACGGCTATAGGGGAAGAATTTAACGGGCTTTCCGAGCTTATTGCAAAGGTGGATACCTTTTTTGACGACCACGAGCCAGAGCCCTCGCTTTTGCATGGTGATTTATGGGGAGGGAACGCAGGTTTTCGTGAGGATGGAGAGCCTGTTCTTTTTGATCCTGCCGCGTATTATGGGCATGACGAAGCTGATTTGGCCTTTACCGAGATGTTTGGCGGATTCAGTAAGGAATTCTACGATGCCTATCATCGCAAGCGCCCCCGTCGGCCCGGATATCCCCGGCGAAAGGAGCTGTATAATTTATATCATTTGCTCAACCACACATTGCTTTTCGGAGGTGCTTACGGGAGCCAAGCCAGACGAGTGATCCATGTTCTCCTTCAGTAAGAGGGTAAGAAGAGAGGGTCTGGGCAGACCTTTATCCCCACCGTAAGGGACCGGGGAGAGGATCTTATTGCTGAAGGGGGAGAATGAGGCCAGGAAATTAAATCTCTTCGTCCGCGGGGCCAATTTCCGTTGGTTGCAAATCCTCCATCAATTTACGGGAAACTCTCGAAATGGCGCTTTGGGCGGTTTGGGAGGCAGGGTAGATTTTTTCAACCTGCAAATACCACGCTAAACTTTGGTGATAGCGACCTTGTTCCTCTTTTTCCTGAGCACGCCGAATTGCTTGAACGAAGTTTGAAACCTGAGGGGTAACATCGACCAACATGCGGTTAAGTTGGTTGTCCTCATCGTAAATTTCGCGGGCTTCAAGGAGCATTTCATAGGCTGCGTAAGGATTATTCTGGGCGAGCATTCGCTCACTTTGTTGTAAGGCGATGTCCAGGTGGGTCATTTTGGTAACGATTTCGCGCAGTTTTCCACTGCGATCAGGGTCGGCATGAAAGGCCGCCCCAAACTGGTCGGCTTTGGCCTGAATCGCACGATAGCGATTTTCTTCGAGGGATTGATCGAATTCTTTGGCAAGTTGCAAAACAAAATCGCTGCTATCGCGAACCTCTGCGAGGGCATCATCAATTTGCGGATTCAAGGGCCAAATCTCGGCCGCTTGTTCCATTTCGTCATTCGCTCCATCGCGATCACCTCGCAAAAAGTGTTCCCTTGCCCGGGCAAGGTGAAAATTGCTGGCTCGGCGAGCGGTGTTTATATTGGCGAGGACTTCCGATGCGGGGAAATCGTCGGCTCTTTCCCGTAAATCAAAAACAATCTCTTCGACACCGTCGTAATCCTTGGCGTCTGCCAGCCTCTGGGCTTGCCTCATGTTTCGGCTTATATGCAGAATGTTTTGCCTTTTCTCGTAGTCAAAGAGCATGACGGAGGGGAGATATTCACCTAAGTGGAAAGTCTCTTGCAAGCGCTCCATCGCCAAGATTCGGTCACCGTTGGCATAGGAGGCTTCGACGGCCCGCATACTTTCGTCAACCTCAACAATGGCCTCATTGGCTATGGCTTCAAGAATCTCCATGGAATAGGCCATATCCGCGCCAGGGAGAAGAGCATCAAGATCCTCGGATTGTATTTCCACATCCTGAGCGGAAGCTCGAAAAAGGACCTGATAAAAATTTATGGCAATAAGGGCATGTTGAAAGCGTCTTTGGGTGAGGAAACTGGCAATCAGGGTCTGGAACTCCAGTTTGGCTTGTTCTCCGAGAGCCATTGCCCGGATCTGTTCGGTGCCCAATTCACCTTCAAATTCGGCGAGATCGGCTTGCATGAAGGCTTGCCTTTGAACTTGTGAAGTTAGTTCATCCAGTTCATCATCATCGTCCGTTGTCTGAGTTCCAAGTCCGGAGCCACGGGCACGCATTTCGTTGAGAATCAAATCCCTTAAGATATCTTGTCTTTGTCTTCCGATGTTTCCGGCAATCCTTCGGGAGATTCTTTGTGATTGGCGTAGTTCATCGCGAAGTTGCCAAGTGTTATAGATGCGCCGTGCCAGTACACGACTATTACGCCCATCGACGGAATAAGAGGAAGCTTCGTTGAGAAGGACCCATGCTTGATCAACATTGTCGTTAATGTCCCTGGCTTGCCTGATCACTGCCGGAGAGAGGAGGTGATCCACCTTTTGAATTATGTCCTGATATTCCCGGTGCTCTTCAAGGTCGGTTCCGGTGAGGGATAGGTAACGTTGGAAGCGTGAACGGAAGACTCTGGAATTCCCAACGGAGAAAGTGCGTCCTTTCCAATGAAAAATTCCCTCTTCGGGGTCGAAATAGTCGCTTTCGGTATCAAAGACGCTTCGGATGGCGTCCATCGCAGCGTCCCCATTCCCGTCCGGGGCACTGGCGGTAGTTTCCATGCGCCCCTGGCCTGAGAGAAAAGATAGGGAGAGGAGCAAGAGGCTAAGGGTGTAGAGGAAATGTTTCATGGGGTGAATAGGGTAAAGGATTAAAAGGATAGATCGATATCAGCTTCAATAAGAGCCTGTCTTACAGAGTCATTTCTTCGGAATTCTCTGAACAGTCGATCGTGCGCATCCCTCACGTTATCGAGGGATGGAACAAGGAATTCCACGGTACCAGCATGGGTGGTGTGGGGGTAATTTTTCACAACCTCATCAGGTACTGGGGTAGAAATTCCTCGTTCAACTGCTTGCCTGCCAGCGGCGGTGGCGCGATCCTGTACCGCTTGAGCGCGATGGCTTGGGGATTCTCCGAATTCGTCCACCTCCAGAGACTCCAAAGCATAAATGCGGAGGCGGTTGCCATCCCCTCGGAAGGTTAGGGAAAGCTCCAACACTCTGTAGGGGTGGGCGATGTACTCCTGAAGGCCCACCGAAACGAAAGTATCCGGGTTTGCGGCGAAAACCACCTCGGAGTCCTTGGTAACGGTAAACAGCTGGTCTTCCAAGGCATTGGCCGAGAGATAGGCCGACAAGCTTGTCAGGAGCGAAAAGGCAAATAAGAGAGGGATAAGTGGGCGGGACATAGGCTAAAATCCGGGTGAGGGGAGTGCTTGGAAGCCAGCACCTTACAGTTACCTATGACCCTACCTCAACGGTCTTACTCCCGCAAGAATATTCAACCTTAAGCTTTCGTTGTTTTCCGGACGTTTTTGCGCGGCCTTCGGGCTTCCGTAAGGAATTATAATATAACAGTTTATATTAACCCGAGAACCATTTTCCCTTCTTCGGAGATCATGTCCTGATTCCAAGGCGGATCCCAGACAATATCGACTTTAGCCTCGGTCATGCCCGGAACGCCCTTGATTTTGCTTTCCGCATCGGCGGCGATGGCTGGTCCCATGCCGCAGCCGGGGGCGGTGAGGGTCATTTTAACCTCGGCCCGGGTCCCTTTGCCTTCCTGCGCGGGCACTAGCTGACAGTCGTAAACCAAGCCAAGATCCACGATGTTTACCGGGATTTCGGGGTCGTAAACGTTCTTCAGGGCATTCCAGATTTGCTGCTCTTCCGGAGGCTCCCCGGGGTCGGCATGGTCAGCTTCCGGTGTTGGCTCAGGGGTTTTTGTTTCTTCCCCGAGAGCATCGGCATCGTCACCGGATATCCGGGCGAGGCCGAAACCGGTCATTACGGTGTAAGAACCGCCAAGGACTTGCTGAATGTAAACCCTTCCGCCAGGCGGAAGGGTAACCTTTTCGCCACTCGGGATGAGAATGGCCTCACATTCGCGCAAAAGTTCTTTTTCTTGGTTTTCCATGATGAGTTTTAGGAAGTTTGGAATTTTGATTTAATCAAGTCCCGGAAATGTTCCTGTATCTCAGAATTTTCCAGTTTTTCCAAGACTTCCTCAAAGAAACCGTAGGTGAGGAGCTTGTAAGCCTCTTTTCTGGGAATGCCCCGGGCGAGGAGGTAGTACAGCTGTTCTTCGTCGATCTGTCCGGTCGTCGCGCCGTGGCTGCACTTGACGTCATTGGCGAGAATTTCGAGGCCCGGGAGAGCATTGGCTTCGGCCGTAGGATCCAGCAGAAGGTTGCGGTTGGTCTGATAGGCGTCGGTTTTCTGGGCGTCCTCCAGAACCCGGATCAATCCCGAGAAAATCGTTCGGCCATTGTCGAAGAGGGCGTTTTTGTAAAGCAAGTCGGAAACCGAGTGGCCTTTGTAGTGGGTTTGCAAGGTTCTTTGGTCAAATTGCTGTTCGCCATTGGCAACGGTGAGGGAGAGCATTTCCGTGTGGGCATTTTCCCCCAGGATCTGGCTATGGCTTTCGGTGCGCGCCAGACTTCCTCCCAAGTGCAGATTCAGCGAAGTTATAAAGGCATCACGAAAGGCTTGGGTGGAATTCAGGTGAAACGCCAGGCTGTTGAGGCTCCAGTTTTGCGCGGACAGATAAGTCACTTTGGCCCCTTTGCCGGCGTAGAGGTCATTGACGCCAATGGCCAAATTGCGGCTGTTCGGGTCGGCCGAAGCAAAATAGTCAACCAGGGTGACTTTAGCCATTTCGTCGGCAATCAGGAGGGTATGGGGGAAAATGGAGGCATTTTCTCCGGAGGCCCAGTGGTAGGCGACGAAAGGCTTGTCGATTTCGACGCCTTTGGGAACGTGTAAGAGGCTGCCTTCTTTACAGAGGGCACCGTGCAAGGCGGAAAACTTTTCCGAACCCAATTCGATGGGTTGTGACATAAAATGCTTTTCGAGCAAGTCGCTGTCTTCTTCCACGGCTTGGGAGAGAGGCTTCCATACGACACCCTTTTCCGCGAGCTTCGGGTCGACGGCTTGGAAGGAAACCAGGCGGTCGTTGATGAAAATCAGGACCCCGGCGACTTCGGTGGGCAGAAGAGAGCGTTCTTCGAGGAGGCGCTTGCCTTCCTCGTCGATGGGCTGAGGCTCGGTGTAGCCGTCGAAGTTCAGGGAGTTTATACGGGCAAAGCGCCAATCCTCGTCAGTGCGGCGGGGCATGGGAAGAGACTGAAACTTCTCCCATTCGGCCGCTTTCCGTTTCTGCCACCATGCGGGGGCTGCGGAAGTGTCGGACTGGGTTTTTTGCCAGAAGCTTTCCAGTGAGGGTGATAGGCTTTCGGGAACAAGTGAAGACATGATACAATAAAGTTTGTGAGAAGTTGTTCGGAAGCTTGGCCGGATTATCCGACCGATCCTTCCATTTCAAGGTCGATCAGGCGTTTCAGCTCAACGCTGTATTCCATCGGGAAATGCTTGGCCAAATCGTTGATGAAGCCATTGACGCTGAGACTCATGGCCTCGCCTTCGGATAGGCCCCGCTGTTGCATATAGAAAATCTGCTCGGCAGAGACTTTGCTCACACTGGCCTCGTGTTGCACCGAGTTTTTCTGTCCCCGGGTGGTGATCGCCGGGTAGGTGTCGGTACGGGAGTTGGTGTTAATCAGGAGGGCATCACATTCGGTATTGTTTTTGCACCCTTTCAGGTGTTTGGGCATGCTCACCAGGCCGCGATAGGTGGACCGGCCTTTCCCCACGCTGATGCTTTTTGAGATAATATTGCTGGTGGTTTCGTCGGCGGCGTGAACCATTTTGGCACCGGTGTCCTGGTGTTGCCCATCATTGGCGAGGGCAATCGAGAGAACCTCTCCGCGGGCTTTACGGCCTTTCAGAACAACCCCGGGATACTTCATGGTGAGGCGGGAACCGATGTTACAGTCGATCCATTTCACTTCTGCTTCCTCATGGGCAACGGCGCGCTTGGTGACCAGGTTAAACACGTTGGACGACCAGTTTTGCACGGTGATGTATTGGATTTTCGCACCCTTGAGAGCGACCAGCTCAACCACTGCGCTGTGCAGGGTTGCGGTGTCGAACTTCGGTGCGGTACATCCTTCCATGTAGGTGACTTCCGCTCCCTCATCGGCGATGATCAGGGTTCGTTCAAACTGGCCGAAATTCTGGGCGTTGATGCGGAAGTAGGCTTGCAGCGGGTGGGAAACCTTTACCCCGGGAGGGACATAAATAAAGGACCCGCCACTGAAGACCGCGCTATTGAGGGCGGCGAATTTATTGTCGGAGGTGGGGATGACCTTGCCAAAGAACTTACGGAAAATTTCCGGGTGCTTCATCAGGCCTTCGGTCGAGCCGACAAAAATAACCCCTTGTTTGGAGACGATTTCCTTAATGTTGGAATAGGCAGCCTCGCTGTCGAACTGGGCTTCGACACCGGCAAGGAATTTGCGCTCACTTTCGGGTATGCCGAGTCTTTCGAAGGTTTTCTTCACATCCTCCGGGACATCATCCCAGGACTTGCTGGGTTTTTGGCCTCCGGCCAGGTAATAGCGGATTTTGTCGAAATCGATGGTATTGAGATCTCCCGAGGCCCAGTGGGTGGGCATTGGTTTATCCCGGAAAACCTTGAGGGCTTTTTTGCGAAAATCCCGAATCCAGTCGTCCTCCTTCTTGACGTCGCAAATGTAGTCGATGGTTTTCTCGGAAAGCCCCGTGCCAGCGTCATAGGTGTGGTTTTCGGGGTACATGAAGTCCCCGATATCCGTTTTGATGTCAATTTCCGGTGTTTCAGTAGTGGGCATAATAAGGTTCCTCCTTTGAGTTGTTCTGGTAGATCTTCAAAATCAGGCGGTTTGGGCGACTTCGTCTTTGATCCAGTCGTAGCCTTTTTCCTCGAGTTCGAGGGCTAGCTCTTTTCCGCCGCTTTTCACAATGCGGCCGTCAAACATCACATGCACCTGGTCGGGAGTGATGTAGTTTAAAATCCGTTGGTAGTGAGTGATCAACAGAACGCCCATATGGGGGCCCTTGAGTTTGTTTACCCCTTCCGAAACGATCCTCAGAGCGTCGATGTCCAAACCGCTATCGGTTTCGTCCATGATGGCGTACTTGGGTTCAAGCATGGCCATTTGCAGGATTTCGTTTCGTTTCTTTTCCCCGCCGGAGAAGCCGTCGTTGACCGAGCGGCTGGTGAATTTCCGGTCGATCTTCAGGGCATCCATTTTTTCGTACATTTCCTTGTAGAATTTGGTGACTTCCAGCTCTTCATCTTCGCCGAGGCGTGCTTGGCGGGCGGCCCGCAGGAAATTGGCGATACTTACGCCGGGAATTTCGCTGGGATATTGAAAGGCCATGAACAAACCGGCACGGGCCCTTTCGTCGACTTCCATCTCGAGAACATTCTCACCGTCGAGTAGAACCTCGCCGGAGGTGACTTCATAATCGGGGTGGCCTGCCAGGGCTTTGGCCAGGGTGCTCTTGCCGGTTCCGTTGGGTCCCATAATGGCATGAACCTCTCCCTTGGGCAAAGTCAGGGAGAAATCCCTGAGGATTTCGGTCTCGGCGACGGTTACATTCAGATTTTTAATTTCCAGTGTGCTCATAGTTAGGTATTTCTCAGGTTAAAAGTGTTATTTGTTGCGGCATTTCGGGCAAATGCCTTTCAAGGTTAAGTCAAAGGATTGGATTGAATATCCGGCCGGGATTTGGATCCGGGATTTTTCCAGAAAGTCGGGACTCAAATCAATATCGTGCACCGAACCACATTCGGTGCAGTAAAAGTGGGCATGTTCGTGCAGGTTGGCGCAGTAGCGGCTGGGTTCGCGTTCGTGGTTGACTTGTCGGACCACGCCGCAGCCGACCAAGGTGTCGAGACAGTTGTACACGGTGGCCAGGGAAATATGCGGAGCCTCCTCGCGGACCCGGGAGTATATCTCGTCAGCGGTGGGGTGGTCCGGCTTCTCCAGGAGAATATCAAAAACCTTTTGCCGCTGATGAGTCATGCGCAAACCGCTTTCGGTGAGCGCCCGGGATAAAAATTCAAAGTTGTTTGGTTTAACCATAGCTATAATGAATCTCGCACATTCCTTATCAATATCAAGAATTATTCTAAAAAAGGAACGATTTTGTTTATTCCCCTCTGCGAAAGATCGACCTGAAGAGGTTTTGGCCGACCCGGGAAGAGCCAATTTCGGCGAGTACAACAGCCCGGAAAGGGAGTCGGGGCATTTGCCGGGGCGGCGTTCCTCAGATAAAAAGCCAGATAATAAAGAGGATTGTAAAAATGGTGAAAAACGCCAGGCCGAGATAACTGAGAGTGCGGAGAAACGTTTTGGGACGATATTGCTCCGGAACATGAGGAAGGTTCATAACCCGGAAATTCAGAAAAGCGAAGTAGGGGGTGGTGACAAAGGCGATCACCATCGCGGTGGCCAGGTAGCGGTCGAGGATTTGGTACCGAAAAAAGAGATAAACCAGAACAATCGCGGTACATACGATCAATAAAGTAGTCACGGAATGGACCCAGGGATTCTTTCGGGCGTCGGGTTCATCCCGTCCTTTTTGGGTTTGCAGATTGATGGTGAAGGATACGGCTCGCGGCCAGCCGTCGATACAGGTCAGGGTGGTGCTGAACATACAAGTCACCGCCGCCAGCCAGACCAGATAGCGTGACCATTCCCCGATCGACTCCGCGTAAAGTCCGATGAAGGTATTGGCGAAGCGAACCCCGGTCATGTCACGAAAGGGCATTTCCTGGGGTGAGCCCCAAAGGACCAGAGCCCCCAGGGCGAGAAAAAAGAAAGCCAATATGACCGAGGCTAAATAGCCGAGATGGAAGTCAAACATGGCCTCCCGCATGCTGATTTGGTGACCCGTTTGCCGTTCCCGGGCTCCCATCCAGAGAGAGGCCCAGACCGTGAGGTCGAGGGGGGCGGGCATCCAGCCCATGAAAACGATAACCCACCCGAAGGCCAGTAAGGTGTATGGCGAAAGCGGTTCCTCCGGGGGGCCGTTGCCTCCTTGCCCAACCGCTAAAATGACCGCCAGAACAGTGGAGATGGCAAGTAGGGAAATGACCGTCTTGGCCGTAATGTCGAGTGCCCGGTAACGGCCACCGAGGGCAATGGTGACACAGAGTAGGGTGACCACGACCATCAGGAAAACCGGATGGATATCATTGAAAATCGGCACGTAGGTTAGTAAGAATCCGGTGATCAGGGCGACTCCCCCGATCGACCAGCCAGCGTTCAGAAGGGTGAAAACCAGATACGTGTTCAGGTAGCCCCGGCCCAACCGCATGTAGCCATGGAGAAGGGTTTCTCCTGTCGCCGCAGTGTAGCGTTGACCGTAGAGAAAGAAGGGGTATTTGAAGAGATTCGCTAAAATCAGCATTGGCAAAAGAGCCCAGCCAAAATCGGCTCCCGCTTGAGTCGAGGAGAGAATGTGGCTGCCGCCGATGGCCGCCCCGGCAACCAAAATGCCTGGTCCAAGTGCTTTGCGCAGTGAAGGTTTGGTGGACAGCGTTTCAGACATGAGCAATAAAATTCAATGCCTTTGGATGAATCGCAATTCGAAAAATTGCGCAAATTCACTCATTCCCGGAGAATGTTTTCCGGTTTGTTACGCTACCCTTGTTGACAAACTGCGGAAGAATCGCTTTGCTTGAGGGGTGAGCGAATTAGTTCTCAGCCATCAGGTTTTGGTACTCAATCGACTCTGGCAGGCAGTAAATGTAGTCGATGTGCGAAGAGCTTTTTGTCTTCTCTCGCAGGATCATGCCAAAGTACTCCATGAGGAGGATGAGACGTTTCGCGTTTTCAATACCATGGAATGGTTTGATTTCTCCAAAGAATCCCCGGACAACGGAGAGGACCTTTTTATCCATACGGTGCGCCAGAAAATCCGGTTGCCGCAGATTATTCTACTCACGGTATTTGATAAATTGCCGTCCAAAGAGCTGAAATTCACCCGGAACAATGTTTTCGAGAGGGATAAGCATCGTTGCCAGTATTGTGGTAAGAAATTCGAGCGCAAGGAACTGAACCTCGACCATGTCATTCCCCGGGACTATGGCGGCAAAACTTCCTGGGAAAACATTGTTTGTTCCTGTGTGCCTTGCAACATGCGCAAAGCCAACCGTTTGCCGCACGAGGCAGGGATGCGTTTGGTCCGTGAACCGGCGAAGCCAAAATGGCGACCGTTTGTCAGCACCATTGTGCGTAATCCCGCGTATAAATCCTGGCGACATTTTCTGGATGTGGCTTACTGGAATGTCGAGCTGGATGAAGGGTGAGTGAGCTGTTTTTCCGGTTTTGCCGTTGGCCATGTATCCTTACTCCAGACGCGCATTGGGCCATCGGGGTTTGTTCTTGCCGCAGGTGTGGCGATGCGGAGGCTAGGGGTTGACCCGAATGAGGTTCGATAAAAAGGTTTTTTTGAATGGGGATTAAGGGTGGCTTTTTTTCCTCTATAGCGGCACTATCGGTGAACATGGATCAACCGGAGCAGATGGATTTTTTCGGGAATACGGAATCCGCCGACAAGGCCCCTTCGCCGGAGAGCAAACTCAATGACCAGGGCAACGGTCCGGGCCAGGCGACGCCACGGATTCGCCCTTTGGCGGCCCGAATGCGCCCCCGGAGCTTGGAGGAACTGGTCGGACAACGCCATCTGCTAGGCCCCAAAAGTCTCCTCGTGCGCTTGATAGGGCGGGGGGATCCCGGGAACATTTTATTCTATGGGCCGCCGGGGTGCGGAAAAACCAGCTTGGCGGAGGTGATTGCCCGCGAGACCCGTTGTCGCTTCGTTCGTATCAATGCAATTCAGAGCAATGTGGCCGAGTTGCGAAAAGTCCTTGATGCGGCCAAGAGAATTGGCGACGGCAAAACGGTCTTGTTCATTGATGAGATTCATCGTTTTAACAAAGCCCAGCAGGATCTTTTGCTCCCCGATGTGGAGGAAGGGCATTTGCGCTTGATTGGAGCGACGACCCACAATCCCGGCTTTTATGTCATTCCACCGCTGGTGAGTCGCAGTCAACTGTTCCGATTGGAACCTTTGGCAATTGATGATCTGGTAACCGTGATCACCCGGGCGCTGGAGGATTCAGAGAGAGGTTTGGGCGGAAAGGATTTGTCGGTCGAGGAGGCTGTTTTGCGGGATCTTGCCCTCTTGTCGGATGGGGACCCCCGCAAAGCTTTGAATGCCCTGGAGGTTCTGGCGGGGATGAAAGAGCAGGGAGAAGCTTTGACCGTGGAGGACTTGCAGGATTACGCCCGGGAGCGGCAAATTCGTTATGATGCGGATGAGGATGAACACTACGATACGATCTCGGCTTTTATCAAAAGTCTCCGGGGAGGGGATCCCGATGCGGCTTTATATTGGCTGGCGAAGATGTTAGCGGGAGGCGAAGATCCGCGTTTTATTGCCCGACGGTTGGTTATTCTGGCTTCTGAGGATGTTGGTTTGGCTGATCCGGCGGCTTTGCCTTTGGCGGTTTCGGTTTTTCAGGCCTGTGAAATGGTGGGCCTCCCCGAGGCGGAGTTGACTTTGGCTCACGGCGTCACCTATCTGGCGACGGCCCCCAAGAGCAATACTGCGTATCGTGCCCTGGCGGCCGCGAAAAAACATCTTCGGGAGAATCCGGTTGAACCCGTTCCCCGGCATTTGCGGGACAAAGGCGGGTCGGCTTCCAAACGCGTCGGTCACGGGGAAGGGTACCAATACAGTCATGACTTTACGGAAGCTATTTCGGGGCAAGCTTACTGGGGGGAATCTGCCGTTTTTTATCAACCTGGCCCCAATGGTGCTGAAAAAGAGATCATGGATCGCTTGAAGCGTTGGGAGAAACTACGGCAGAACCGCCGCCAAAAAGAGAATGCAAAGTCCTGAAAAGGGGGTTGCGCTTAGGGTTTAAGGACGCATTCTAAAGACAAATTTTTTTATATGAGTGAATCAGAGCTTTTTATTCGGGAGGCGCGCCTTGAGGATACCCGCCGGGGGATTGTTGAGTTGTCCCGCGACTGGGTAGAAGATCGGGATCCGCCCCTGCGTTTGCGGACCAGCCGCGATCCGGGAAACGTTCGTTGGCAACGCATGGACCCTGCTGGTTGGGCGTTGCGGAGTGGTTTTACGGCATTCGGGCGACGCTTGTTTTTTGTCTGGGACCCCCGCCATGCCCCATGGGTCGGGCCGGATGAGGAGATTTTTGTTGCGGGGGATTTCAGTGGCTGGGGGGATGCCGTTCTTTCTGACCGCTGGCTCTTGCGCCAACAGGAATGGTTCGGCCAAGCGGCGGCGGTTCTTGAATTGCGGGTTCACCCCGAATTCCTCAAGCGGGGGTTCCGGTTTAAGTTTGTCACCGGGGAGGGACAGTGGTTGCCGGTTCCCCGGGAGTCTGCAAACTGGGAGCAGGATGAGGAGGGCAATGAGAACTATCGCCTCGAGGCTGAGCGGACGGGCGCCCATACCTTTGCCTTTGAGGCTGGGAACGATATCTTTCTCGATGAACAGTTGGCGGTCGAATGGGGTGGTGAGGAATCTGTGGAGCCTTTTCCCCTTTGGCCGAACCAGGTCTTTACCAAAGCCCTGGACACCGGACCCCTGGGGGCTATCCCAGATGGCAAGGGAACGCTTTTTCGGGTTTTTGCCCCGCGGGCCGACCAGCTCTGGGTTTCCTGTTTTGCCTCCTTGTCGGAGAAGCACAAGGCAAAGAAGGTGCCCATGGAACGGGATGGCTCCCTGTGTTGGAAAATTCATCTGCCGGGTTCGCACCAGGGATGGTACTATTGGTTTTTTGCGGATGGGCCAGATGGGCCATGGAGTCACTTTGACCCTGAACATGCCATTCTTGACCCTTATGCAAGAGCGACCATTGGGCCGAACGGGCCGGGAATTATTGTTCCTGACGAGGCCTTGAAATTCAAATTCACCCCTTTTCAACCTCCTTGTTGGCACGATCTGACAGTGGTGGAGGCGCACGTGCGGGATTTGGTCGCCAAGGCTCCCGTGAAAATGAAAAAGCGGGAACGGGAAGGTTTTGTCGGGCTGCGCAAATGGGTGGAGGCCGAGGATTTTTATCTGAGTGAGCTGGGGACCAACGGAGTGGAGCTTCAACCTTTGCAGGAGAACGACGCGGTCCATCGCTCGGAATACCATTGGGGGTATATGACGATTAACTTCTTTGCTCCGGAAAGTTCTTATTCCCTACGGCCGGACAAAGCCTCGGGAATTCGGGAATTACAAGAATTGGTGGAGGCTTTCCACCAGCGCGGGCAGTCGGTTATCGTCGATGTGGTGTACAACCATGTCGGCGTGCCGGGGCATTTATTGTATCTGGACAAGTACTACTACTTTGAATTGGCCCCTGACGGTTCCTTGGAAAATTGGAGTGGGTGTGGAAACGATTTGCGCACCTCCGCGACGATGACCCGACGTCTCATCCTGGACAGTCTGGAGTATTGGGTCAAAGTATTCAATGTGGACGGCTTTCGTTTCGACCTTGCCGAGTTGGTTGGGGTGGAGACTCTGCGCGAGGTGGAGAAACGCCTCAAGGCGATAAAGCCCGGTATAATTTTAATTGCCGAACCCTGGAGTTTTCGTGGACACATTGCGCAAGCCCTCCGGTCCACCGGTTTCAGCTCTTGGAATGATGGCTTTCGTGATTTTGTTTTGGAATATTTGCGGGAAGAGGGGAACCATGACGGACTTCGCTATTTTCTCACCGGATCGCCCGAGCATTTTGCGGCTTGGCCAGCCCAAACGGTCAACTATTGCGAATCGCATGATGACTATACCTGGATCGATCGAATTACTGAGAATGATGATCATAATGGGCGTCACCCAACCGATTTGGATCGACGGCGTTCACATCTCATGGCGGCGATGATAATGGGTTCCGTGGGGATTCCCATGTTTCATGCCGGGCAGGATTACCTGCATTCCAAGGAAGGCGATCACAATACCTACCAAAAAGGTCACCTCAATGCGATTGATTACGACTTGATGAATGAGCGAGGTGATAGCCACCGTTATTTTGCCCATTGGATTCGTTTTCGCCGCTCGACTGCGGGCCGCGCCCTCCGCTTGGGTCGTCGTCCGGCGGACAGTTTTTTTCGGTTTTACTATGGGGAAGAAAATTCTGCCATGGCGGTGCATTTCAATGCCAATGGGGAAATACCCGGACCACAATTACTTTTAGCCATCAACCCTCATACTCATCCGGTTCATATGAAATGGGAAGAGAACCCTCATTCCTGGCGTTTACAGGCCGATGCGGATCGCTTTTTTTGGGATGATGAGGAGGGAGTGGAAAGCGGAGCTTTGTTAACGCCTGAGGCTATTGAACTCGGGCCAGTCGAATGCGGACTTTGGGTAAAGGAGCCAGGCTGAAAGAGCCTTGCGGGGAATATATGACCGAACACCCTTGGCTGCCCGATCATCAGGTTGTTAGCAAACGTCCTGAGCGGGGTTCCTCGTTTTTGAAAAAATGGGGTGGAAGACGGGACTTGAACCCGCGGCCCCTGGTACCACAAACCAGTGCTCTAACCAACTGAGCTACATCCACCACAAGGGAAAGATTTTATTTAGAAAAAAATCTCACCCCTCGTCAAGCCTCTTTCGCCATAAAAATCGTCTTGAGGGCCTGCAAAACACCCAGGCCCGCAATCTCTTCGGCAATGATGCCACGGTGTTTGCGCAGGGCTTCTTTTACTTCCGGGATAGCGTTTACGGGGGCGATAAGGTACTCCGCAGAAGTCGGTTCAAGCATGGCCAAGTCGTTGAAATTATCCCCTGCCGCACAGACCTGTGAAGGTTCCAGCGAGAGCATTCGCGACAATTCCTGCAGCACGGCGCCTTTGTGGTAATTGATATGGCAAAAGCGTAAGTAAATGCCATTTCTCTGGTAGCTGAATTCGGTGGCTTTTGCAAAGAAGTCCTCCATCCGCAGAACGATTTGCGCAAGCTCCTGCTCGGTGGAGGCTTCGATGCCAACAAAACGGCCCCCTTCGATGACCGGATTGGCCGTAGTTTCCATTTTCAAGAACTGATGGAAGGAATGTAACTGCGGAGTGATTTTTTGCTCCAAAGCCAGATGATCCTCCTGGCAACGCTCGTTCCAGGCTAAATGGGGAACCCAGGCAGACGACCCTCCCTCTTGGGCGGGAAGATGAATCTCCCGCTCCATCGTGAGCAGAAAATCGGGTTTGGCCGTGATTTGATAATCTTCCAGTCCGCACAAGGTGAAATCGAGATCTCTGCCGGTATTGATCGCCCAAAGAACCCCGTGCGCCTCTTGCAAATAAGTCAGAAATTCCCAAAGAGGCCGGAAATCCACCGGATCGTGATCATGGTGAACCAGCGTCCCATCAAAATCCGTACTGATCAACTTGGGCAAAGTTTGCGACATCGGAGACCATTATGGAAACAGACCAAAGCAGAGGCAAACCGCAAGAAGCGATTTTTATCTCATCAGTGTCAAAAATAAAGGGGCAGACCCTCTACATATAACTGTCAAGAATCAAGGGACAGTCCCTCAATATCTGTTACGGAAATGAAAAACCATGGTAGACTGACATGCTTCCTGCTTGCTGAGGGTAAAAGAAACTCTTTTCATTTACCCAATGCGTTTAAAGAAAAAGCAGCGGCCTTCGGAGGCTTTTCAAATGGCTCCCATGATTGATATGGTCTTTTTGCTGCTGGTTTTTTTTATGACAGTCGGTACTTTGGCGCAGGCTGATCGGACAGTGGAGCTGGATTTGCCGGAATCGGAGGAATCCCGGGTGTCTGAGGATTTGTCCGGTCGGGGAATCATCTCGGTGAGGGAAGACGGAGCCATTTTCCTGGGG
>JAFIGF010000004.1 GCA_020831535.1 Opitutales bacterium | reverse complement strand
ATGCGTTTGAGTCTGCGTTCGCGGATGCATGATTTGTCGGCGTTTGTGAAGATTTACAAGCAACAGGTGAGCATTTGGTACAATGCGAATCATGACCGTTATGGCCCGTTGTGGAGTGATCGTTTCAAGAGTGTGCTGGTGCAGGGGAGTGGGACGGCGTTGTTGGTGATGGCGGCGTATATCGACTTGAATCCGGTGCGGGCGGGGTTGGTGGAGGATCCGCGTGATTATGCCTTCAGCGGGTATGGGGAAGGGGAGAAGGAGGGCGAGCCGCAGGCGCGGTTGGTGGAGATTTTGCGCGGTTTGCGAGGGGATGAGTGGGGTAAGGAGGTGTTGCGGGAATACCGGATGCTGTTGTTGGGGCAGGCCGGGGGCGATGGGGCGAAGGAGGAAATGGCCAGAATTTTGACTCAGCGTAAAAGAGGGAAGGATGCTTTGAAAAAGAAAAACTGGAGGTTTTTCCGTTCACTACTTTGCGGAGGGGTCATTGGAGCAAAAGACTTTGTGAGAAAGATTGCTGAGGAATTCCTTCAACTTGGAGGGGATTCAATCAAAGAGGTATGTCGGGGAGTATTCGCAGGTCAGAAAATATTTCGAAGATCGGAGAAATAGGGGTTTGGGAATTTTGGGGAATGGGGTTTGGTTTAAACTGGAAGAAGGAAATACTTACTATTGACCTCTATTTTCTTTTGCGGAAGTTTCATTAAATGGAGATTTCCCCTAATAACGCTCCCTCTCCGGGATTGATGTCTGACGCTCATCGTGCCGTGAGGCTGCAGCATCGGGATGAGCGAACAGAGGACTACGTCGAGGCAGTTTATTTACTCTCGCAAAGGGGGGATGGCGTTAGAGTCGTGGACTTGCAGGAAGTTTTTGGGGTTTCACATGTGACGGTCATTCGGGCTTTGGAAAAGTTGGAAAAAGAGGGTTTGGTTGAGCGTGGGAGCAAAGGGATTGCGTTGACCCGGAAAGGGGAGAAACTGGCGGTTGAATGTTATGAGAGGCATCGCACGGTGGAGTCATTTCTTTTGGCCCTGGGGGTCCCTGAGAATGCAGCGAGGGAAGATGCAGAGGGCATAGAGCATCATCTTGGAGAGGAAACTCTCGCGGCAATGGAACGCTTTCTGGCTAAAGCCAAGAGATAGGTAGGCAAAGTTATTTTTTGGTTTCCGTCGTGACTCCTATGAGGTAAGCATGATTCTAAATTGGCAAATTTTTCTATGCAGTGTTTGATTCTTTGGAATCCGGAAGCTTTTTATCCTGAAGGCGGGTTAGAAGATAGACGGAAGACAGGCCTGCGAGAAGGCATAGGAAAAGGATAGTCCCTTCGGCCAATCCGGGTGGGGAACTTGGAAATATTGGTATTTGCTGTAGAGGAACTGCTTCCCCAGCACTATTTATGCGCTCGGTTATCGTTCTCTGCCAAGGCCATACGGCAGGCAAGGAGCCTGCCATAAAACCGGTCAATACGGCGAGAACGGCACTTCGCGCTCTTTTCAGCAAGGCCCCAATAGCTTGTGCGAAAGCGAGAACGCCAATGGCCATGCCGCTGCCAAAAAGAGCCAGATTTTTCAATTCAAGCGAGGTAAAAGCTTCCAGGATAAAGCCATAGAGGCCGATAACGACTAATACATGGGAGCCTGAGAGGCCTGGGAGGAGGAGGGCGGCTACGGCGATCATTCCGCCCAAGACCAAAAAGGGAGCTTCCGTGGGCATTTGGATGGAAAATGGTCCGGTCAGAAGGACCGCACTCAAGGTAGCCAGTAGAAAGAGACACAGTTTGGTTGCATTCCAAGTCCCGACCTCCTTGCCGACGAAGAGGATCGATCCGCCGATGAGACCGGTGAAAAAGGCCCAGAGGAAACTCTGGTAGGAATTGATAAGGAAAGACAGCAGGTGGGCCATGCTGAGGAACGCCAACACCACACCAAAACCGAGGGAAGCGAGAAATACGAGGGGAACCCGTTCCCAAAGTCCGTGTAAGTCCGCGCGGAGAAAAAGAGAGAAAGATTTTCGATCCAGGGTGCGGAGAGAAAATATAAGTTTTTCGTAAACCCCGCAAATCAAGGCGATCGTTCCGCCGGAGACGCCGGGGACCAGATTCGCCGTTCCCATAAGAAATCCCACGGAGAGGCAACGGAAAATCCTACTTGTTTGAAGATCGTGACTGGAGGCAAGTTTGGGTTCGGGCATTGTAAAAGAGATGAAAAGACAGAAAGGAGAATGTCTGTGGTTGGACTCTTGACATTTCTTTGGCGGCATTTCAAGATTTCGTTTTTGCACACTGAACGAAGTGAGCTTTGGCTCGCTTTTTTTATTTATACGCCAAACCAAATACATGAGCGCTGAGATACTATCCATCCTGGAATACATGGAAAAAGAAAAGGGGATCACCCGCGACGAGATGATCTCCATCATTTCCACGGCCATTAAAAATGCCGCGGCGAAGGGAGTGAACGCGGGCCAGGAGATCAAAGTTGAGATCAATCCACGCAATGGTCATCTGCAAGCATGGACCCTCCTTAAAGTCGTCGACTCAATGAGCGACCCCAAGTCTGAGATCAACTTGGAGAAAGCCCGCTTGCTGAAGCCGGGAGTTGAGTTGGGAGATTACGTGGAGCGTGAGATTGACCCTTCGTTTTTAGGACGAATTGCCGCCCAAGCGGCCCGTCAGGGCATTATGCAAAGGCTGCGACAGTTTGAAAAGGAAAGAATTTACGACCATTTCAAGGATCAGGTTGGGGATGTGGTTTCAGGAATCGTTCGTCGCCGTGAGAGAGGGGATTTGATAGTCGAACTCGGTACAGCTGAGGCCCTTCTGCCTCATCGGGAGCGAGTTCCGGGCGAAGACTACTCACCTGGGGAGCGTATCCGGTGTTTGCTTTTGAAAATCGATAACAGCAACCGTGGACCGGAGCTTATCCTTTCCCGGGCTCACCCGAAATTTGTTCGTCGTTTGTTTGAACTTGAAGTTACGGAGATTGCTGATGGAACGGTTGTTCTCCGTGCGTTGGCCCGGGAAGCCGGTTACCGGACGAAAATCGCAGTTTTGAGCAATGACAGCAAGGTAGATCCTGTGGGGGCCTGTGTAGGTGCCCGAGGTGCCAGAGTAAAAAGCATCGTCAGAGAGTTGGGCGGCGAAAAAATTGATATTGTTCGGTATTCCGAGGATCCGGTCGAATTTTTGACGGAGACCTTACGACCGGCGGTGCCGAAGAATATTGATCTTGATCGTCGCAGCAAAAAGATCACTTTCGAGGTTTCGGAAGATGATCTGGCCGTTGCCATTGGCCGGAAAGGGCAGAACGCCCGTTTGACCTCCCGTTTGTTGGGTTGGAAGCTCGATATTCACAAAGAGCGAAAGCAAAAGCTTGATTTCGAAGACAAAAAGAAAATGGCCGCCGATGCGATCACGCAGATTCCCGGATTGGAAGGTGATCTGGCAACTCGTTTGGTCGCGGTCGGATTTGTCAGTCCGGAAACGTTTTCCGGAGTTGAGCCGGACGATTTGGTTGAGGCCGGCTTTAGCTCAGAGGAGGCCGCCTTTGTACTGGAACGGGTGCAAGAATTCTTCGCCCAGCAAAACGCTCAGCCGTGAAAACGCTCACGGTCCATTAAGACAGTCGCAAACATTGGTGGCTGTCCTTTCCAATATACTTTAATTTTAATAACAGCCACTAATGAGTACCCGCATATACACAATATCCAAAGAGATCGGAATGGAGAACAAGGAGCTTCTCGCTCTCCTAAAAGAGAGAGGTTTTGACGTAAAAAGTGCTTCCAGCACGATCAACAACATTGACGCTGAGTCGATCATAGAAGAATTTAAATCTTCGCAAAAAGAGTCAAAACCCGATTCGGAGGAAATGAAAGTAGAGAAAGAGGAAAAGCCAGAGGTGGCACCGACTTTAGAAGAGGGCAGCAAAAGGCCTTCTCCGGTTCCTTCGCCCCGACCCTCCTCCGCACCTCCGCCGCCTCCCCCTCCTCAGCCAAAAACGCCTGCGGGGTCAGCACCGACTTCCCCGAAAGCCGCAGAGCCGAAAAGTGGGGAAGGTAGCAGTGGTTTGCCGAGTGGGGTTTTTGTGAAATCGAAGGAAGATCTGGAACGGGAGAAAGCGCAGGCTGAGGAGGCTAAAAAAGAAGCCTCCTCGCCCAATCCCTCCCCGCCGCCTTCGCCAGCGCGTCGTGGTCCTCCGCCCCCTCCACCTACAGCTGGTCGCCCTCCGGTTGCGCCTCCGCCTCCACCAGCCCGGCGAGGCCCGGGTGTTCCGCCCCCTCCGCCATCCTCGGCTCCCCGTTCTTCCTCGACTCCATCCGCTGAACGGGGCGAAGAAGATAAAGGCGAGGATACAGGCAAATCTGCCGTGTCGGGAGACGATGCGAAAATTCTGCAAATCAAACCACCGATCGTGGTCCGGGATTTTGCCAATCTTTTAGGAGTAAAGCCCTTTCGGCTGATTTCCGAATTGATGGAGATGAATATTTTTGCCGCCATGAATCAGACGATTGAGGAGGAAGTGGCTTCGGATGTCGCGGCCAAACATGGCTATCTCCTCGAGGTCAAGCACCGTGGGGAAAGTGCACAAGGGGGAGCGAAGAAGAAGGAAAAGCCCAAGGTCGACGAGAGCAAGCTTCTGCAGGAACGTCCTCCGGTTATTTGTATTTTGGGTCACGTGGACCATGGGAAGACGACTCTATTGGACCGAATCCGTTCAGCCAACGTAGTCAAGGGAGAGTTCGGGGGCATCACCCAACACATTGGTGGTTATCAAGTTGAAAAAGACGGCAAATTGATCACCTTTCTCGACACACCGGGGCATGCGGCTTTTAACAAAATGCGGGCTCGTGGCGCGGAGCTTACCGACATCGCCATTTTGGTGGTAGCGGCGGATGATGGTTTTATGCCACAGACCGACGAGGCTCTCAAGTTTGCCCGTGAAGCCGGAGTTCCGATTATCGTGGCGATTAACAAAATCGACACCAAGGGGGCGAATCTGGACCGGGTTAAGCAGCAAATGCAGGAACGAAATCTGGCTCCGGAGGAGTGGGGCGGAGAAACGATTACAGTTCCGGTGTCGGCGCTCAAGGGGGAAGGAATAGAGCAGCTCTTAGAGATGATCAATCTGCAGACGGAAATCATGGAGCTGAAGGCCAACCCCGATTGCCCTGCCGAAGGATCGGTGGTGGAGGCCCAAGTCGAAGTTGGCCGCGGGGCAAGTGCAACAGTTATTATTCAGAAAGGGACTCTAAAACAGGGTGATGCTTTGGTGTGTGGAACGTGCTATGCCAAGGCCCGGGCTCTATTCGACGACCATGGAAAAAATCTTAAAAAGGCACCCCCTTCCACGCCAGTGCGGATAATTGGTTGGTCGGATGCCCCGGAAGCCGGGGCTACTTTCAAGGTCGTAAAAAATGAAAAAGTAGCCAAAGTGGAAGCCGCCGAAAATCTCGAAGCGCGTAAGCGTGCTACGGTTGCCGATGAGCCGGAAGGATCGGCTCCCACAGTTGACGATCTTTTCGCGGCGATTGCCAGTACGCAGAAGAAGACCCTGAAAGCTGTCTTGAAATGTGATGTGCAGGGTTCTTTGGAAGCCGTTAAAGGAATGCTTGAAGCGATTCAAAGTGACAAGGTTGATGTTGAGGTGGTTGCCGGAGATGTGGGGCTGATCACCAAGAATGATGTCATGGTAGCGAGTACCTCCGGTGCGGTAATTATCGGATTTAACGTGCGTCAGGAAAATGGTGTGACGAAAATTGCCAAGCACCATGGAGTTGAAATTTACCTACACAACATAATTTACGAACTCTTTGATCAAGTGAAGGAAGCTATGGCGGGAATGTTGGATCCGGTCTTAGAGGAAACCAAGGTCGGGGCCGCTGAGGTCCGGCAAGTTTTCCCGGTGGGGCGTGCGCAAGTGGCTGGTTGTTTGGTGACCCAGGGACATATTCGGCGGGATGCTGCGGCGCGGGTGTTGCGTAAAGGAGAGGTTATCTTCGAAGGCAAGATTTCCACCCTCAAACGCTTCAAAGAGGATGCGACCGAGGTTCGCGCCGGGTATGAATGTGGTATCGGCTTGGATCGATTCAATGATTTTGCCGAAGGTGACAGCATAGAAACCTTTCAAGTCGTACAAAAGCGGCCTTCCCTATAGGATCTTTAGTAAATGCCCAAGCGAACCGTCAGAGTGAATGAGCTTCTTCACCGTGAGATCAGTGAAGTTTTGCATACCCGTTATCAGGCCGAATCGGTGGCGATTACCATAACTTCGGTCAATACGGCTCCGGATTTGCGGCAAGCGCAGGTTTTTTACTCGGTCATTGGGGATGAGGAAAAGAAGCGAAACGCGCGTTCCTTGTTGTCCCGAATCCGTTCTGATCTGCGCCAACAAGTCGGACGTCGTATTGTGCTGAAATATCTACCTGAATTACACTTCCGGGAAGATCGTGGGCTGGCGGAGGGGAGTTCTCTGTTGGCGTTGATGGATGAGTTGGAAGTTCATGACGAGGCCGAAGAGCCGAGACGGGGCGACTGAGACGAATCTAATCATGTACTTTCCCGGCCTTCATTCTGCCTTTAAAGAACTTCTCTTGCAGTGTCGCGGGCAGAAGGTTGCCGTAGTGGGGCACCGTCGGCCGGATGGCGATTGCATCGGGGCTCAGGTAGCGTTGGTAAGGGTTTTGCAGGCGCTTAATATAGAAGCGTTTGCAGTGAATGAAAGCATCATTCCCAAGCGGGTAAATTTCATCGCCGAGGGGGTTCCTTTTTACCATGGGGCTCCCTGGGTATTTTCCGGGGAAAAGGTCATACTGGTTGATTGTTCAGATGTTTCGCGGGTTGGTCCGGAAATGGAAAAGAATTTGCCGGAAATCCTCGGCAATATTGACCATCATCGAAGCAACGAAGGTTTTGCGACCTTTGACTTGGTGAAGGCTCAGTCATCGGCAACCTGCGAAATATTGGCGGGGCTGTTTATTGACTGTGATTTTCCGGTGGATGAATTGACTGCACAGGCGTTATGGGCGGGGATTGTTACTGATACGGGAAATTTCACCTACCCTTCGACCACGGGGCAGGTGCTGCAGTTGGCGGCCTATCTTGTTCGGATGGGGGCATCTCCCTCCAAAATCGCTCAGCTTATCTATGAAAGGGAGAGTTTATCCCGGATGAAACTATTGCAGCGGATTCTGGATCGAATGGAGGTAGTCGCCGGAGGATTGCTTTGTTATACTTGGGTAGAAGAGGATGATTTTGCCGAGACGGGAGCCACCTATGAGGAAACGGAAGGCTTTGTGAATTATGGGCGTTCTCTGGACGGGGTGGAGGTTGCGGCTTATTTTGAAATTCGCGAGGGGGAGGTTAAAGGGAGCCTGCGTTCCGGGGATGAAACGTTTCGTATGGATATGTTAGCGGGAAATTTTGGTGGAGGCGGCCATGCCTGTGCTGCTGGTTTTACCTGGAAGGGGTCTTTCAGTGAGTTTCTTCCGCAGTTTCAGGAAGCCGCGGAAAAGCTTTTGGCGGAGACCAAAGGGGAGGGGCAGGAGGAAGAATTTTAGCTGCCGGCAGGCATTACAAGAACTTAATACATTATGATGGATCCGAACAACCCTGAAGGCCTTTTGCTGGTTGATAAACCCACCGATTTTACTTCTCACGATGTGATTGCGAAGCTTCGCAAGAAGTTTAAGATGAAACGTATTGGGCATGCCGGTACGCTTGATCCGATGGCAACGGGACTTTTACTTTGTTTAATTGGCAAGGCAACAAAGGCTTCGCAATATCTGATCAGTTTGAACAAAGAATACGAAGGGTCCGTTACTTTCGGGCAAGTGACAAATACGCAAGATGCCGAGGGGGAGGTTTTGGTGACTAGTCCCGTTCCGGAGCTTTCGGAGGATGATTTAAAGGGGCATCTTCGGTCCTTCAAAGGGGACCAATATCAAATGCCGCCGATGCATTCGGCCATCAAAATCGACGGCGTACCTCTCTATAAAATGGCTCGGAAGGGAAAAGAGGTGAAACGAGAACCTCGTTTTATCAATATTTCCTCGTATAAGCTGCTTGCCTGGAATCCGCCCGTGATGGATTTCCGGGTTCGCTGTTCAAAGGGGACTTACGTCCGCACGCTAGCCCATGACCTAGGGGAAAAAGTGGGTTGTGGAGCTCATTTGTCGGCCCTTCGGCGAACCGCTATCGATGAACTCCGGATTGAGGATGCCTTGCCTTTGGCAGAGTTGGAGGCTTTGCCCCGACTGGATTTGTTGGCCAGACTCCTTCCGGTTTCACAATTTTTGCCGAGTGCGGCAAAATCATGACTCCTGGATTTCACGATCCTGATGATCCCTTATACCGAAGAGTCCAGCAAGTCTTTCAAAGATTCCGACAAGGCCCCACTTTTTTTGGCGATCGGGATGTTTGATGGGGTTCATATTGGACATCAAAGCCTGATTAAGTCAGCCATCGCAGAGGCGCGAAAAAACAGAGGCCGAGCGGGTGTTTTGACTTTTTGGCCGCATCCCAGTGTATTTTTTAAATCTCCTCAGCCCACCCGGATGATTTATCCGGCCGAACGGCGAACCCATTTGTTGGAATCTCTTGGGGTGGAGGAAGTCATTGAACTACCTTTCGATTCCGGCTTGTCCTCGATTGAGGCGGTGGATTTTCCCCGTTGGTTGAAGGCCCGTTATCCCGATTTGCAAAAGGTCTTTGTCGGAGCCAACTGGCATTATGGGAAAGGGCGGAAAGGCAATGCGCAAACTCTCCGCAAGCATGGGCCGGAGGTCGGGTTTGGGGTAGAGGCTATGGAGCGGGTTCACTATGCTGACGGTCCGGTAAGCAGCAGTCGGATTCGTAGCCATTTGCAAAAGGGAGAAATCGAGGAAGCGAATAAGCTATTGGGGCGGCCTTATCATGTTCGGGGCGAAGTAAGAGCAGGGCGGAAATTGGGCCGCAAGATAGGTTTTCCCACGTTAAATCTTCCCTGGACGTATGATCTTTTGCCGGCCCTTGGCGTTTATGGGGTACGGGTGGGTTCCGTGAATCATGCTGAATCCAGCAACGCGGTGGCCAATTTAGGGATGCGACCGACGGTTGAAAGTGGGGCGACACAGCCGCAGTTGGAGGTTCATTTATTGTCCGGGGGCTCTCCCTGGGGGGAGGGTTCGGTTCTCGAGGTGGAATGGGTTTTTCGGCTCCGTCCGGAACAGCGTTTCGAATCCCTGGACGAGCTTTCCGCGCAGATTCGTCGTGACCGTGAAGAAGCTTTAAGGCGTTTTGCTGAAAAACCCTAAAATAATGGAACCACGAATGGACTGGAATAAACACGAAGGCGAACCTCCAACCCACGCTAAATTATCGAGGGAGCGATAAACCCGTGATGGCGAACTTCCGCATCCAGAATAACGGACGGCCGAATTTATGGAAAACAAACCGCAACCAACCCCTGAAAACATTCCCTGCAGCTATTGTGGTTTACCGTTGCGCGGGGTAATTCGTCGTACAACTGAACCGGTGTTTTGTTGCTTGGGTTGTGCCATGGCAGATTCGGTTTCCGGGGGGGGAGAAGGACCTAATGTGGAGCAAAGAAAGTTTATGGGGCATCTTCTGGTGGCTGGGTTTCTTTTTTTCAACCAAGCGTTTTTTTTGCTTTTGAGTTTGGCTTTTCGGGTTGAGGGCAAACTTCTGGAAAACCATTGGAGTTTCTGGGTTTCGCAGTTTGCCGGACTCAGTTTATTGGGTTTGTTGTGGTGGTTAAATCAAGAGCATGGACACCGGAGGAGTTCCTTTTTTCTTGGTTTTCTTCTGGCTGTTGCACTTCTGGGGGCGGGGGCCGGGTGGGTCATTGGGCGACCCGATCTGGTAACCGCGTTTTTGTTGATGCTTTCGGCCTTCGCGGGATGGTGTCTGTCGCGGGGATTGGTGCGTAAGGTTTCTCCAAAGCGGTAGTTTTCGATCATTTTTTCGGTTACCCGAAAAAACTGGTTATCGGAGGCTGAGATGTTTTGACAAATGGGCTGCGCCAGACTTCCCTTTATGGTTAATGCAAAACAGCAAACTTCCTCTCTCTCTCTGGGCTCGTAATATCTCTCCTTCGCCAACTCTCGCGGTTGATGCCAAGGCCAAAGCGTTGAAAGCCGCTGGTGAAGACGTATGTGGTTTTGGCGCTGGAGAACCGGATTTTGACACGCCTGAATTCATTAAAGAAGCGGCAATTAAAGCTTTGCATGAGGGAAAAACAAAGTATGCTCCGGCGGCGGGGATCCCTGATTTGCGTTGGGCGCTGGCGGAGAAATATCGAAACGAAAACGGCATCACCCGGGCGGAACCGAAAAATGTAGTGGTCAGCCCTGGTGGAAAGTTCTCCTGTTATCTGGCCATTCGGGCAACTTGTAGTCCCGGGGATGAAGTGGTGGTACCCGCGCCGTATTGGGTTAGTTATCCGGAAATGATCAAGCTGGCTGGCGGTACTCCCGTTTATGTTATGGCGGGGATTGAGCAGGGATTTAAAATCACTCCGGAGCAATTGCGGGAGGTTTTGACGCCAAAGACCCGGATGGTAATTCTAAACAGCCCCTCCAATCCGACGGGTGCGGTTTATACGCGTAAGGAGATGGAAGCCTTGTTTGAAGTCTGTCTAAGCCATGGAGTTTGGATTCTGGCGGATGAAATATATGAGTATCTGTTGTACGATGATGTGACGCATCACAGTATTGCCTCTTTTGGTCCGGATGCGGCGGAGTCAACCATCACCGTTGCGGGGTTCAGTAAAACCTTTTCGATGACTGGTTGGCGGTTGGGGACCATGGTGGCTCCGGATGAAGTCGCCAAAGCGGTGAGTAGTCTGCAGAGCCAGACCTCTTCCAATGCGACCACGTTTGCCCAGTATGGAGCTTTGGCGGCCTTGCAGAATCCTGATGCGGCCCGGGCGGCGATCAAGGAGATGCTGGTGGTTTTTGATCGCCGACGGAAAAAGCTTTTCCAAGGATTGAAAGAAATTTCCGGCGTGGAGTGTAGCTTGGCGCAAGGAGCCTTTTATCTCTTTCCGAAAATCAATCCTGACTGGGGGCTAACCTCGACGAAGTTTGCGACCGAACTTTTGGAAAAAGAGAAAGTAGCGGTGGTTTCCGGAGAAGGCTTTGGGGCTGACGGGTATTTGCGACTGAGTTATGCAACCTCCGACGAGGTAATCGAAAAGGGCTTGGAAAGAATGAAAGCCTACTGTGCGAAACTCTAGGGAAACCGTTTGGGAGTACGTTCCGTAGGGGGCGAGCTGTGCGGTTTGTGCGGTGGCTCAGTTGGCCTTCGGCCCATTCGGTGGGCAGGTCTTTCCTTGTCCTTTTCCCAAGATCCGAAGGGCTTGCAAGGTGGGATGGGAGAGGGCAATGCGGAGCCGGTCAGCGGTGTGGTATTGCTGCAACAACATTTCCTGTTTCTCCCGGAGGTTTTCGAGTGATCGCTGCATTCGCCGGGGGGCGAGCAGAAGGGAGTGAAGAAAGGCGATGAATAGCAAAACGGGGAACAGGGCGAGAACGAAGGTGGTTAGGAAGGTAGACCCCGCCCCAGAGGGAAAGAGGGCCCAAGAACCTTGTGTCGACCCCTGCCACAAGTTGTTAATCGCTTGAAAATGATCCACGTAGAGGCCGATTAAAGGCCAGAGAAAAATACCCCAAAAGAGAAAGAAACCGATAAATCCTGCGAGGGTGGCGGTGAATCGCCCTGGAGTAGTAGCCGCCAGATGTTTTTCGATGAGCTCTTGATTTTTTCGCAGAAAAGGGCTGATTCCCAGCAACGAAACCCGATGCTCGTTCTCCCACGTTTCCCTTGTGTTTTTCAAGGAAAGGTCCAAATCAATCGCCAGGGCACGATCCAGTTGGCTGAGGACCGGAATCATTTCCTCGCTCAGTTCTTTTTGGATTTCAGCGGACGGGTCGCGGGAAACGGTTTGCTTCCATGCCTTGAGTGAGGCGGTGTTGCGAATTGCTTGAAAGGCGGAGACGGCGGCCGAGGGAAGACTGCCCAAAAACAGGAAGGGGATTTTTCCCAGAGCACCCCGTAAAACGGTGGCTGCGCCTAAAAACCCCTTCCAGGGAAAGAGCCAGCCGGGACTTTGCGTCCAGAAGCGGGATAGGACCTGCAACTGGTAGTGGTAGCGGAAGCTGGCGTTCTGTTGGAAAAGAATCCGGGCCAGGTAATCCGGGAGTTCGCCTTCGAGCGTTTCAAATTTTTCGACCAAAGGAAGGGTGTGGGGAAATTGTTGTGACCAATCACGGATCCATTGCTGCTGGAAGTTTTCCCATCGTCCTTGCCGTTCCGGAGCCAGAATGGCTTCTTCGGAGAGGTCCTGGAGGTGTGTTGCCAAGGTTTGGCATATCGTCTTGATGGCTTTTTGCAGGGCGACTTGGGGAACCTCGTTCGGGCCCGACAGGCCCCAGTCTGGGATCAGTAGTGGAGGGAGAATTTGCTCGGCGGCGTGTCCTTCGCGTAAGCGCTCAAGCAGGTGAGAGGCCAAGTCATTTTGCTCATCGGTTCGAATTAAATTCAAAATCGGTAAAACCCAACCGCCCCGTGCGTCTTTCAGGTAATCCGTCCATTCCCGGTCTTCGGCTTGGTTGGCGGGCAATAAAAGAATTTTGATAGCTGCTCTTTGCAAAACCTTCTGGGCGTTTTGGGCGCGATCTTTGTCGAGTTCGTTGGATCCCGGAACGTCGGCGAGTCGCACTTCTTTGCCAGGAATCAAATTCTCCAAAGGAGAGGTCTCGACAAAAGACTCCCGTTGAGGATTGTAGTTCTTCGGCGGTGAACTTCCATACCATGTCACCCGGTCGGTGCCGGAGGCTGACTTTAGTCCGGGGCCGAAGGATTCGGATTTGCTGGAGAGACCTGCCAAGCCTTGGGCGAAAAGAGTCTTGCCGCTGTTCTTCGGGCCGATTAGCGCAATTTCCAAAGAGCTTGCGCTGGCACTCAGGGACAGATTTTGCCATTCATCGGCGAAATCATCGAGACGTTTTTGCCAGTAGGATTGGCCGACCCAATCCTCGGGCATTTGAGTCAGGGCCTTTTGCCAGGTCACGAACCCTTTTGGCAAAACAGGGGGGGACTGGGGATCGGAACGGGTCATCTAGGGGATAGCAAAGTGGGCTTCGGTCCATAGGTCAAACTCCCGTTCTTGCCGGAAACCCTCGGCGGCCCAAGAGGCCAGAAAGGGTTCGGAAGATCCATCGGGAAAAAATCGAACCCGTTCGATGGCCCGGGTATCGACCAGTTGGCCGCGGATAAGAATCATGTCCATGCGGGCGCGGCGTTGCTGAAATTCAAATTCCACGGGAAAATTCTCCTGTCCGACAGGACCAAACTCGTGCGTGCCGGAGGGGTTTCTAACGATGAATTTCCGGTTTTCCGAATCAAAGCGAAGGAGGGTTTCCTCATTGTCGGAAAGGGCTCGATAGCGTGCCTCCATGATGGCATTTTGGAGGTGCGTTTCGACGCTTCGGTCTTCATCGAAATCGATCACGACATTGATGGCAACGATGGATAATCCGCCCACCAGGGCGATTAGGGCCATCACCAGAATCAGCTCAAGAAGAGTAAAGCCTGCGCGCAAACTCACCAGTTACCGATGTTTTGGTCGCTGTCCACTCCATCCGGCCCGAAGGAAAAAACATCGGGGCCATCTTGGTTGCGCTGGCCGGGAAAGCGATATTGGTATTCATTTCCCCAAGGGTCCTTGGGGACGGAATTGGCGTTCATGTAAGGCCCCCGCCAATTGCCGGAACCCCCGGTGGGGTCGGTAATCAAAGCTTGGAGACCCTCCTCGGTAGTCGGGTACCGTCCCATGTGAATGCGGAAGGTGGTCAACGGCGCTTGTATGGAGTCGTTCACCCAGATTTTCGCGGCTTGCTCATTGGAGTCGTCGAAAATCCGCGTTACCTGGGTAACTCCCAATGAGACGATCACCACGATGATCGCCAATACCACCACGATCTCCAGAATCGTAAAAGCACTTCGGGGAGAGGTTTTGCGTTGGAGGGGGTAGCCGGGGAGGGCCGTTACGGAAGATTGCAAATGAGTCATTGGTGAAAACTTATATGGGTTCTGAGTTTTAGACAATTCCAAAGAAGAATTGTTCAAAGAGCGGGACAGCGGTTTCTTGCTATCTTTACTTAAAAACTAGAATAATATCAATTAGACTTGCCCGTTGTCGGTTATTTGCTAGGTTGAAACTATGATTTCCGATTCATCAGCACCGAAGAAGCTTGCGCACAACGAAGAGGTCAAAAAGGCCAGCCAATTTTTACGGGGAACCTTGCTGAAAAGCATGGAAGACCCGGTGACGGGGAGCATTCCGGATGATGATGCTGGTTTAACGAAGTTTCACGGATTGTATTTGCAGGATGATCGCGATCTGCGTCAGGACCGGCGCAAACGCAAATTGGAGAAAGCCTTTTGCTTTATGATCCGCATACGAGTCCCGGGTGGGGTCGCGACGCCGGAGCAGTACCTAATGATTGATGATTTGGCGCAGCGTTATGCCAA
>JAFIGF010000003.1 GCA_020831535.1 Opitutales bacterium | reverse complement strand
CTGGCCAAAGGTTTGCGAAGGGCATCGGAAAGGGGCGGTCATCAGCACAACATTTCAACGGTCACAGCGCGACGGCATTGCGCAAGCGCAAGCCCTACAGGAAGGAGGCGGACGCTTTTTCCGGCAAAGCCGGGGACCGCTACCAGGCGCTGAGGGAACACTGATAAACAGCCGGGAAAGAAGGAGACAGCCAAAAGAACCACCAATGGACACAAATAGACACGATTTTTTTTGCTGAGGAAGGTCTGGAGAGAGAGGGCCGGAGAAGTACGAGGGGAGGTTTTCTTTAGCTCTCTATTTTGATCCTAAGATTTCCTTTCTGATTCGTGTTCATTCGTGTTTATTCGTGGTTCCGGCTGTTTTTTCTTTTTCGCGTTGTTTCGCGGGTTTCGTAGTTTCAACGGGCTGTTTATTTCCTCCCTCCCTTCCCTGGTCTTTTTATCCCTCCGTGCCCCGGGCCTGTTCTACGCCTGGTGAGGCGGGAATTCCGTTAGCGGTTCGGGTCTTGGACCCAAAAAAAGGCCCGCGATTGCTCGCGGGCCTTTGGATGGAGGAGGGAAATTTGTTTATTTGGTGAACTTCCGACGAAGAACCACAAAACCAAGAACCCCAAGGCCGAAGATGGCCGCGTAGGTGGAGGGTTCGGGGATGGCAGTTGTGTATCCAAAACCTGAGTCGGTATCGCCGCTTACGGTAGCATCTGCTATTTCCGAACCAATCAACACGTCAGAAATAGAGTCTGGACCGAAGTTATAAAAAAGATCTGGAGTGGGAGTTGGCGGCTCAGCACCTTGGAGACTATCCCAAGAGCTATCTTGAAACAAGCCAAAACCTGTAGCATCTTCAATGTTTTCAAAATCAGTTATGCCAGTAAACAAAGCAACATATGGGATGATGCCAACTGCATCGGTTATATCAACATTTGGGGCTTCGACGCGCAAAAACCCAGAAACAGGAGAGCCGAAGCTTGAGGAATCAGCTAAAACTATAAAATCATCAAAAGTTGAAGCTGTTGGTAAAAAGGAGGAAGGAGTTACTTCGAAATAACCGATTGCTAATAATCCATCTCCTGAGTCAAGAGAATTAAAATCATTATCATGCCATAGAGCACCAGAAGTAGCATCTTGAAGCGATCCAAAAGTTATGTTTGTTAAGACTTGTGCATTTAAAGAAGCAGAAGATATGCACAAAAGTAAAATACAAGATATTTTTTTCATTTTGATATTATGTTTTAAGCAGTTAAGTTTAAAGTAATATTATAGGTTTGTGTCCCAGACTAATCCATCTCCACGATGTTGTATGACTACGCTAGAACCTGCTGGAATTGTAAAGTCACCTTGATCGGTTTCGCCCTGACCGAATTTGCGCCAACCAGTAGTTGTGAAAAATCCATCGCCTTGTTGATAGAAAAACCGTTGATAACTACCAGAAGGAGTCATAACCCAAACAATATCAGAGTCTGAAATACTTTCATTTGATACATAGCCATTAGTTTCAGAGTATATGCCTGAATCATCAAGGGAAACATCTACTGGAAACGTATAAGCAACTAAACTAAAGCCTGAAGGAATAATACGACGAGAATCGCCCATTTTCACAGATCCAGATATGGTTGCAGTTAAGTTAGACTCTTCCTTTCTCAGCACAAATACACCGTCATCCGGAGCAATGGACAAATCATCCATATCATCTTCACCAGAACCGAACAAACGCCAACCGGTCCCGGTGAAAAACCCGTCGCCTTGTTGATAGAAAAACCGTTGCCAACTACCTGAACCATCTGTAGTCATTAAATAAATAACGTCTGAATCGGCTAGGGAAGGACCAGATAGCAAACCTACTTCGTTATTTTCGCCAAAGAGATCGGCAAGAGTTTTATATTTCCTAACCGCAACATTATCTCCGACATTAATTACAGGTTCGACATTTCCTTCCATTATTAATCCTGAGTCGTCATTATCGAGGATACCTATTATTTGACCAGTGCTAAGCAACTCCACGTAATATGAAGGATCTCCCAAAGGGTCTAACTCAGAAAAATCTAACCCCTCCAATGAATCAGCTGAAAAGCTTATAATTTCCTCGTCAACTGCCATAACCTCGCCTTGAAAGAATATCTCAGTTCTCATCGGTACGGAAATTGCAGTCCAAGCTGAATCACCTGACACCTCCTGCAAGCCATTTATATCCATCGTCACATACCCCACTGGATCAGTGGCGACGGAGACGGGTTCTGCCTGTAAGCCGAGGGGTGCGGCGAGGGCGGCGGAGAGAGAGAAGATAAGAAATTTTGATTTGTTTTTCATAGGGGGATTTCTTGATTTTGGAACTGGATTTTTGCTCTTTGGTTGGGGTAAGTCAAACTTTTTTTCGGATTTTTTTGGGGAACTTTTTTCGAATTTTTGTCGGAAGCTTCCAGGTGTTTGTCATTCGGTGGGTTACGTAAGGTTTCTTTTCCTTTTTTGGCGTTATTACGGGAAAAAGGCAAGAGAAAAAGGGAAAAAGCGGACGAAATGCTGGGGGAAGAAGGAAACAGCCAAAAGAACCACGAATGAACACGAATAGACACGAATTTTTTTGAGCGTCGAGGGTGTTTCCTGGGGAGGGCGAGGGCGTGTCCCGCTCAGCGGTGATTCCTGTCCTTGAGAATTTGGGAGGGATGGGGTATCCCCGAAAAACTCTCCCATCTATCAGGTCGCCTGATCGGCTCCCCAAGGACAGGAATGTCCTTGCTCCTTATATTGTCTCCTCCCAAAGGACAGGCAGATATCTTGGCGAAGTCGGACCCCAAGGGTTGACGCATATGCGCTGAGCGGTGGTCTCTCCGGGCTCGGGTGGTTGGAGAGAGGGGCGGGTTCTTTGTCTCTTTTGGTTACTCTTCTTCAATCCAGTCGCAGCGGACTTTCATGAAACGACGACCAGCGGCGCTGGTGGTCACGGTGTCGCGGTAGGTGTAGCTGAAGCCAGCGCTACCGGGAAGCCGCGGCAAAGTAGCTGAGTGCTTTAGCCGCAGTTCCGATTTTGTTCGGAAGGTCCCCTTTCCAAAAGGGGCGAGAGCCCGCCAAGCGGACCCCCTTTTGGCCGTTCGAACCCAATACGCAGGCTGAAGCCAGCGCTACCGGGAAGCCGCGGGCTCGGCGGAATTCTGTCAATTACATCAGAAAATCGATTTCTTAGCGGGAGAGGAGATCGTCGGTGGAGATAGCGTCGAAGATTTCCTCGGCCCAGAATTCGATCTTTTCAAGGCGGGCGGCGTCGAGGACTTGCTGCTGGGCCGGGCTAAGATCCCCAAAGCGTTTGCTCAGTTGCTTCTTCAGGACCGAGCGCGCTTCTTTGAGGCGGCCCGTTTCTTCGCCTTCTTGCCGGCCTTCTTGGCGGCCCTCTTGGCGGCCCTCTTGCCGGCCTTCGGTTCTTAGGATTTCCGCGATGCTCATGGTTTTTTCTTTGAGAGATTGGTCTTCTATTGCTTCAATATGACGGAAGAAGGTCTCTTTGTCAATTTCCCCGTCGGCGGCGAATAGATACTCGATAGCGGTTTGCAGGAAGGACAAGTCGTTGTCACAGTGGAATAGATCACCGAGAGCCTTCACCGCTTTTTCCATGCGGGCGTTGTCGTCGGACAGAAAGATACTGGCCATTAGTGAGAGAATGCACCGGTATTGCCAGGTGCGGAAGGGTTCAAGGCTCTCTTTCTGGTGGAGATCAATCACTTGATAACGGAAATCGGGTACGAAAACCTGCCAGGTGCTTTCGGCGGTGTCTTTGGGAACGGCGATCATTTCATGCAGTTTGGCGGGGGCTTGCCACCCTCCCCGGCCTTGAAAAAGCACCACCGGAATGATCAGCGGCAGGGGTTTGCCCGAATTGCCTTTCTGGCTCTCCCAGGACTCCCAAATGCCCAGTTGGTATTCCAACAACCGCAAGGGCATCCGCCGGTCACTGGTGCTTTGGTGCTCGAAAAGGCAATAGATCAAGGTCTCCTGATCTTTCCAGGGCGCCCGGAATACCAAATCGGAGGCGCGCTCACGCAGTTTCTTGCTCACCATGGTTACCGGCAGGGGTTCCAAAGAAGCCCAGTTGATTTCGGCACTGAGGGCAGCGGGCAAAACCCTTTGGAGGAAGGGAGCAGCCTTTTTGGTATCGCCGAAGGTTTTGTGGAAAAACCGGTCATGCGGGTTTTTCAGAAGCTTTTCCTCGGGCGGCTTTCCGGGCTCATCGCTCATAAGCCGTAGGTTTTCCCGAAAATCCGCTAAGGGCAAAAGGTTTTTTTGGGATTATATAATGCGCCTGTCTCTTCCCTTTTGCGTGAACCCCAAATTTCCGTTGAGGAAAGTCGCTTTTGTAGGGCCTTCGCTTGCGAAGTGCCGCCCGGGAAGACGTACGCGCTGGCCAAAGGTTTGCGAAGGGCATCGGAAAGGGGCGGTCATCAGCACAACATTTCAACGGTCACAGCGCGACGGCATTGCGCAAGCGCAAGCCCTACAGGAAGGAGGCGGACGCTTTTTCCGGCAAAGCCGGGGACCGCT
>JAFIGF010000245.1 GCA_020831535.1 Opitutales bacterium | reverse complement strand
CGGCCCGTTCGATTTCCACGCTGTCGGCTTTGACTTCCAGCAATTTGGCCTCCACTTCAACCCCTTCCTTATTGCGCCAGATGCGTACCCGGGTGAGTTCAAACAAATGATCCCGGTCGGTCTCACTGAAACGCGCCAGGGGTACCTGTACGGGCGTATCATCAGGCAGGATGAGGTGGACCTGCCCATTCTCATAGGTATGAAAAACAGCCTCAATCGCCCGCCCATCCCGATCCTGCCAGGAGCGCGCCGCCGATTCGCGGAAAGGCGGTTGGGGCGGAGCTTCGGAACCCCGTTCCTGTTGATACATCCACTGGTGGATGATCGTTAACTCCATCGAGCCCCCACTGTGGCCAATATCCTGAATCTCCCAAAAACGTACCCGGGGATGATTCACCGCCATCAGTTGTTCATAGGCCCAGATGTAGGAGGATGAACCCACCCAATGATCGTTATGCCCCTGAATCATCAAAATCGGGGTATCGAGCAGCTTGACATAATCCTCCTCATCAGCCGGCGGTTGCCCGGCATTGGGCACGGCCGCCGCCAGCAATCCCGGGCGATCCCGCATCAGGTACCACGTACTCGTGCCTCCCATCGAATGCCCGATCGCATAGAGCCGGTTGGGATTGACGTCCTCGCGCTCCGCAAATGCGTCAACCACCTCCAGGTAGGCTTCCCAGGTCGCACTCGTCGAAATCCCCATCTCCCCCCCATCCCGATAACTGAAAGGACGGCTAGCCGGATGAAAGGCAATCACATAGGCCGGCATGTTTTCCCGATAGTAACCGGACGCCCAAAGGAGGGTCCCCCCCATACGGTCCGGCCGAATCTCATCCCGCCCCACGCCACCAGCCCCGGGAAAGGTGAAAACCACTGGCCAACCACCCCGGGGAGGGGTTTGGTCCGCAGGAGGAGACAGGACCGAAATCCGCAAACGGTTCCCGTCCTTCCAAGGTTTATTCTCGAAGGCATCGCGCAAGGCACGAGGCGATTCCCGCTCGCCATCCAAATCGATTTTCAACGCTTGGAAAGGTCGTCCATTGATCATATTCCGGCTAAGCCGAAAGTGCCCCCAATCAGTAAATAGATTTCCCTCATTGATCGGCCAGGAAATGGTGAAGGGCGTCATTTGATGAGAATTCCGGAAACGGTCCCGTTGCTCCGGATCCTGATCCGGGTCGCCCCAGTACGGGTCCAGATCGGAAGGATACGGCAAGGGAAACAAATCGGCCTGCAACCCGGAGGTAGAAAAAGAAGCAGCCATCAAAAACAACAGGGAAAGAAAGGGGGACCGAAGCGACATATTGCAAACATTGTGTTATTTTTCTCGGTTAGGCAAGTTTTTGGCTTAGTATAGTGAAAGGATTTTCGGTTTTCCGATGAAAAGCCACTTCTTCGCCGAGACGCAGCTTCAGCAAGCACTTTGTGCTGTACCCGCGCAGAAACCCCTTCTTGAAGCTGCACCTTTCAAGAAATAACCAATTTGAATACCGCCAGCATCAAAACTCCGGCCAATGCGCACCGTATATGCCGGGATTGTGCCCAGCCGCTCCCCCAACGGGCACCCAAAAAACCAGCCATCAAAACCGTTACCGCCATCCCCATCAGATGCGGATGGAAATCGCTCAAGGACGGCTGCAAACCCAACAGCCCGGCGAGGGAATTGACAAAAATAAAGGGTGCGGAAATCGCAGCCGCTGTTTTTGCCGAGGACCAGCGAAGTAAAATGACCAACGGCGTCAGAAAAATCCCGCCGCCGACCCCAATCAAGCCGGACACCAATCCCATGGCCCCTCCAATAGGCACGAGAACCTTTGCCGAAGGAAGGCGAAAACGCTCTTCCGGGGCGGCCTTGATAAACAAACGGCTGATGGCCACGATCAAGGCACAGGCCAACAATAAACGAAAGTACATATCACCCAGGGAAAGCTGACCTCCAATATAAGCGAAGGGGATAGCGGCCAGCGCCAGAGGCCAAAAAAGGCGGTTCCGAAAATAGCCTTTCCGATAGAAAGCAATCGTCCCAAGAGAAGATACGATTAGGTTTAAAAAGAGGGCCGTTGGGCGCAAATACTCCGGAGCCACCACAAAGAGAGCCATGACTGCCAAATACCCCGAGGCGCCCCCATGTCCCACCGACGAGTAAAGCAATGCCACCACGAAAATCGCAGTCAGAAATAATATCGTCTCAACCATTGGCGCATACCTGGGATTTTAGTGGTATTACCAGCTCCAAAAGGCTCCCGCATTGTCGAAACATGCGCAAGCGAATTCACCTTTTCCGTTCGAAGTCGGCGTTCTAGGCGAGACGGGCGATTGCATCATTCTTCCGAATGCGCCCGCACGCGAAAGAAACGCGCCTCCCCGGAGAGGCCATGTCCGCTCCAGGTATGCTCTCCCTCCTGCCGGTCCACCGTATCGATTTCGACCCAATCTCCCGGTGCATTGCTTAAATTGGTCGACGTTTCAATCACATAAGGAGTGTTGGGGCCGAGGGTTCCCCCAGTCCAGGCCAGGCTTACCGAACCATCGGACTCTCTGGTGATCTCATGAATCCGCAAAACCGACTCCCTATCGGTGGGATCAGTTCCGGCGAGGTATTCCTGCCAATTCAGCATTCCGTCTCCATCACTATCCAGTAAGTCCAACTCAGCAAAAGTTAGCAGTTCACTATGGGCAGGAAACAAACCAACCTCTTGGTAAAAACTGACCGGAGTGTTTTTCTCAGGGGTTTGATAATCGGCCGGCACCACCTCAACCGACACTTCTCCCCATGCCGGGGTGTACTCCTCCCGGTCATCAGGGATAAAAACAAACGTCTGCTCCTCCTCACCGGCCTCTGTCGGCACGAAGCCCCGGTCCTCAAAATAAAAGCGCCCCGGCAACGCTTCCCCGTTGAAACTGGCCTCGCCAAAGAAAACCCCCGATTCCGCCAAACTCTGCCCCTCGATAATCTGACTGGCTGAAGGCATTTCAGAAATCATACTTTCCTCCCTTAAGCGAAAGGCCACCGCCCCGATATCAACGGAGGTCTCGTCCCTTGGGAATCCGTAAAAGTCCGTTTCGGGGACAAACTCGTTCCAAATTCCCGCACCTACCCCAGGCGAGGTTTCGCGCAGCCAGAAATCCGCCAAGTCAGGGTCGATGCTGGGCAAGTAAAACTCCGGATCCGCACGGATGTAGCCCTCCTCTTCAAAATCCGTCGTCCCCTTGAAAATCAGATTTCCCTCGATAACAATATCCTTCAGCTCACCGAAAGAGCCTAACACCATATCATCCTCAAAGCGTGACCAGGAGATATTGTTGTACACCCGGACATGTTCGGCATTGTTCAGGGTAATCCCCGAGGAACTTTGCCGCCCACTGGACAGCGGGGTCGCCCCATTGAGATAACTGGTATTGTTGACAACATAAGCGCGGTCGGTTCGGTGAACCACCAGTCCATTGATGCCGTTATTGAAGGAAATATTATTGGCCAGATAAAACCACCCATACTCATAACTCTTGTTCCGGGTCATATACACCCCGGATCCATCAATGATGTAATCCTGGTCCTCGGTTCCGTAATCCTCAATCCCCACATCGGGCGGATTGGGGGTGAAAAACGGAATCAAATTCTGATTGTCGTAGGCCAGGTTGTTCTCAATGCGAATCTTTATCGTATCCTCCTCATCAATACTCTCCGCTTCCGCAATGACGATGGCACTCTCTGCCGCGGAGGTGTAACGGGTATTGCGAAAAACCTCGTTGTGGGAAATGGTCAGATAATCCCCCTTGTTGATCCGAATCCCCGAACCCGGACAATCCTGCACAGTATTATGGGAAATGGTGATATGGTTCGCTGGTCCCCAAATAGCAATGCCGCGCCCGTTGTAATAATTTGGTTTGGGAAGATCCAAGCGATGGTCCATGGCCTCCTCCTCGGTGATGCGGGATCCGGGGCCGATGATATGAAACCCGGAAATCTCCACATGCTCAAGCTGGTTGGCAATCATCCCGCCGGCCCCGTCGAACTCAATCACTGGACGGTGCCCGGGGTAGTTCTTGAGCACAATCGGAGATCCCTCGGTACCTGAATTATTGAGATACACTGCCGGGCCATTATTCAAGTTTCCCGACCCGAAGCCCCCGTTTCGATACACCCCCTCCATCACCAGAATGGTATCCCCGGGCTCCGCCGCATTGTTAAACGCCCAGGCGATAGCCCGGATAGGTTCCTCCGGGGAGAGTCCGTTCCCATTGGCGGTGGAATTGGTGCCAGCAGGAGACACATACCAGGTATTGGCCCCAACCAATGCTACGGAGGAACCGAGCAAAACCAGCAAGAGAGTGAAAACAAAAGGGACTTTTAGGAAAAACATGAATCGGAACAGAAGGGTGGAATAAGAAGGGGGAATAAAGCTCAAAGCAAGGCCCTCATCATAATGAGGGCGAAAAATAGAACATTTCTACCAATATATCACAAAAAAGAGCGGAAAGGGAAGACAAATTTCCCGATCTCCGTCTTCTTAGAGCCTCAGCCATACAATTAATTTACCTTCACCTCTCACCCGTCGAATCCGCGAGAACTGACTCTATTTTTCTCATCACGGCGCTCCGGCTGGAGTTGGCGGTCGTCGCCAGAACCTCACCCTTCCCATTCACCATGACAATTCCGGGAATTCCGCGCGTGGCATTCCCCGCGACCACGGGAACTTTTGACCGATCACTCTGCGAAAGCGCCGGCCACGGCATACCGCTATCGGTCATATACTTAACCATTTCTTGGTGCGAACGATCTGACGATGCGATGATAAAAGCCACGGTGTCATGTTCCTTCTTCAACCTCTCATAGAATTCGACAAAATTAGGCGTAAATCGACGGCATGGTGGACACCATGAGGCGGTGTAATAAAAGACAAAATACTGTTTCTCCGCTAATACGGAGTCATCAAACGAACGGGTGCTCCGCCCTCTCGGTACCACTAGATTCCCCTGCAACTGCCCATAGACTTTTTGCCATTTTTTAGCTCTCTCCTTTTCGGCCTGCCGTTTTTTCTCCTTTTCCACTCTCTGCGCTTCCAAAGCCCTTACCTTTTGCTGGCTTTCTTCCGATAAACTCTGCAACGGAAAACGATAGGTCTGGCCATTTCTTTCAAAAACCGCATGGCCATGAACCACTTCCACCAAGGCTGCCTGCATTGATCGGCCCTCGGTATCCACCCATTCGTGAACCGTCGAAGCGTTCCCGACTACCGCAAAAAGGCCCGCCAACACACCAGCACAAATCAACCTGCCAAACTTTTTGCAAAAGCTCATATAAATCATTAATAGTTCCCATTAGAATTAGGGCAAGTTTTTTCAGCCAAGACGGACAACTCCCCATTTCAGCTTTTTAGCGTTTTCCCAAAAACCCTCATTCCCCTGCACCGACGCTGCACCCGCCCAAAATTCCGCAAGGCTCCAACCCGCCACGGATCGGGCGATGAATCAGCCCGACTACGCAAACAGCCAAACCTCCTCTTCCCGGTCCTCGCTCCGCGTGTCACTTACGGGGGATACCCCCCCCCGCCGAAGGTGCGCAAGGCGAGAGCCCAGGGTTCCCCAACCCTGGGTTTGTTTTTCATCTACGAGAGGGCGTCTTTACCGATTGAAGAGCCGGAAGACCGCAGTGGCGATTTTCCGCAAGCGGGCGTTTTCCATTCGTTTCATCATCCAGGTCTCGGCAAGGCGTTTGCTGAGAAAACCCATGGTGGGAAAACTGTGCTGTAGGAACAAAACCGAGGAGAGACGGATTTTCTTCTGCACCACCAAAGCCCACTCGTTGATCATATTGCCGGAGCCTTCGCCGACGATGGTCACCGCATGAACTTTGCCCGCCGGGTTCGTATAAACAGTGGCAAACCCTGTCGGAACCTCCTCGGCAATAGCGGCCCCGTAGTCACCGTAGCGCACGGTGATTTTTTCGTATTTTACGCCTTGCTCCTCCAGTTCCTTCTCCCACGGGCCCACGTGACTTACCTGGGGTTCCGTGAAAACCGTCCAGGGAATAACGAATTTCCGATAATCCATTTTGAACAGAGGGGGCATCATGGCATTCATTAAGGCAATCATTCCCTGATGCATGGCAGCGTGCGAGAATTGCGCAAAACCGTTCACATCCCCCACCGCGAAGACGTTTTTATTCGATGTGCGAAGACTTTTGTCGACGACCACCCCAATATGCGGACTCCATTCTATGCCCGCTTGATCCAGACCCATGTCTTGCAGGGCAAAACTCCGCCCAAGCGCGACCAGGATTTGCTCAGTGGGCAAATCCTTCCCATTATCCAGCTCCAAAATACTCTGGTTTTTCTCTTCCCGCACCCGTTTCACCTTGGTCTTCCGCAGCAGGGTGATTCCCTCTTTTTCGAGATTTCCCTCGAGCACCTTCGTCGCATCCTCCCCAATAATCCGCCTCAGTAAACGTTCGCCGCGACAAACCAATGTCACCTTGGACCCCAACCGGGAAAAGGCCTGGGCCATTTCCACCGCAATCGCGCCACCGCCCAGAACCACCAGTGACGAGGGGATTTCCTGGAGATTGAACATCGTTTCATTGGTCAAGGGCTCCGCATTCAAAAGCCCTTCAATGGGAGGCATCATGGGCTTGGTTCCGGCACAAAGAAAAATCTTCCGAGCGGTAATTTCCCGGTCTCCGACTTTTACGCTACGAGGACCCGTAAATTCGGCCGCACCCTGGCCTACTACCAGTTCGACCTTCTCGAACATCCCCAAGGTCTTCTTCTCCCCAATAAAATCCACATATTCCCGCACCTTTCCAAAGGGCGGGGCCATCCGACGCTTCTGTAAATCCCGCGCCGCCCGCTCCAAGCCCTCTACCTGCAGAGCGCTATAACGGCGCTTGGCAAACTGCAAAAGACTTTTGCTCGGGATGCACCCGACATTCATACATTCCCCGCCAATTTTGTGCTTCTCAATGCCACAGACTTTGAGCCCCATCGCCGCCCCCATCGCCGAAACCGCCATCCCTGCCGGGCCCATGCCGATGGTAATGATGTCGTAATCGAATTTTTTTTTACTCATTAGCCTTGCAAAATCAAAAAATTGTTATATTTCTTAATTTATCAATTGATGAATAGAATGTCAGTCAAAAAACACCAAAGTTCCGATTTATTTTTTGAGAAAATGGCCATCCGGTTCCGTCTTTTGGGTGAACCCATGCGGTTGCGTATTCTGCGGGAACTGATGGAAGGCGAAAAAAATGTTTCCCAGTTGGCCGAAGGTTGTGGGTCCACTATTGCCAATACCTCCCGACATTTGCAGGTTCTCACCCACCACAACATTTTATCGAGGTGTAAAAAAGGGGTCGAGGTGTACTACAAGATCTCCGACCAGACCATCCCGGCCCTCTGTGAATTTGTCTGCGATCACCTGCTGAACGAAGAACCCGCCAACACCCCCTTCGAAGGCGTTGCCAATCTATTTCGCCCTTCCTGAGGGCCACGGGTGTCAATGTAAATCAGGGAATCATTTCCGATCTGCGCGATACATGAGAACGTGCAGGCAGACCAACACCGGAACGATGAGGATATTTCCCGCTAGCGCCAACAAAGGTTCTTTGGTGAGGGATAGAAAGGGGATAAGAGAAAAGGCCTCTCGGCCCGGGAAATAAAGTCCGCCGAAAGTGATGAACAGAGCGAAATAAACGGCCCACAATCCACGGCGATCAGGTATCGCCAGCAAAAGAGCCCCGATGGTCAGGGAGATGATGGCTATACCATTGGCCAGCAATACCGTAAAAATCGAGGAGTAGAACAACCCCGAACCGGTGTTCGTGTTCTCAATCCCCCACCAAAACCCCCTCGTGGCGAGCAGGGCGGACAAGGCGAGGACAAAGGCGGTCGTTCGTGCGTAAAGAGTCAGGTTCACCGGTTTTCTTCCCTCCTTGTCCACAGTTCGACCCCCAGGCGTTCCAAGGAATCGCGATGGTTCCAGTTTACGCGGAAGGCTTGCAGCACGTATTGGCCGGCCTCAATTGTTCGCCCATCATAGGTTGTATTCACTCTTGTCGTTATATCCGCCAATAACCACTCTTTGGGTTCCGTTTCCTTAAATAGGCTGCTTAGAATCCCATCAATAAATCGATTTTTGAGACTCTAAATTACCGCGGAGTGCTCTTCGAATTCACCGATAGGAAAAAAAATATTTATCTCCATCGATTCGACCCGGTCGCGTTCTTTTCGGGTTGTCACCTTCACTGCAACGGAAACGGATCCTTCCTCATATTCGTAACTTCTGGTGAACGTATCATATTTTTCATCGCCCGTTTGCCGCCACCCTTCAAATTCAGAAATTTTTATTTCCGGCTCAATGGAAGTGAGAATATCATCAAACTGAGCTTTGGTAAACCTGTTTGCCCGGGCATACCGAAGAGCATCTTTTGGTAGTGTCCGGTTCACTTTCTCACCCGCAAAAGGTCCTCGAGCGACAAAGCCATCCTTCAAGTGTTCGACGCGTTCATAAAGGAATCTGGTGTGTATGGCTTTATGGGCTTCCTCAGGCCACTTGATCTCATGAAGATTGTCGTTCCGAACGAGGTGAAAATAAACCGGATGCGGATATTCCACGGGATCGATGTTTATTTCAAGTACTTCGTCGGCCGCAACCATAACTACTCCCGAAGTGGGAAGTTTGTAATTTTCGATTTTATACTCCTTGATTTTGCCATCAATTTCGTATCGAACGATTCCTGTAAGAGGGGTCTGCGGAACGTCTTCTTTAATGAATTCACTACTGATCCCCAGTGACCAGGAGAGTGCATCATTTTCTTCAGAGCAGCCGCCCAGAGAGAAAGCCAGGGCGAAAAGCACCAGCCCACGTAAGCTTGATTTTGACGTTTTATCCATGAGGTATGGGGTTTTCACTATCGGTAAGCTGCCTGCTGTTTAGATTGGCAAGAGAGTTGTCATCACAATGTCGTTCCCGCGGGTACTCGGCAAGGCAAACTCTCCCAAGCTTTCAGACTTGAGCTTTGGGGGAAAGGGGATTTTGCTGAAAGCATGAAAATTGCCCTGGTCAGCGGAACGAGTATTTCTCAATCGGACCTTTTTAATGATTGGGATCCAGTAACGCTGAAAAACCCCTACGGGACGGTGGAGGCGAAGACGCAGAAGAATTTACTTTTGGTCAACCGCCATGGGGTTTCGGGGCAAACTCCACCGCATGCGATCAACTACAAGGCCAACCTCAAAGCGGTGGCGGAATGGGGGGCGGAAAGTCTTTTGTCCCTCAACAGCGTCGGCTCCCTGACCCCCGATCTTCCCCCGGGGACCTTGCTTTCCTGCGGGGATTATGTGTCTTTTGATCCGATTAGCTTTTTTGATGACCAGGTCCTGTATCAGGTCCCGCGTATCGAAAACAATTTGCTCCCTGACATCGAAGTCGTTCTGCGGGAGAACCTTCCAAAGAATAAGGTCTACGTTCAAACGAGGGGGCCCCGCTTTGAAACGCCGGCGGAGATTCGGGTGGTTCGCACCTGGGGCCAGGTGGTGGGAATGACCCTCGCCCACGAAGCGGACCTGGCCGGTGAATTGGGGGTGCCATACACGTCTCTGGCGATGGTGGACAACTATGCCAATGGAATGGGGCAGGACCCACTCACCGCAGACTTGTTTCGCGAGCAGATCACAAAAAATCAAGTTAGAATCAATCGGGTTCTTTCTTTATTGATACATTATTTCGAGAAAAGTTAACCTTTGCTTGAGGTGAGACCCCCGTTTTCATGGAATTCTATCCCGCGTTGGTCATGGCAGCCGATGCTGGATGTGTTTTTTCCGCGGGATTGTCTGCAATGCGGGGAACCGGTGGAAGCGGAAAGCCCGTTGAAGGCGGTCTGCGCGGCTTGTGTGCGGCGCATCCATGAAGTGGGTTCACTGGCGTGCGAGACCTGTGGGTACCCTATTTACGGGAAGGTGGAGGTTTCCCGGGAATGCCCCCATTGCCAGTACCTCCGCCCTTTCTTCCAAAAAGGCCTCACTACCGTTGTCCTGCGCGGGGCCCCGCGAAAATTGGTCCATGAGCTGAAATACCATGACAATTTTCTCGCCCTCTCCGATATGAAGGCCCTTTTCCGGCGTTCGGAGCCCTTGCGGGAGTTTCTTGCCGGGGGCGGGATTTTAGTTCCCGTTCCGCTGCACCCCAGACGGGAAAGGGAACGGGGCTTTAACCAGAGCCATGAATTGGCCAAAGTCCTGGCTGGGCTGGCACCGGAGGTTCTACGGGTGGAACAGGTGCTCAAGCGGGTGCGGGATACCGAAACCCAGACGCAATTTACCCGTCAGCAACGGGAAAAGAACCTAAAAAATGCCTTTGCCATTCACCAACCCTTTCTGTTTGATAGGAAGCTACGATTTATTTTGGTCGATGATGTCTTTACCACTGGTTCAACCCTCAACGCCTGTGCGTCTATCCTCTCCCGGGCCGGTTGCAAAAACCTCGCGGTGGTGACTTTTGGCCACGGGTAAACGAACAGACCTCACTTGATATGCCTCTTTTCAGCAAACCCAAACTCTTTTCCAACCCTTTAAAGAAGAAGGATATTCCGAAAGGCCTCTACCATAAGTGCCCCCTCTGTAATGAGATGGTGTACACCAAGGAGCTGGAGGAAAATCAAATGGTGGTGCCGCAAAGCGGGTATCATTTCCCGATCTCCCCACAGAAAAGGCTGGAAGCCCTGCTGGATGAGGAAAGTTTTACCCCGATGGATGAAATGCTGAAATCGGTGGATGCCCTCAAATTTCAAGGGGTCGCTTCCTACAAGGAAAAGCTGCTGCAATACCAGAAAAAGACCGGCTTGATGGATGCGGTTCTCTCGGGAACCGGAAAAATCACCGACATTCCGGTCTCGATTGCGGTTATGGACTTTCGCTTTCTCGGGGCGAGCATGGGCTCGGTGGTAGGGGAAAAAATCACCCGGACCATCGAACGTGCTTTGGAGCAAAAAATCCCCTGCATTGTGGTCAGCACTTCCGGGGGAGCGCGCATGTACGAGGGCATTCTCAGCCTTATGCAAATGGCCAAGACCAGTGCTGCCCTCGCCCGCCTCAAGGAGGCCAGGCTGCCCTACATTTCCGTCCTGACCAATCCCACCACCGCCGGGGTCATGGCCAGCTACGCCTCCCTGGGCGATGTGATCCTGGCCGAGCCACGGGCTCTGATCGGATTTGCCGGGCCCCGGGTGATCAAGGAAACCACCCAGCAGGCTCTCCCCGAAGGTTTCCAAACGGCGGAGTTTCTGCTGGAACGCGGATTGGTTGACCAAATTGTACCCCGCACCGAAATGCGCGATCGTATCGCCGGATTGTTAAAAGCCCTCTACCGAGCCCCATCCGCCTAACGGAAGAAAGCCTCTCTCCGTCGATTTTCGAATAATTCTTAAATGCTACGCTGTCTTCGACCTTAATTTTCTCTCTCCCCTCCCTCAGTCCTCCTTGAGAATCTTTTTGACCGGGGTGTGGCGCACATCCTTGCCGTGAATGAGGAAAATGACTTCCTCGGCAATATTGCCTGCATGATCGGCAATTCTTTCCAAAGAGCGGGAAATAAACATCAGCTCCAGGGCAACCGTGGTTACTTTAGGGTTTTCCAACATAAAGCCGGAAAGCTCCCGATACAATTGCTTGTCCAGCCGGTCGACCTCTTTGTCCCGGAGCAAAACCGCTTTCGCCTTTTCCAGATCGTTGGAAAATAAGGCCTCAAGGGCATCGTCAAGCATCTCAATGGCGATTTCGGACATTCTTGGCAAATCGATGTAGTCCTTGAGCGGCTTTTCCTCGGCAATACGGGGAATTCTCTTGGCAATATTAGTGGCCTCATCGGCGACCCGCTCCAAATCGTGGCTGGCCTTCATGCCCACGACCACCAGACGCAATTCGCTGGCCACCGGGTTGCGCAGAGTCATATAGCGAATGGCCTCGGCATCGATTTGCTTCTCCAGCTCATCGACCTCGTTGTCGGCATCCCTGACCTTTTGGGCTAGTTCAACATCGTGTTCGACGAGCGCCTCGGTAACCTTGCGCACCTGCTCAATGGCTTTGGCGCCCATGATCGAGAGATCACTGCGGAATTTATCCAGTTCTTTATCAAAAAATCGTTCCATAACAAGGAGGGCGTAAGGAGTTTAAATAGGCCGATCAACCGAAACGGCCACGGACATAGTCTTCAGTTTGTTTTTGGGCGGGGTTCATAAACATTTTTTCCGTCTCATCGTATTCAATCAGTTTTCCGAGATAAAAGAAAGCTGTACGGTCCGAAACCCGCGCTGCCTGCTGCATGTTGTGGGTAACGATTACGATGGTATATTCCTTTTTCAAATCGTGGATGAGATCCTCAATTTTTCCGGTCGCGACCGGGTCCAGGGCCGAACAGGGCTCATCCATAAGAATGATCTCCGGGTTATTGGCAATGGCCCGGGCGATACACAAGCGCTGCATTTGTCCGCCCGACAGACCGAAAGCACTCTCCCCAAGCCGGTCTTTCACCTCATCCCACAGGGCGGCCCGGCGGAGACTGGTCTCGACCGCTTCGTCCAGGGTGGATTTCTTTTTCCGCCCGGCAACGCGGAGACCATAGACGACGTTTTCGTAAATGGACTTGGCAAAGGGGTTCGATTTCTGGAAAACCATGCCGATCCGTTTGCGCAGGGAGATCACCTCCACGGTGGGATCGTAGGCACTGGTTCCGTCGATCAGCAGCTCCCCTTCATGCCGGATTCCATCCACGAGATCGTTCATGCGGTTGATATTCCGCAGAAGGGTCGATTTCCCACAACCACTCGGGCCGATGAGAGCCGTGACCTGTCGCTCGGGAATATCCAGATTTACCTCAAAGAGAACCTGCGTGGCGCCGTAGTAGAAGTTATAGTTGCGGAAAGAAATATAATCCTGACGGAAATCGGTTTTGTCCGGATTATCCATTTCTTTTCGCGTTATCTCAGGAGTTTGTTGGAGAGTTTCGGTGGAATCATTCATGGTCAGAAAAGGTCAAATAGTCAAATAGGACTAAGGTTAAAAGGCACTGCCTTTATGTTTCTTGCGGATATGGTTTCGGAGAAGAATGGCGCTGAGGTTCAGGACGACAATCAAAGCGATCAAAATCAAGGTGGTGGCAAAGACGGTCGGAATCGCCGCCTCGGAGTCGGGGGACTGGAAACCGACATCATAGATGTGAAAGCCCAAGTGCATAAATTTGCGTTCCAGGTGGACAAAGGGAAAAGTTCCGTCAACCGGCAGATTGGGAGCCAGCGCCACCACCCCGACCAGCATCAAGGGGGCTACCTCGCCCGCTCCCCGGGCCATGGCCAGAATCATCCCGGTCAAAATCCCCGGCAGGGAAGCCGGAATAACCAAGCGTTGGATGGTTTGCCACTTCGAGGCACCGCAGGCCAGCGAACCTTCACGGACCCCACGCGGCACCGCCGAGATCGACTCTTCGGTGGCGACAATAACCACTGGAAGATTCAGCAAGGCCAGGGTTAAGCCTGCCCAGAGAATCCCGCCCGTTCCGAAGGTCGGCGTGCCCAACTCCTGCGCTTGCGAAAAGAATAGACTATCGATGGTGCCCCCCATAATATAGACAAAGAAACCCAGCCCAAAGACCCCGAAGACAATCGAGGGAACCCCCGCCAAATTGTTAATGGCAATCCGGACAGCTCGCACCAAGGGCCCCTGGACCGCGTATTCACGAAGATAGATCGCGGTAATGACCCCAAAGGGTGTAACCGCAATACTCATGATCAGGGTCATCACAAAGGTTCCGAAAATCGCCGGGAAAATCCCCCCGCTCATATTGGCTTCCCGGGGATACCCACTGACAAATTCCCAAAACTGAATCCCCGCCACCTGAACCCGCTGCAGAAAGCCCAGTCGGTTCGGATAATAAAAACGGAAGAGGTCGCCAATCGCAATTTGGCCATTCGTTCCGTCCGCATATTCATAGAAAACCCGGATCGATTGATTGGTTTCCCGCAGCTCGTCGGCCTGATCGCGTAAAAGTTCAAACTGCTCGTTCAGTTTGGCAATCCTCCCGGTAAGGCGCTCCCGTTCGGCTTGCTGGGCTTCCGTCAATTCACCCTCGCTGCGTTCGATCCGGTTGAGATACCGCAAATCCATCGTCAACTGACGAATTTCCAAATTGATGGGGCCGATCTCCCGGCGGTCGATGCGGTTGATCTGGCTGCGGCGGGAACGCGCTTCCTTAACGACCCTATCGAGTTCGTCCTCGAAAATAGCGTCTTCCCGGGTGACTTCCGACCCATCCTGAAATTGAATGCGTTGGGGAAAGAAGAAGGCATCTCCTTCCACGCGCCTTTCCGCCCGGATGATATCCTCCGGAAAGCTCCGCTCGAGGATATCGTTGTGCCGGAAATAGCGAAAGGATTGTCCATAGCGGTCACGACTTCCGACGAAGACGCGGTATTCGGAAATCGTCTGCAAAGCCTGGCCCAAAATTCCGTCTGCTTCGACCTCCTCTTCTTCCTCTAACAAAATCTCTTCCTCTACCGCAATCTCCTGCAAGGAGCGTTCCTGGGTGGAGGCAATGACTCCGGCAAACGAGGTATTGCCCCGAAAGACGGACTCACTGTCTTCTTTTAATTCGAGCTGCACCACCGGCACCGGCCAGAAAAAGCTGAATCCGCGCATAAGGATAAGGCCGAAGAGAAAAAGGACCATGGCCAGGCCCAGGACCAAACCCAAGGAGGTGAACCATACCCAGATTTCCCCTTTCGGGGCCGGGCTTTTGGTAGATGTACTGGAAGCGTTGTTTTCCATGTGAAATAAAGTAGATATTTATGATAAAGCTCACTCAACCGCCTTGTAGCGGTCGCGCAGTTTCTGCCGCATCACTTCGGCCACGGTATTGATGAAAAAGGTAAAGGCGAAGAGCAGAAGAGCGCCTAGGAACAAGGACCGATAAAGGGTTCCTCCCTGCGCCGCTTCCGGCAATTCCACCGCGATATTGGCAGCGAGGGTTCTCATCCCGTCAAAGGGATTGGCCGTCATAATGGGCGTGTTCCCGGTGGCCATCAGCAAAATCATGGTTTCTCCAACGGCACGGCCAAAGCCGATCATTATGGCCGAGAAAATGCCCGCCGCGGCGGTTGGCAGAATGACCGAAATAGCGGTTTGCCAGCGACTGGCTCCGAGCGCCAGCGCCCCGGAACGGAAGGACTGCGGAACATTGGTCATGGAGTCCTCGGCAATGGTGAAAATCGTGGGAATAATGGCAAAGCCCATGAAAATACCCACCACAAAGGCATTTCGCAGGCGCACGGGATAATCCGTGGTCTCCGTCCACCAAACCGCAAAACTGCCAACCACCTCACCGGTTTCCGGATTTTCGACGCGGAAGAATAGGGCTTCGAAAAGCGGCCCCATCTGCCAGGCGAAATACGCCGTTAACATCATGAATGGCGCGAAATATAAAAATTCATACCCCGGCTTGATAAACTTCCGGAATTGGATGGGAAGATTTGCCAGGATAGCGCCAAAGGCAATGACCGCCATCGGAAGGGAGAGAATGATGAGAAAAACCGAGGGAATTCGCGCACTGATTAAAGGCGCCAGCCACAAGGCGGCCAGGAATCCGAGAACCACCGTCGGGACCGATTCCATGATTTCCATCACCGGCTTGATCAGGCGGCGGATTTCCGGCTTCAAAAACTGCGAGGTGTAAAAAGCCGCCAGCAAAGCAATGGGAACCGCGATTAACATCGCAAAAACCGTCCCTTTCAGGGTTCCCCAGATCAAGGGAACCATGGAGAGTTTGGGCTCGAAATCATCGTCCCCATCAGATTGCCACATAAACTCCGGCTCGGTGCGGCCTTCATAGTGGATTTTGCCAAAATAGGCCTTCCAGCCGGTTTCCGGATGGGGGTCGGTTACCGTGAAAATCTGCAAATGGTTTTCCGTATCGACAAACAAGAGACGGTCATAACGACGACCCAAAAGGGCATGCTCTACCGTGAAATTCAGATCTCCATCCCAACGAATTGCTTCCGTGGTGGCATAGCGGATTTGCGCGTAATTTGGTCCTCCGACCAGAAAGGCCTTGTTGCGGGGGGTGTGGGAAAAATAAGCCGCGCCCTGCCCTGTCGGCAAAGCGGGTTGAAACTCCTTGGTGCGGCCCAGGATACGGTGGTCATCCTCTTCGCTGTGGAAAATACTGTACATCATCATTTCCCCCGCCTCATTGGTGAGAATCAGGGAAAGGCGACCGGAAAGGAAGTTCATGGAGCGAATGGTGTCACTTTCCCGGCCGGCAAAAGGTTGAATGGTCTGGCGATTGGTAAAACCGCCGCGTTCTCGGGCCAGCAGGTGAAGTTCCCCGATGTCGGTGCCGACGATGACAAAGTCCGAGTCTCCGGTCAGACGTAGAAACTGGGCTTCTCCTTCGAAAAGATCCGACAGTTCAAATTCTCTGTCTCGTACCGTCACGGGATCTCCGATCAAGGGTTGATTTTGGGAAAAGGTGACGGCAAAGATCCTTCGCTGCCCTTCCTCGTCGCGCTGGATGGCCACGGCGAGCTTGCTCCGGCCTGCATCGACATAATCAATTTCTTCGAATTCACCGTTCTCCAAGCCGATCCGAAAGAGCGGAGTGGTGGTTATTTTGGGAATGACCTCTCGACCCCGGTAATCTGGATGGGTCGACTCAAACTCCACTTGTACCACCGCAAAACGGCCGTCGGCCGTTCCAAAAATCGCCGAGTCCTCGTGATTGCTGTAGCGGGTAAAGGGATACTCCATACCTTCGGGAAGGCCGGGATCCATTTGGAAGAGTCCCCGGTTGTAGTCTTTATCCCGATCAACAATATCATAAAAATTCAAGGTCCCATCCGGGGAGACGAAGAGTGGCAACTGCGACCAAGGGTCTATTCCCATCGCCGAGATTTTCAAGTCCCCCAAGTCCAGGCTTTGTTCGAATTCTACCGTAGCGCCGCGGAAAAGCGGCATAATCTGGTAGGTCAAAAAGATAAAAATTCCGCAAATGGCGGCGATCACCCCAATCCCGCCAATCTTGATGGCGTAGTTCATGAAGTTGTCGAAATACAAGGTCGATTTCCCGACCTGAAAGCGGCTGGGAAGTGGCTTGGCCTCGTTTTTTTCCGGGGATGTGTGGCTCATTGCAGAAATTCAGTTGGATGAAAGAAACGAAGCCGACCAATCGATTGGTCGGCTTCGTTTTTGAATGCAGAAGCTTATTTAAGCGTTTCCAGAATTTGATTTGCGGTCGACGCTGGAAGAGGGAAAAACCCGTCACGGGCCACAATTTCCTGTCCCTGTTTGGAGAGGGCAAAGCGCAGGAATTCGTAGGTGAGGGAATCCATTTCTTCACGAGGATTGCGATTCACGTACAGAATCAGGAAGCGGGCAATCGGATAATTCCCGGTAACGCAATTCTCCGCCGTGGGATAGTAGTAGTTTTCCCCATCGGTGGAGAGAGGCACGAAACGGACGCCGGAAGTCTTGTAACCAACTCCGGAATAACCAATCCCGCCACGGTCTGCCCCAACACTTTGGACAACCGCCGAGGACCCAGGCTGTTCGGCGACTTCGGAGCGATAATCACCGCCGCCCAAGGCCACATTACGGAAGAAACCATAGGTTCCGGACGCGGAATTACGGCCATACGGAGTGATTGGCATATCGCTCCAGTCTCCGCTTCCGCGGACCGCACTCCAATTATTGATGGTGGATCCACCCAAGCGATTGGTGCTGGAGAAAATTCCGTCCACTTCCTGCAAGGTCAATCCTTCGACTGGGTTTTCGCGGTGGGCGTAAACAGCGATACCGTCAATGGCCACGTTTACCTGAGTTGGGGCGTATCCATAAGCGGCCTCAAAGTTTTCAATTTCCGTTCCGCGCATCGGGCGGCTCATTGGACCAATTTGGGCGGTACCTTCAATCAAAGCCGCCGGGCCGGTGGCTGATCCAGCACCTTCAATTTGAATGTTTACGTTTGGATAAACCTCACGGAAACCTTCAGCCCAGAGAAGCATCAAGTTATTGAGCGTATCGGAACCGATCGAATTCAAATTTCCGGAGATCCCGGAAACGCGTTCATATTCTGGCAAATCAGGATCCACCTGAACCTCCCCGAAAAGGGAGGTAGCGGAAACCATCGAAGCCAGAGCCAGAGAAGTAATTTTCTTATACATAGCGATTAGTTGTGGTTGAAAGCGCAGGATTGCGCGATGAGCCAAATACTATAGATTGATTGTTACGAAATTATGGCGCGGAAGTTACAAAGCGGGAACAAACTGGATTTTTCTTTTTTCCCTCTTTCAGGCAAGATTTCTAATGTTACGTTATGGTGACGAACCTCCGAGGTGAAAACCCGGTAGCTGCGCGCTTTAGCCGCAGTTCCGACCTCGCCCAAAAGGTCCCTTCCCACAGGGGTGGGGAATCCACCAACCGAAACTCCTTTGGCCCGTCGGCCCAAACGCAGGCTGAAGCCCCGCGCTACCGAGAATGCCTTATTTTACCCAAGGATAATCTTCCCAATTTTTAACCAATCCTGCTTTAACCGGATTTTGGCGAATGTACTTGATTGTTTTTTGGGTATTCATTTCGTCGCGCATCCATCGATCAAACCACTCTCGTTGCCAGAAGGGTCCACTTCTTCCGAGGATTCGGTTACACTCCCTCGCCGTGATACCTTTCCACCTTGGCCAAACCGACTTCATTGGGTCTGCGGATATTGTAGTGCTCATGAGGACATGAAGGTGATTTGGCAAAATAGCGAAATGCCGCAAATTCCAACCTTTCCCTTCCAAAGCTTCCAATTTTTCCAAGATCACTTCGCAACAGCGTGAATCACGAAAGGGGCAAAAGCCTTGCCCTTTATCCAAATATTTCTCCGTCGTTTGAAAATAGCGCCTCTGGACTTTAAGGAAACCTTCAGAATCTGGTTCGAATTCTTGTAAATCCCGTAGAATCGTTTTGGCTCTTTCAGCAATATTTTTCGGGAGACTGCCAGCGCATCGGATAGTCACGAAATAGCTCCCTCCGTCAATTTCCCAATGAGGAAGTTGAGCACGCCAAAATGATTTTGTTCTAGGACCCACCATGTGAACTTTAGGAAAAGTCAATTAGCACTTTTAGATTCTCTTGCAAAGAACAAAATCGAAACCCGGTAGCTGCGCGCTTTAGCCGCAGTTCCGACCTCGCCCGAAAGGTCCCATCCCACAGGGGTGGAGAATCCACCAACCGAAACCCCCTTTGGCCCGTCGGCCCCAAACGCGGGCTGAAGCCCCGCGCTACCGAGAATGCGCTCGCAAAGTAGCTGCGCGCTTTAGCCGCAGTTCCGACTTTTACGAGGCTTCCTTGAAATGGTCCCAGCTCAGAGGGGTGGTTTCGCCCTCTTCCTCTTCGTTGGGTTTCATTGGGGGCAAACGGTCCCGCCACTGCTCCCAGTGGATGATTTCAAAGGTCCCGTCGGTGGTTTCGGCCAGGCCCGTCATGGACTCCACCCAGTCCCCGGAATTCAGATAATGAATATCCTCGATCCGCTTATCATCGGGGGTATGGATGTGTCCGCAGATAACCCCGACGCAATCCTTCTTGCGTGCCCGGGTGACCAAGTGGTCCTCATATTTGGAGACAAAGCTGACCGCGCTTTTCACCCGGGCTTTGATCACCTTGCTCAGGGAAAAATACTCTTTTCCACGCCAGGAACGGAAACGGTTGTACAAGCGGTTCAAACGCAGCAACCACTTGTAACCCAGATCGCCTAAATGAGAGATAAATGGCATTTTCATCGTTACCGCATCAAAAATGTCCCCATGAAGAACCAAATAATTCCCTTTCGCGGTTTGGTGAATGTATTCTTCGACAATTCGCAAATTTCCAAAAGCCAGTGGCAGAAACCGGGTTAGAATGTCATCGTGGTTTCCCCGCAGGTAAATCACCTCGGTATCCTTTTTCTCGATCATCTTGAGGATCAGCCTAACGAAGCGTGAATGTTCCTTGGTCCAGCCTCCCGAACGTTGAAGCCGCCACCCGTCTATGATGTCCCCGTTCAGAATCAATCGTTCGCATTTAACGTTTTTCAAGAGATGGTTTACCTCGCTTATTTTGCAATCAACCGTTCCCAAGTGAACATCCGAAAGGATCAAGGTTTTTAGGCGGATTTTTTTCATAACGCTTTCATTCTTAACCTTTTTATCTTCTTTTCGCGAGTATGGAACCCGTTGAAATCAAAGAATTTACCTTCCCGTAACAAACCTTTTCCTCCTAACGCTCACCTTACGCGGAAACGTCCGTCACGAATCCGGACCGCAAGAAGAAAGTAAGAAGGAAGGTCGAAGACAGCGTGGCAGGTGAGGGTTCAAAAGTATTGCGCACCCCGCTGGGGCGGGATTTCGCTGGGGCTCAACCGCCGCTTAGCGGGATTTCGCTGGGGCTCAACAGATAGCACAAGGCCCCCGCTCGCGGTTGGCCCAAGCGGGGAGCCCGCTTGGCGGGATCCCTGCGCGGCGTGAGTGCTTCAAGCCAGGCACGCAAACCGTCCGCTCACTCGTAGGGCCTCCGCTTGGCGGAGTGCCGCCCGTGAAGTGGCCCGCTCTGACCAAAGGTTGGCGCAGGCAGACTGAGAATCGTTCCGATACAAAGACCTTCCAGCCGTCACCACCGCGACGGCATCGCGCCAAGCACGAGCCCTACAGCCGAAGATGAACGTCCGCCAAAAACCCGCACCTCAACCCCACCACTCGAGCTCGGAGAGACCCTCGCCCTCCCAAAAAACGCACCCCCCCTCCGTAAGGGCTGAAACGCCCGCCCTATCCCTTAGGGTGACGCATATGCGCTCAGCGAACGTCCCGCTGAGCTTTCGCGCGACGCGTCCTTCCTCCGGCTGTTCCACGACGGTCGGAGGTTGCGGGGGCAGCTGTACCTTGGACTGAAGAACTACGCGCAGGGATCCCGCCAAGCGGGGTCCCCGCTTACCCTCCCTCTTCGTGCCTTTGTGCCTCCGTTGAGCCACAGCGAAATCCCGCTAAGCGGTGATGAGAGCCCAACTGCTGGCGCAGCCAGTCCCGCCGCAGGGAAAAGAATGAAGCGAATCGGGATTTTTCTTTCGGTTTCTTCCTCACCGAACTGCGGCTAAAGACCGCAGCTACTTTATTTCCCCGGCTGTTTTCTTTCCACTTCCTCCTCTGCGCCTCTGCGTCTCCGCGCGAGATACGGCTGTTTGAAATCGGTTGTTTTGTTTCCTTTCTACATCAATTCGTGTTTATTAGTGTCCATTGGTGGTTCCTCCGGCTGTTCCACGACGGTCGGAGGTTGCGGGGGCAGCTGTACCTTGGACTGAAGAACTACGCGCAGGGACACGAGGTCCCCGCTTACCGTCCCTCTTCGTGCCTTTGTGCCTCCGTGAGAGATACGGCTGTTTCCTCATCCCCCAACCTTCACCCCTCATCCCTTCGCTCCCGGCTGTTTTTCTTAAGTCTTAATTGCTACGCCGTCTTCGACCTTACTTCTTACTTTATTTCCCCTCAACCCGACCAATCGTTCCCAAACGCACCCTCTTTGAAATTCTCCCCGAAAGAATCTAAATGGACCGCTCCGTTTGGGGCAGACAGATTTTCAGGGATTCGGGCTGGCAGGCAAAGTGAACTTCGTCTTCATATGACCGGACTTCCCCATCGACATGAAATACATTTTCACCTGTATGAGAGATATGGATACTTTCGGTCCGCTCGAAAAACACCTTGGGGGACTTGGTTAGCGTTCCGCAAAACATGCGAACAATGGCGGGCAAGGCAGCCCAGGGGCTCCCCAGGGGGACTCCGACGACATCCAGTTTGCCATTCTGAACCGACGCCCCGGGGGCAATACGGGCATTCATTCCGTACTGGGACCCATTGGCAATGGTGAATAAGAATCCTTTAACCTCCCGTGCCTCGGGGGTTTTTTTGCCGAAATAAAAGGTCCGGGGGCGGTATCTTCGCAAACAGCCAAGGGTCGCTTTGATATAGGCCCATTGGTGGCGCCCGGTAATGGCATTAAACTCCTGGGCCACGTAGGCGTCAAAGCCCATGCCAGCGGCGTTGCAAAAGAATTCCCCGTTGGCCGTCCCGGTGTCGATCGAAACAATGCGGGGATCTTTCAGCACGCTCAGGGCTTTTTCCAGATTCAGGGGAATCCCCAAGTGGCGCGCCAGCCCGTTGCCGGTTCCCATGGGAAGAATGGCAAAGGTTTGGGAGGTGTTGACCAGACCGCCGGCGACTTCGTTGAGAGTCCCGTCGCCCCCGCAGGAAGCGATAATGTCCCATTGCTTTTCTTCCGCTGCCTGGATCGCCAGTTTCCGGCAATGACCGCGGGATTCGGATGTTTTGATGTGCAAATCCCAACCAGCGTTTTGACCAAAGGCTTCGATGCGGGCGATAACCTTCGGGTAGGTCTTGAGCATTTTCCCCGAACAAGGGTTAAGGAGAACTAAAATTTTCATGACCGGTTTTGAATAACAACGTGGAGATCTTTTTGGAATTTCTCAGCAATATTTTGCCAGGACAGGTTTTCTGCCGTCTGGCGGGCGTTTTTTCGCAAAGCCCCCAACTCTTCGAGCGGAGGGAGTTTTTCCAGGCACTGCAGGTATTCGTCATTATTGTCATAGGCTGCCAGAAATCCGTTTTGCCCGGATTGAATGTGCTGGCGTCCGGCCGCATAATCGAAGGTGACAACGGCTAAACCCGAGGCCATTCCCTCGGTGACGATATTGCCAAAGGTTTCGGTGATGCTGGGGGCGAGGAGAATATCCCCGCTGGCATAATGCTCGGCCAGGGTCTCGCCTTTCTGCATCCCGGCAAAAAAACAATCCGGATTGTTTTTTTGGATCTTCGCTCTGGCCGGGCCGTCTCCGACAAAGACCATTTTGGCGGGTGGGTGGGATTTCTGAAAATGACGAAAGGCTTTAACGGCTAAGCTCAGATTTTTTTCCGCCGCCATACGCCCGACATAAAGGCAAACCGGAATATTATCCGGGGCGTTCCATTTCTCCCGTAAGGATAGGCTGCGTTTGTTGGGATGAAAAAGCTCAGTATCCACCCCGCGACCCAGAATGCCCAGATTTTGAAACCCTTCCTTGGCTAGACTATCGCACATTTCCTGCGTCGGCGGAAAGGTTTTCAGGGTTCGGTTGTGAAAGGTCCGTAGATAGCAAAGGCCGACTTTACGCAGAAAGCCCAGCCCGTAGTGCTTGCCATAGGCATGGAAATTGGTGTGAAAGCTGGACGTTACCGGCAGGGAGAGTTTTTTCGCCGCCCGGAGGGCACTCCACCCCAGAAGTCCCTCGGTCACGACGTGTACCAGATCCGGCTTAAAATCAGCCAGGGTTTTGCGCAGCAAGCGGCCACAAGGCAAACCGGCTCGCAGGTCGGGATATTTGGGCAAGGGAATACTTTTCACCAAAACCGATTCTATGTTGGGTAAAGGAAATTCCAAGTGCCGGTTCCCGGGCAAAGCCGGTCGGACCAATAAAAGCCTAACCCCCTGATCATGTAGTTGGTGGATCAACCGTCCCCAGGTCATGGCCACTCCATTGATTTCCGGGGGGAAGGTTTCGGTTACGACGACCAGGGACAGTTTATCCATAGGATCTCCAATGTCCGCCTCTTCTGAGGCGAGAACAAGGGATTTCGCTCCGGGAATGTTACAGGAAGGTGAATTCTCGGCCCTTGCGCCGGCAGGGCCTTCGTCTGTAAAGAGGACCGCTCCAGCCAAAGGTTCGCGCAGGCACACCCAAAAGGCGGTTCCCCATTCGACGGCGAAGCCGTCCTAGGACTGAGGTCCCGTTCTGACGGGACCGCTTTTTGTGAGCCAGCCTTTCTGGCGAACCGTATTGTCCGGCAACGCCGCAGCAGGCTGCGGTTGGAGAAAGCGGCAAGAGGCTTGCCGCCCTTCCGACGGGCTCAGGGCATTGTCGCAGCCCAAGGTGCTTATCGGCACGGGATAGCCAAAATATCCATTGTTGGATTTACTCAGGGTCCACGTAAAAATACACCGAACGGTCTCACCGCAACGGCGGCGTTCTTATCCCCTTACCTGGTACCAATTTGGAAAAACGGAATTTTTTCGGATTGCGGTTTTTGCTTCCGCTTTATGGCCCGGGGAGGATCTTCCGGAAGGGTGATGACCATTGTCGTTCCTTCGCCAATACGGCTCCGGGCTTCGACGGTGCCTCCGTGGAGGAGGATTATGTGTTTGACGATGCTCAACCCAAGGCCGGTTCCGCCTTTATCCCGGGAACGTCCTTTGTCCACTCGATAAAAGCGTTCGAACAAATGCGGCAAATGCTTTGCGGCGATCCCTTGTCCGTGGTCCTGGAGTGTGAGGATCCAACCCCCGGGTTTTTTGGCAACACTCATCTCTATGGGCTTGTTCTCCGGAGTGTACTTGATGGCGTTATCGAGGAGGTTTTCCAGGACCTGACGTATCTTCGCCACATCGATTTTGACCCGGGCCGCTTCATTGGGAATATGGGTGTCAATAGACCTTCCTCTGGCAATACCGGAAGTTTGGTAATCGTTGGCGATCTGTTGAATCAGCTCCCGTAGGTCCATCTCTTCCCATTGCATCTTGGGGTTTCTCCCCTCCAACCGGGACAGCGCAAGGAGATCCTCCAAAAGGAAAATCAGCCGGTCCGTGTGTTTGTGAATGGTTTCCAAAAAGGCTTTTCTTTGTTCGGAGGGGATACCGGGATCATCCACCAAAGTCTCGGTGTACCCTTTCACAATACTGAGCGGGGTGCGAAGCTCGTGCGAAACATTGGCCACAAATTCCTTGCGGACTGATTCGAGTTGTTTCAGACGGGTGATATCATGTAGGACGAATAAATGGAGGGGTTTGTCCTTTCGCTTAAACCCGGGAATTGCCGAGCCGGTGATTTCAAACCAGAGCGGTAACCCACTGGGACGGGTGAATTCAATTTCCTTTTGCCCCGGGTTTTTGTTTCGGCGAACCTCCTCCATAAACGAAAGAAACCCGCTCTGCCGGAATATTCCGGTCGGCAGGCTCTCCGACGGTGTGGTGGAAGCGAAGAGTCGGTCGAAGGCCGGATTGGTCAAAACGGCTTCATTGCTGTCGTCAACGATCAATACGGCTTCCTGTATGCTCTCTAAAGTTGCCTGCAAACGGCCGATTTGGGTGGAGCGCTCGCGCTCCAGACGGCGGTTCTCGCGGATGATGTCGTTGAGACGGTCAATCAGATCAAACCAGATTCGGTTGCCCCCCTCTGGTTTTAAACGGATCGGAAGATAGGCTTGGCGGTCTTTCAATGCTTCCAGAAGTTGTTTTGCCAATCGCTTACCCTTGATCCAGGCAAAGGTGCTGAAGACCGCCCATAGAGCAACCAGGATTAGCAAAAAGACCGTCATCTCACGGATCCTCCCGAACGCGATAGCCAACCCCCCGGATGGTTTCGATCAGGTCCGCATGTTTACCCAGTTTTTCGCGAATCCGGCGGACATGGGTATCCACCGTTCGGGTTTCCATCTCGGAGTCATAATTCCACACATTCGCCAACAATTGTTCCCGGCTCTGTACTCTCCCACGGCGTTCAATCAGTAGGCTCAAGAGGCGGAATTCGGTCGCCGTGAGGTCCATCTTCTTTTTGGAAAGGGTGGCGATATGACGTTCCTGATCAATTTTGATCGGCCCGGCTTCCAGAGGAGGCAGCAAGTCTTCCCCGCTTCCTTCGAGCCGTCGTAAAATGCCCTCGACGCGAAGGACCAGCTCTCGCGGACTGAAAGGCTTGCAGATGTAATCGTCGGCGCCAACCTCCAGACCTTTAATGCGGTCGCCTTCTTCGGTCTTGGCAGTCAGAAAGATAATGGGGCATTTCTTGAATTGCGAATCATTGCGGAGCAGCCGACACAGTTGGATGCCGCTGAGGTCCGGCATCATAACGTCGAGGATAAATACATTGGGAAGAAACTTTCGCGCAAGATTCAGAACGCGATGGGGGTCATTCAAGGATTCAACGTCATAACCTTTATTGCCCAGATGATACGAGACCAGGGCGGTCACGTCAGCCTCATCATCAACAACAAGAACCTTGGGAGGTGATTGGGTTTTCATAAGAATATGTTTAGTTTGGATTATTTTTGCGAAAAGGCAAACCAGGTCTTCGGACAGCGAAAAAGGCGGGGCTGCTCTTGCAACCCCGCCTGATAGTAACATTTTACACGAACAATACCTGTGGTCACTGTTTAGAATTGCATCCGCATGGCACCGTACAAAGTGGTGGCGTCGGTGTCGTCACCACCGGGAACATCCAGATCGGCAAATTCCACGCCAGCCATGTATTTCAGGTTGTTTCCAAGAACATAGTAGTTCACCCCGAAGTACAGGGCTTGGTAGCGATCCCCATTGCCCATGCCATTCTGGCGGCGGGCATAGCGGCTTTGGTGTTGTAGGCTGGCTTCATCGGCTTTTACGTATTCATACCGAATAACCCCTTCCAGAGTATCCGGAACGAAGAACATCGAAGGCATGATGTAAAAACCACGGGTGGAATCACCGTCGAAGTCCTTGGCATACATATATTCAATGCGAACATCAACCGGATCGAACTTCAGATGAGCGCTCACGGCATAGGCATCTTCAAAGCCATAGCTTCCGGCGAAATCAGCATCGTTGTACAACAGATCTCCACGAAGGTTAAGGCTGATATCGCTGTCGATCATTTCATCCAGGCTCAAGCCGATGCTGGCATTGTACAGGAATCCGGCTTCTCCGTTCGGGGTCACCGCACCGCTGTTGTGGCCGTTGTAAATTCCGGTATAGTAATCAATTACGCCCAAGTCTCCGAACAATCTTGCGCCAACCGGTTTGCCGCCGTTCAAGGTGTTGCTTAGCAGGGAGCGCTCAATCGTCAGGATGCTGGCCGAAGAGGTGTTTTCCTCATGACCAAAGCGCGGCTTGCCTTTTCCGAATTCCAGATTGGCTTCAGGGCCAAAACCGGTATAGCGGACATAGGCCGAGTCCAACGAAACGCCACCCGGCAGAGTGTTGAGTTCGATTTGGAAACGATAGGGCTCATGCAAAGAACCTTGCACCCCAAAACGGGCCCGACGGATTTCCATCGTTGAGTAATCCCGGTCGCCGTCGCCGGTGGAATACCCGAATTGACCCTGGATACGTCCACGAACGCGGAGTTCTTTGACCGTTCCCCGGTTGGGGCTAATGGAAACTTTCGAATCCTCGGAGATTTGACTTGCCTGCTCGGCCGTTAAAGTGCCGTTGGCAACCAAGGCATCCAGCAGAGCCTGGTCGGTGGCATGGGCAAAGGACCCAACCCCCAGCGTGAGCAAGCCGGCATACAAGCTGGCCAATTTGATAATTTTGGAATTTTTCATAATTTTGTGGTGTAGTTTGGTAATCCCCCGCAATGGCGAGGCGAGTACCGTTTTAGCAAACCAATGTTACGAAAAAATGGCGGTTGGGTTACGTTGCGGTGAAACAATCAAAAAAACCAGAAAGTCTTTTTACGGACTTTCTGGTTCTTTAGGCAGGGTAACTAAAAGAAATTCTTTTGGTCTACTCGACCATTTCGACAACCAATCGCATGAAACCGCGTCCCTCTTCCCCGACCGGCTCATCCGGAGTGGTCGTAACCCGAACATACCCTGCAGGCACCCCGTCGGTGGAAACACTCTCGGTTACCGCCAAGGCCTCCCAACTGGCGAGATCATCCGACCCTTCAATCCGGTAGCGGAGACCATCGACTTCCCAATAGGCCTCGCCTACTCCGGCGGCCCCGCCGTCGCGCCGGAAAAAAGTGAGGGTCAACTCCCCGCTTCCGTTTACCACAGGTTTCGGCAGTAAGGTGGTATTGGAAACCGTCGGATCGAGTCCCCCCAGGGCAAACACCAGGAGATTGGCCAAACCATCCCCACTGGCATCATCAGCCAACCCATCCTGCCCGTCCGGCAAGCCGTCAAGAAAGGCTTCCAAAGGACTCAGTTCCGGCTCTCCAACGGTGATCACCAAGGCAAAGGTTTCCAGTTCTGCGTCGGGGAGACCTCCGCTTACGGTTTGATCAATCACCAGAGTCCACTCGCCGGTCATCTCTTGTCCGGAAATGTCGGGGGTAAAGGTCGCCATAAAAACCTCGTCAAGGTTGGCGGATCGTTCTCCCCGCGCAAACAAAGTCGCTTCCGCCCGACCAGCAGACCCATCGGTCCCTTCCGGGGCCAGGAGCCGGGCTTCGGTGTTGGGGAAAAAGAGATCGTCCCATTGGTGAGAGATCTCCAACTCCACCGCGACCGATTCAATCGCCCCGGAATCGGGTACCGCAATGGTGAAGGTGGTAATCCCATCGGCATCGGGAATCGTGCCATCCTGCCCGTCCCAGGTAAACCGGGTTTGCCCGGCGGCGGTGACGGTAAACTGACGGACGACCTCGTCGGCGGGCTGATAATTGTCGTTGCCTTCCTGGGAGGCGGTCAGGGTAACCACCCCTTCCACTCCGGCCAGACTGACCGTGGCGGGACTTTCCGGCCCATCGGTCAAGGTTGCGGGGCCATCGATGGCAAAGCTGACGGGCAAACCGGAATCGGAGGTCGCGGTGATGGAAAAATCTTCCTCATTCACATCCCGATCAGCCAACGCCTCGAAGGTGATCACCTGCGGCGCCGGGGTGATGGCAAAGGCCAGCGTTTCCTCCCCGCTGTGATTGGCTTCCGTCACGGTCACCGTCAGCAGGTAATCCCCGACATTGGTGGGGGCCTCCGGGGTAGGGCCATAACTGGTTTCTTCGGTGCCGGTGTAAGTGACTTCGACCGCGACATCGGGATCGACGGTGAAATCGGGAGACTGACTGCTGTCGTTAAAGGGGAAGGACGTCGGTCCGGTGAAATCTATGACCACGGCAATGGGATTGATGGTCAGCTCAAGGGTCGCGGTTCCGGTCAAATCCTCCCCATTGGTCGCCGCAAGCTCAACTTCAAAGGGCGTCAGGGAGGATTCGGTCGGGGTGCCGGAAATAATCCCGGTTTCCGTATCGATTGACAAACCGGAAGGCAACCCGCTGGCGCCGAAGGAGACCGGATCTTCGGTCGCTTCAATGGTATAGGTAAAGGGCTGGTTGATATCACCAGAGGCGACCAGGGGACTGGTAATCTCCGGAGGGACAGGAAGTATCTCGATATCCGCCAGGCTGCGGGGTCCAATGTTCAAACCATCGTCATTTTCCTGAATCACCCCGGTAAGGGTAACGGGACCATCGGGAATAACCGAATCGGTGATGTCGGAATCGCCAAATACATTTCGGAAAAGACCGGTGATAGTTGGGTCGGCGAAGTCACTGAGGTCCTCCTGGGAACCCCCGCCCCCGAAGGTAGCCTCACCATCAGCGTCATCAAAGAGGACTCCCTCGATCACCACCAGGCGGGCTTGGTCGGCATCAGTAAGAGTGTCCAGCGTACGGCTGACCGGCTCGATGTCCACGCCTGTCTCGATGGGTGCCCCGGGATCTTCCAAGGGGGTGAACTGCAATTGCCCCTGAAAGGATCCCAGCGTTCCATACAGCGAGCCCACTTGATCACCGATTTCATATTCGGTGGTTATCGTCCCCGAACCGGGATCATCAATCTGAATCCCAAACCCGGAGTCATCCTGGAAAAACTTGGTGTTGCGGAAACTGGTTCCTCCGGTGAAAACAGCGGGGTTGTTGAGGAGAATGGGCGTTGAGCCGGTGGGCTGTTGGCGCAAGGCTTCAATGTCATCGACCTTGACCGGAAATTCGTAGGTGGCCGAGGAAACCATCGATTCTTCGGCACCGTCAATGGCAATCGCCTGAAGGGTAACCGTTCCTCCCGCTCCCCCGGTGGACACCGGAATCCCTAAAGAATTATCGTAAAGCGTCGAAGCGGAAGTCGGGGGACTGCCGTCGAGGGTGTAAAATACTTCGGTGGTCGGCGAATAGTCCGCAAAATTGGAGATGAACACCGTTTGTTCGGCCATGAAGAATCCGTCCGAAACGGAAAACAATGGCGGGAGAACATCCACTTCGGCCACCGCGATAGCCACCTCCCCGATGCCGATTTGACGGCGTCCGCCGGAATCCCCGACATTCGCATCACTGGACCAAACAATGGTGATACTTTCGCCATCCGGAATACTTAACTCGGTCACCAGCGCCGAAATGGTTTCGTCCTCTCCGGATTCCGTCGAGTAAAACAAACCGGACTGTACCACATCATCGACCGAAACCGTCCACTCGGGATGACGGGTTTGGTCCAATCGCTCAACCCGGCCCAGGTAGGATATGTCCAGTGCATTGATCGTCTCCCCGGTATCGTTGAGCAAAGTCAGGGTGGCCGTGAAAACACCCGTGGAGCTGATATGCTGATAGCCAAGAACATTGTCATTGCCCCGTAGCCCTCCGCTGCTTCCCGAACCCCAATCGCCGCCGTAGGTTGAATCACTGAGTGTCCAGCCATCGGGAAGATTGGCCAATTCGTCGAAGCTGGCAAAGGTTTGACTGTATGAGGGCGAAGACGCCGTCAACTCCGGTGGAGGAGCGGTGACGGATCCGCTCAGCGAAACCGTTAGGGAAGCCGCGCCGCCGCCGGCAATCGTTGCCGACTCGTTGAATGTTCCCACGTTCAAGCCACTCACCAAGCGGGTGTAAATGGTGGTTTCCTCTCCATCAAAAGCAGGCAAAGGGAGAGGGTTTGCGTACCCGGAAGCTTCGGAAAAGGAGAATTCATACGCCGAGGGAGAAGAAATGCTCACCTCCGACCCATCCAGATCTTCGCCGGAAACGGTAAAGCTCTGGGCCGTTGAAGGCCCCGTACCCTCGGTATAGGTAAACCCGGAAAGGGAGGAAGGTTCCCGGCTGAGAACCGGAGATCCGGCCTCGGCTGCGAAAATTTCAAAATCCCCGATCCCAATTTGGCGACGGCCACCTCCGCTCCCAACATTCCCGTCACTCGACCAAACCACCGTAAAGGCCTCGCCGGGCTCTATAAAGAGTCCGGTAACCAAGGCGACTTTGCTTTGATCCTCGCCCACGGAGGTTGAGTAACTCAGATCGCCGACCTCATCCCCCGCAACCTCCACCGTCCATTCGGGATGGCGGGTTTGGTCGGCCCGTTCAACTCGTCCGAGATACGAAACATTCAAAGCCTCAATGGTTTCCCCGGTTTGGTTTTCAATCGTCAAGGTTGCGGTGAAAGTACCGGTTGAGCCAGTGTGTTGATAGCCTAGAACGTCTGCGCTGTCAGTGGAATATTTAACTCCGGTGCTGGTATTCCCGCCGTTCGCCCAAGGGGAAAAATCCAACTTGTTAGAAGCGGACCCACTCGCATCAACCGCCCACCCAGCCGGTAGCGTTTCGGCACTCACAAAGCCACTGAAATCTTGTGTGTACGCATCGCCGGACCCAAAATCGGTTAAGGCGGGCAACGGGGGTGGTGGGGGTGGTGGGGCAACGACCTCACCACTCAGGTTGACATCAATAGACGAAGCGTCCCCACCGGTGGAGGTAATTTGTCCCTCGTAGGTGTCGACACTCAATCCGGCATCCAAACGAGCCCATAGAATTGTGTCGGAACCGTCATAAGAGGAAAGAGTCACCGAAGGCCCATAGGTTCCGGTTTCCGAAGTGGCCAGAGAGAAAGAGGTCGGCGCGGTCAGGACGACATCCGACCCATCGAGATTCTCGCCCGAAATGGTGAAACTTTGAGGGGCGGAAGGGCCTTCTTCCTCAGTGTAGGTGAAGTCGTCCAACTCCTCCGGAACAATGGTGAGAACGGGGTCCAGGTTTTCCGCGATTCCGGTAATCACCACATCGCGAAAGCGCTTACCACTGGGACTGTTCGGTCGGCTGAAGCGGATTTGCATATCGTCGGATGCCTGTTCGATAAGGATATCGGCGGGAAGGTAAGTGGCACTTGTCGGAGTATCAGAATCGCCAGCGGTCAACCAATCCCCTCCCCCATTGAGGGAGTATTCGACCGTGATCGGGCCGTCGTCGCCGCCACCGAATTTGGCCACCGCAAATTCCACCCTGACGTCGACGAATTCACTGGCGTCAAAGGTTGGGGTGGTGAGGGTAGATGTCGATTGATCTTCAAAAAGTGCATAGCCCTCAGCCGCGGTTCGAAAGTCAATATCCACCTCCGTCCAATCGTCCGGCAAGCTACCGTCACGGAGCTCTTCGTTCAATAATTCTTCGCTCAGGGCGAGGGATGGCAAGAGGATCAGACTGAGCAAAAGCAGTCGAGACAGGTTTGGGAGGGTGGCGGCTAGTTTCATCGGAAGTGAGTGGAAATAGGAATGGCTTGCGATTAGTCGACAGCATAGGGAATGCCGGAACTCCTATACGTTATCAGTTAAATGTCACAAAGTGATGGCGCTGGGGTTATGTTTAGGTGTCTTCTTGGCCGACCGGAGAGATGTTACTTTTCGGTTACGAGTCCGCCTTTGCCTTGCCCTGAGCGTTTGTTGCGCACAGGTATTGGGCCGATGAAGATCCTGCTCACCTCTCATGGGTCCACCGGAGACCTCTTTCCGGTTATCGCCCTGGGGCGAGCTTTGCGGGCAGCCGGGCATGTGGTCGATTTTGCCTCGGCCCCCTTGTATCGTTCCGAGATTGAACGGGCGGGCCTGGGGTTTCGTCGCCTCCCTCCGAATTGGAAAAAGGAGATTTTCGCCGAGTGCATGCGCGCGCTGGACCGCGAGAAACACCCGATCCTCCTGCTGCGGCGGATTTATCGCAGTGGACTCTCTTTTACCGAGGAGCTTATCCAAACCTTGCAGGAGTATATCCCCGGGTATGACATGGTCCTGGGGTCGTATGTTTTTCCTCAATACAAGGAATTGTGCGATCGCCACAATGTTCCGTTTGGGCTGGTAACTTTTTGCCATTCCGTGGTCCCCCAAAAGGATCGTCCCCCCGATGGCATCTTCCCCTTGCCCCGGGGGCTGGGTTGGGGGTCGCGACTCTGGAATCGGTTTTGGTGGAAGTTTTCCGACCGGCTGATTGTTTTAGTAGTCAATCACGTCTTGCGGGATATCCGCAAAAAAACCGGAGTTTCCCCTTTGCGATCCTTTCTGGCTCGGCCCGCCGAGTTGTGTTTGGTGGGGGTAAGTCCAGGTTTAATGGCCCCTTCCGTGATTTCGCCGCCGTATCAGTTCACGGGGTACCTGCGTTGGCAGAGTGAAGAACGCCGGGATTTGGATGAGAAGATCCTTGCCTTTACCCAAGGAGAACGCGTTCCGGTTTTTACTTTCGGATCAGTGACCTTCGATCATATCCCCGAAATTATGGGCCGCTTAGCCCAGCATTGGCCCGAGGGCCAAAAGCTTATTTTACAAAGTGGCTGGGCCGGGCTGAGCACCGACTCACGGGGGGAGGATATCCTGGTCGTCGGTGCCATGTCGCATGACCAATTGTTCCGGCATGCCGAATTGGTGGTCCATCATGGAGGTGCGGGAACCACCGCTTCCGTTTTGCATGCGGGGATACCCCATCTGATCATCCCTCATTTTGGCGATCAGTTTTTCTGGGGGAAGGAAGTGTGCCGCCTGGGCGTAGGGGTCACGCTTGCCAAAAAGAAATGGCCGGAGAAGCTTTTTCCCGCCGTTAGAATGTTGCGTAAGTCCCCGGATATCCAGAAAAGGGCCAAAGAACGACAAAAGACCCTTGCCCAAGAGAATGGCCCCGCAACGGCCGTGCGGGCCATCGAGGAGTTTGCGCAGAAGCGTAC
>JAFIGF010000242.1 GCA_020831535.1 Opitutales bacterium | reverse complement strand
TGTTACCGCTCAGACTCTCATCGTAGGATGATGGGTCATTTGGCCGAATTCATGATCGTAAAGTAGAGCTTGGCTACAATGGCAATTTGGGCTTGTTGCCAGGGTCGGTTTGGGACATTTTTTGATCCCGTGTAAACGTTTTGTCCAGGATTTGGAGGAACTCCAGCGAATCCGTCGCGAGGTCGAAGCAAATGCCTTGTTCGCGTTGCGGTCGTTATGGCCTGCTCAATTGCCATGGATGGGTCAGCGGTAACGACAACTCCGCGCGGGGATCGGTGCTGCGCGGAGCACGCTTTTTCTGTTCTCCCCGACGCAGAAGGGCTCCCGGTTGCGGCCATTCTTTTATGCTCTGGATCGCCGAGAGGTTGCCCCGTCACAGCGTCTCCTCACAGATCCTCTGGGCCTTTTTGCGCCTCTTCCAAAGCGGTTTGAGTATCGCCGCCGCATGGGAAGACGCCCGCACCGGATTTTCCCTCGAAAGCGCCTACCGATGGGTCCGGCATCTGCGCAACGATCAATCCCGGCTGAGAGCCTCATTGTGCAGGGTGCGCGCCCCACCGCCGGATGCGGGCACAAAAAATCCCCTCTGCGAAGTACTTCATCACTGGGTCCACGCGCTGGGTCAGGACGATCCAATCAGTTCCTTTCACCGGCACCTCCAAGTTGACACAATGTAAATGCTTCTACGGGGGGGATCGCCCTTATTTGAATCGTAGTCGGCAGCCCATTCAAGCCCATTTTTGACCAGTAACACGAAAATACAGTCCGCCGGGCCGGGGAACCTCCTCCATCATGGCTTTCCCATGAGAAATCCTACCGAATACGTCAAAATGAGGGTCCTCGCCGCCATCGATATGGCCGAGGGCAATACCATCCGCGACCGAATCCGCCAAGTCAGCACCATGACCTTCCACGATGAGGAAGGTCAGCCGCACCGCTTTACCTGGCGAACGATTGACATAGCGCGTCAGCGCGAAGATGGCGAAGCCCCCGCAAGCGGGGGTGAGTGAGACCGGGTGCCCACTGGGCGGAACCACGAACAAATTACCCCAAAAATCCTACGATGTCAGTTCGGCCAAAAATACGACGTCAATTTGAGCGGTAACACCTACTCATCGGCTGCCTCGCTGGACAGAACTTTGACCACAATAGCCTCCTCGGGGTCGAGAAACTCGCGCGCTAAGGCATTGATTTCCTCTAAGGTTATAGAGTTAAAATCCTCCACCATAGAGCGCGACCACTCCAGACGTTCGGGTTGATCCTGGGAACGATCAAGAACCGAATTCATCCAATAGCCATTGGTCCGGCGGCTGTCCCGGATGGAATTCTGCACTGGCCGCAGGGCCCGCCGAAGTTCATCTTCATCGGCCCCCTCGGTGTGCAAGTCGGCCGCAATTTCCCGTGTCAGGGCAGCCACCTTAGCGGCATTTTCGGATTCCGATCCAATGCCGGCAATGAACCAACCATAATCGAGAAAGGTATCACTCGGACTGCTCGCGGCAAAGGGACTATAGGCCTCCCCAAGCGCCTCCCGGATCTCCCGGCGCATACGGTTGGTGAAAATATTGGCGAGAATAGACAGACGGCGGGTCCGTTCAATCTCATACATATCCGGAATCGCCCAGTACACATTGGTCCGCCCGGCAGCAATGCGGGAATCGTAGGTAAAGAGTTCCTCCTGGCCACTTTCAGGACGCTCAAGACGGCGAAGATCACTCAGATCGGGCCGGGTTTCCGATCGCTCTGGCAAGGCTCCCAAGGTGGGCAAAAGGGCTTCTTTCAAAGCTTCCGGGGAAAAATCCCCGACGATGGAGATCTCCAAAACCTCATCCCGCAAGATGGGTTCAAAATAGGATCGCAAGTCTGCCATATCGTAGGAAAGAAGCTGGTCTTTTTCCGGTAATCCAAAACGAAAATCACCACCCGCCAACCAGCGCGATACTTCGTTGCCGAGCACCCCCCGACTGGTTCGCGTAGCCTCGCTGTAAATTTCATCCATTCCTTCCCGGGCCCGGCGCAGGGCATCGTCATGGTAGCCCGGAGAGGTCAAGTAGGCCGCCAACAACTGCAACTGCCGCAGCAGATCATCCTCATTGGTCTGCCCATTGAAAACAAAACCGTCATCCTCCGCCCGCAGATGCCAACCAACCCTCTCACCAGCCAGCAAACGACGCAGTTCCTCGGGCCGGTGCGCGACCAGACCTCCCTCGATAAAAACCATTTCGGCCAAAATCCCGATCCCCGCAAGCTCTTCGGGCTCATTCAGGCGTCCGTTGCCCAGGCGAGCACGGAGCGCAATCTCGGCCTCGGAAAAATCAGTCGGCTTCACATTGACCCGAATGCCGTTGGCCAAAATCCATTGCGTAACTCCGAGGTCCTCATGGTGCTCTTCCTCCCTGATTTCTCCGGGATCCCCGAACTCGGTGTATTGAAAGTCTGACATCTCGGTTTCCTCCGGAGCCTCCACAGTTTGGGCCTTACTCTCCTCATACACATCCCGGATGGTCTCTTCGGGATGATCAAAGAGCAGGTTTCCGGTCACAAAAACAAATATTCCCTCCCCGTCCCAGGCACGGGCAAAGGCTTCTTCCACATCGTCCAAGGTCATCGCCGCCAGAGCCTGACGCATCCAATGATACTCGTCTTCAGGATGGGTGAAGACATTCTCATTGGAGATGGACCGGATAACCTGTTCCGCCACCGTGCGGCTGTTTCGGGTATTGGCCGCTTGCGCCAACTGCCGGTAATCCCGCTCCACTTCGGCCTTCATCACCTGTAGTTCCGAAGCGGTAAAACCATGTTCCAAAATACGCCGTTTTTCCTGCTCGGCCACTTGCAAAGTATCCTTCCAATTCGCCTCCGTGGTGATTAGCTCAACCGAGGTGTTGGTGAAAAAATTGAAGAGGTCGTAGGAAGCCGCCGCACCTTGCAAAAAGGGAGCATCCTCCTTACGGGCCAATTCATCCAACCGGCGGGTCAGCATTCGCATGGCCACCGAGCGGGTTAGGTTTTGAATACGATTTTCCAACGTGTCGGGCTCGGCGGCGTAAGGGCGAACAGTCTGCAAGGCGACGCGCACCTGCGGAGCTTCAGGCTCGTAATGAAGACGCGCCTGCCAATCCTCTCCGGTCACTTCCCCGGGATCAGGCGTTTCGATGGCCGGGCGGGCGGGCTCAAAATCCCCAAAATGTTTTTCCACCAACGGACGAACCTCCCCGGGATCAATTTCCCCGACAATAACAACCCCGACACGCTCGGGTCGGTACCAGTGCTCAAAGAAAGCCCGGAGCTGCGCGGCGGTCGCCGCCTCAATCACTTCCGCCGAACCGATCGGAAAGCGCCGGGGGATGATCGATTCGGGCAGGAGAAAGGAGAACTCTTCCACTGCGGTGCGAAAGCGAACCGAATCACGATCCCGTTTTTCCGCCAGAATGACTCCACGTTCAGCCTCAACTTCTTCCTCCTCAATCAGCATCCGCCCGGCATAATCACGAAGAACCAACAACCCCTCGTCGATTTTGCCGAGGTCCTTCTCCGGCAATTCAATCATGTACACTGTCCGGTCAAACCCCGTGTAGGCATTGGTGTCCGCACCAAAGGCCATCCCCAGGTCCTGAAAGTATTCCGTCAGGGTTCCCGCGGCAAAATTTTCCGTTCCCCGGAAGCCCATATGTTCAAGATAATGGGCCAACCCCCGTTCGTCTTCACTCTCCTGCAAACTCCCGGCGCGAACCAAAAGCCGCATCGAAACCCTTTCCCGGGGTTCTTGGTTGGGCAACAAGGCATAGGTCACGCCATTTTCCAATTGTCCCTTCACCAGTGCGGGATCCTGCCGCAGGGACGAAGATGGGATTTCCTCAAGCTCTTCGGCCAGGGCCAGACTGGAAACCAGGCAAATCGCCAGTATCCCCAGTGAAAGGTTTTTAGAGAGAGACGTGATTTTACGGGAAAAGGATTTTTTCAGCATAATGTTCATAAGGAGAGGAAAGATCATAGAAAGGAAGCACAGCGAAATGTTCGCCCGGAAAGCTTCCTTTACCTGGAAGCCCCCACCTTCTGCCGTCGTACGGCGAAATAAATAAAAAGGCCCCCGAGAAAAAGAAGAAAGAGACTGTAAAAAGCCCCGCGGTTCAGCCCAAGGACAGTGGTTACCCCGGCATCGCCCTGACGGAAAAACTCGCCGACAATGCGGGCCACCGCATAAAGACAAAGGAATTCACCCGCCAACTGCCCCGGACGCACCTCCGTCACCCGGCTTTTCCAAAACCGAAGCTGCAGGTAAATCAAGGGGATAAGCCCCTCCAACCCAGCTTGATAGAGTTGCGAAGGATGGCGGGGGGCAATCTCTTCCAAGGGTGTTCCGGAAGGTGCGCTTTGGGGAAAGATCACCGCCCACGGAACATCGGTCACCCGACCCCACAATTCCCCATTGATGAAATTCGCGATCCGACCGAGCACAATGCCAGGTGGGGCCACCGTGACAAAGAGATCCGCCAATCGCCAGAAAAGCCGTAACCCCTCCTTGCGCGAGAGCCAGAGCACAGCCCCAATGACTCCGAGAAACCCACCATGCGACGCCATCCCTCCATCGGTTACCCGAAAGAAAACGAAGGGGTTTTCAAAAAAGGCTTCAGGTTGATAGAACAGAAAGTACCCTAGGCGCCCGCCAACCATCACGCCAACGACAATGGCAAAAAGCGCATTGCCAATCGCCTCCCCCTGCAAAGGGGATTTCCCCTTGCGGGCATACAGCACCAGGAGGCCCCAAGCGATAAGGAAACCCAACACATAAGCGAGACCGTAATAACGGATGCCCATGGTTTCGGAAAATTGAATTAGAAAAGGCGAGAGGTCATGGACATAATAATCAGGACTTTCGGTGGCAGGCGTTGGCGTATCAGGGTTCATATTACATTATAGCAGGGGCCATTCATCTTGGATGAGGGTTTACTCCTCGAATTGCGTGCGCCATGAGCAGTCTGTTTCGGGGCATGAAGCCCCTCCGACGGGCAGCCGACCGGTCTGGTTTGGGGCGTAAAGCCCCTCCGGCAAGCGCGGCGTTAAACATTTCCGCTGGTTGACTAGCGAGATTTGATGTCATCGGAGTTTCCTCACAGACGGGACAGAACCAATTGCCGCTGGTACACCAGTTCCTTGGGAATGCGGTCATGCAGAAGGAGGAACAGCTCTTCCTGAGCCAAGAGTTCCTTAATCCAACCCTCGGTATCAATGTGCTGAACCTCGCGAAACTTCTTTTCGTCGAAACCCGACAAGCCTTCAATATCCATATCCTGCAAACGCGGCATCCAACCCAGGGCTGTCTCAATCCCTCCGGTTCCGTGACACCGGTCAATGATCCAACGCAAGACCCGCATATTCTCTCCAAAACCAGGCCAGAGGAACTTTCCTTGGGAATCCCTCCGAAACCAATTCACATGAAAAATTCGGGGCGGATTGGTAAGCTTTTTCCCGATCTGCAACCAGTGGTGGAAATAATCCCCCATATTGTATCCACAAAACGGTTTCATGGCCATCTGGTCCCGACGTACGTTACCCTGAACCCCCTCCGCCGCTGCAGTAGTCTCGGAGCCCATAGTGGCCCCCAAATACACTCCATGAATCCATTCAAAGGCCTGAAAAACCAAAGGCACCACGGTCTTTCGGCGACCCCCGAAAATGATCGCTGAAATCGGTACTCCCTCCGGATTATCCACCTCAGGAGAGATCGCCGGATTGTTCTTCATCGGTGCGGTAAAACGGCTGTTGGGATGAGCCGCCGGTTCGGACGATTCAGGCGTCCAGTCCCGCCCCTTCCAGTCAATACATTTCTCCGGTGGCGGCCCGTCCATCCCTTCCCACCAAACGTCACCATCCTCAGTGAGCGCTACATTGGTGAAAATCGTATCCTTTTTAATCGCACTCATCGCGTTGGGATTCGAGGACTCACTGGTTCCGGGGGCGACCCCAAAATACCCCGCCTCCGGATTTATCGCCCAGAGACGTCCGTCTTCCTTCGGCCACATCCAGGCGATATCATCGCCCACCGTCCAAATCTTCCAGCCCTTGTATTTTTTTGGCGGAATGAGCATCGAGAAGTTTGTTTTGCCACAAGCACTGGGAAAGGCTCCGGCCACATAAGTCCTTCTTCCCTCCGGCGATTCGACCCCCAAAATCAACATGTGCTCCGCCATCCAATCCTGCTGCCGACCCAGATAAGAACCGATGCGCAGGGCATGACACTTTTTCCCCAACAAGGCGTTACCTCCATAAGCCGAACCCACCGAAATGATCATATTGTCCTGCGGAAAATGGGCGATGTAGCGTTTTTTTGGATTCACATCCAACATACAATGCAAGCCTCGGTTAAATTTTCGGCTATTGCCCAATTCGTCCCAGGCGACGGTTCCCATACGTGCCATAATGCGCATATTGAGCACCACATAGAGCGAATCGGTAATCTCTACCCCGACCTTGCTAAAGGGGCAGCCCGGAGGGCCCATCAGATAAGGCACCACGTAAAGCGTTCGCCCCCGCATACTCTTTTGAGCCAAATTGTAAAGTTTCTCATACATCTTGTCCGGGGCCTCCCAGTTATTCGTGGGCCCTGCCTCCAGGCGGCTCTCGGTGCAGATATAAGTACACCCTTCTACCCGGGCAACATCGTTGGGATTCGACCGATGCAGATAACAGCCAGGCCGCTTTTCCTGATTCAAGGGAATCAAAATCCCTTCCTCCACGGCCTGCGCATACATCCGTTCCTTTTCCTCCTCCGAACCATCGCACCAATGAACCCGGTCCGGCTCACAAAGTTTGACCACTTTATCGACCCAAGCGAGGACGGAGCGATTATGCGGAAGAATTCCGGTAAATTTGCTACTCATGCGAAAAAGCTAGTCGGTGGGACATTGAGGGTCAACCCCACAAGAACCCTTTTGCCTTAGCCCATCCCCTCTTTCACCCGAAAAGGGAAGGCGTTGTCCTCCCCTGGGCAATAGGGAATGCTTTCTTATTGAGCTCACCCCCGACTCTCACCAATATGACAATTTCTCCCCCTAATCCCTACCTTCCTATGATTTTCGGCTACCGCAATGACCCTCACCGCAACCTCCTCCTGCCCGGTCCCGTTTGGGCCGAGGTCTGGCAATGGATAGACCGCAAGGCCTCCCAAATCCCCGACGGTATCTACCCTCTGCGGGGCGACGATCTCTTCGTCAACGTCCATGGCTACACCACCCTCCCGCCAACCGAAGCCCGCTTCGAAAGCCACCGCCGCTATGTCGATCTGCAATATATGATTGAGGGTCAGGAATACATCGACTGCCACCCTACCGGACCCCTGTCCGCAGATGGAAGTTACGATGAAGATAAGGACCTTCTTTTCCATCGTCCCGCTCAACCCCAGATCAGTCTCCCCATGACCCCGGGCGCGTTTGCCGT
>JAFIGF010000241.1 GCA_020831535.1 Opitutales bacterium | reverse complement strand
GGTTGTTTTCCACCACGCCTCGCGACGAAGCAGTTACCTTCCGCTTCACCTCCGTTCACCGGTTCAGAGGCGTTCAGACTTTCACTGACTGGATGATATGTTTTCATGATCACACGAGCAAGGACATTCCTGTCCTTGGGGCTGTTCCTCATAAGGGGCAACGCCCCGCCCCCATTGCAGGGCCAAAGGCCCGACCTATGCTTTATAGATTTCGCACATTCACCTTTTGGGTGAACCCTGGGGATATCCGTCAATCGATCTCTTGGTCATTCCGTGCCGACGGCACCTTGGACTGCGGCAAGCCCCTTGCCGCTTTCTCCAGCCGCAGCCTGCTGCGGCGTTTCCACTAATTCGGTTCGGTCCCTCTCTTTCAGCCCCCGGCTGTTTTCTTCCCTTTCAGCATTTGCTCCTTCAGCCGCCCAAAGGGCACCCGCTTTAGTCACCCTCCACTTCTCGTAGCGTAGCGGAGATCCCGCCTTAGCTTCAGCGACGGCGGAGCTATCCGGGCACGTCTTCGGCGCACCACCTTCGCGCTCTCAAGCTTCGCCAGCTCTTTAACATCCCCCCTCCACCTCGTCCACCGAATAGCCGTTTGGGGTTCACACCTCTTCGGCCTTTCGCGGTCATTCCGTGCCGACGGCACCTTGGACTGCGGCAAGCCTCTTGCCGCTTTCGCCAGCCGCAGCCTGCTGCGGCGTTTCCACTAACTCGGTTCGGTCCCTCTCTTTCAGCCCCCGGCTGTTTTCTTCCCTTTCAGCTTCGCCAGCTCTTTAACATCCCCCCTCCTACAAAACATCCAACGGACTCTTAATCCCCGTTCCCTTTCGCATCACATGCGTGTAAATCTGCGTCGTTTCCACACTCTTGTGTCCCAAGAGATCCTGCACCGTCCGAATATCCACCCCATCCTCCAACAAATGCGTGGCAAAACTATGCCGCAACGTATGACTCGTCACACGTTTGTTAAGCCCTGCTCGAATTCCGGCCTGACGCACCGCCGCTTGAAAGACTTGCGGTAACAAATGATGCCGCCTTTGCAAACCGCTACGCGGATCTTTGGATATTTCCCGACTAGGCCAGACCCATTGCCACCGCCAATCCTTTCCCGCATTCACATACTTACGCGCCAACGCTTCAGGCAAATAAACCCCAGCGATTCCCTTCCTTTCCCGATCATCTTCAAATAAATCACGAACCCTCTTCAAATGCTCGCGCATACTTCCAATCAACCGATCAGAAAGCGGTACCACCCGATCATCCCCACCCTTTCCACAACGTACGATCATTTGATTCCGTTCGAAATCTAGATCTTTGACTCGCAGACGCAGCAATTCCGAAACACGCAAACCCGCCGAATACTGCAACTTTGCCATTAAAAGCCGTTCCCCTCTTAATTCCGCGAAAAAAGCTCGCAACTCCTCCCGGCTCATGACTACTGGAATTTTCTTTCGATTTTTCGCCCGACAAAAATCGCCAATATCCCCTAATTCTTTTCCATAAACACGCTGGGCGATAAAAACCAACGCATTAAGTGCTTGCTTCTGAGTCGAAGAGGCCACCTTCCGCTCCATGGCCAAGTAGCTTAGATAGCTACTTATTAACTCCGATCGAATACCGTCTCCCCGATCCAATCCAACCTGCCTGGCAAAATCCCGGTACCACTCCATATAGGTACGCTCCGTCTTTAATGCCATACCCCTACGACGCATTACGTCCAAAATACGATACTCATCCCGAGTCCTCGCTTCACTCCATTCACCATCAGATTCATCCATAACCGCACCAGACCCCAAACCACCTTCGTCAACCACCCTATCGCCATTGGCCTGAATCTTCGCTGCCTTAAAAAACCAGCGAATCGCCTCTCGCCAGCGTTCCACCTTCCACTCACTCGCATTTTTCTCCTTACGCGCCCATTCAATAAATTTCCGCGCTGTTTCAAAATTGCACATCACTGATTTTTCCCGACACCAACCCAAATACCAGCACAAAGTGAATTTGAACCAATACTTTTCAGATTTGGACAACTGCGACATCTCTAAAACCTCAGCCCAACGAGGGAAATAGATTTTTTTCATAACAGACCCAATAAGTGAACATTATTTCACGTAGGTCAATGCCAAAATCTTGAGTTGTGCATTTTCCGGTTTGAAAAGCCCCCTCAGCATCAAAGAAACCTCGTCCTAACCAATTTACATTTAAGAACTTAAAGGAATAAATAAAACCTCAGCCGACGCTCCGGATACCCGTTAAACACAAAACTCGGAAGACCAACGCGCCAAGTTGTGCATTTTCCGAAGGCCCAAAGCCATCTCACAAATCTCAATTAAAATGTATCTATATCGATATAAGAAACTTGCGAAACCCATAGACTACCCATCAATGAAATTAGGTTACCGGAAAAAACACAACTCGGTGTTTGTTCCGATGAGTTGTGTATTTTCCGAAAATTCAACCTTGCCTCAATAAGATTTTCTTCCAACAATACAATTAAATAACAGGAGTAAACCGCTCATCACCAATAATTTCACAACCCAAAACCGAATGAAAACGATCTCCCCCCAAACCATCACCTCACCCGAGTTTTCTCAAACTCAGTTTTGCCTATAACACTGTTCTGAAAAATGAAATCCAAAATCAAAAGAATTGCCTCAATCCTTGGAATCCTTTTCATTTTGATCGTTATGTTTCACGCTGGCACAATGTCGCTCCAAATTGACGAGGAATTTGCCGGTAAGGAATACGAAGTTCTGTTCAATGGCACCACATACGAAGGTTTAGTCAATACCCAAGGAATCATTCGTTTTCCCTGGAACCCATTTCGTCAAAGTGGATTAGCCATTATAGAAATCCACAGGGATGAAGACAATTTCGCTATTAGCCATTATTTCAGCCCTTCTTACGGGAAACATATTATATTCCCGCACTCGAGTGATTCGGCAACAGGACATGTCACTAATTTTTTGGGAATTCAGATAAGAGAAGTTAGGCAAAGTAATGTCTCGCTACATCATCCCAATCAGAACAAGACGGTACAGGAAACCGGTACCGTGCCCTGAGATGACCAATAATCCCCTACAACTTCAACCCCAGTCGTGTCTGCGAACCCCGGCTTACGGTACCGGCTCCTGACCTCGACGATATGCAAAAGAATGAAATACACCTCCGAGCTTAAGCCCAAGGCGATTAAGGATCTTAAATCGATCCCGCTAAAGGAGCGAAAAAGAATTGTGGGACGTAT
>JAFIGF010000240.1 GCA_020831535.1 Opitutales bacterium | reverse complement strand
TTAAGATTCTCAGGTTATTATTGGAAAGAAGTGCGAATGGGATCTTCTTATCAGCCCTTCGTAGCCGAAGGCGAAGTAGGGCAGCCCTGCTGGCGAAAGCGGCAAGAGCTTGCCGCAGTCCAAGGTGCCTGCGGGCACGGTTGGGGTGGATGTAGGACTTTGCCTTCCCCCCTCTAAACTTCCCGATAGACGAAGGTGCGGATTTCGGTCATGTCTTCGATGGCGTAGCGGAGGCCTTCGCGTCCGATGCCGCTGTCTTTGACGCCGCCGTAGGGCATGTTATCGACGCGCCAAGAGGGGACTTCGTTGATCAGGACACTACCGACTTCCAATCGATCCCAGGCGCGCATGGCGCGGTCGATCCGGGGAGTAAACACCCCTGCATGAATGCCGAAGCGGCTGTCGTTGATCCGAGTCAGGGCTTCGTCGAAATCGGCAAACGTCTCCAGGCAGACCACCGGGCCAAAGGCTTCCTCGCGGTAGAGTTTTTGGTCGCGGGGGACGTTTTTCAGCACCGTCGCTTCCAGCATCGGGCCGTTTCGTTTTCCGCCACAGAGGATTTCGGATCCGGCGTCGCGGGCCTCGTTGATCCATCCTTCCAACCGTTCGGCTTCGCCTTCGGAGATCATAGGGCCGATGAAGGTGGATTCGTTCAGCGGATCGCCACTGACCAATTCCTTCGCCTGGGCCACCAGTTTGGCTTCCAGGGCAGCGGCTTCTTTTTCGTGCACGAGGATGCGCTGGACACTGATGCAGCTTTGGCCGGATTGGTAAAAGGCTCCGAAGATGAGACGTTGGACGGCATCGTCGAGGTTGCTTCCCTCGTCGATGAGGCAGGCGGCGTTACCACCCAGTTCCAGGATGACCTTTTTCTTGCCCGCGCGGGCTTTTAAATCCCAGCCGACTTCGGGGGAGCCGGTGAAGCTGAGGAGTTTGAGTCGTTCGTCGGTGGTGAAGAGGTCGGCGCCATCGCGGCGGCAGGGGAGGATGGAGAAGGTCCCTTCGGGCAGATCGGTTTCGGCCAGGATCTCGCCGATGAGGAGCGCTCCAAGGGGGGTGCGACTGGCTGGTTTGAGGACAAACGGGCAGCCCACCGCGAGGGCCGGAGCCACCTTGTGGGCGGTCAGGTTGAGGGGGAAATTGAAGGGGGAAATGAAAGAGCAGGGGCCGATGGGCACGCGCTTGGTCCAGCCGCGGTAGCCGCGGGTGCGCGGACCGATTTCCAGATTGAGCATTTCCCCGTGCGGCTGCACGGCGAGATCGGCGGCGATCTGAAAGGTCTCGATCAGTCGGGTCACTTCGCCCTTGCTGTCTTTGATCGGTTTGCCTGCTTCGAGGCAGAGCGCTTCGGCCAACTCATCGAAGCGTTCCTGGAAGCGTTTGACGCAGTGGCGGAGAACCGCTTGGTGCTGGTCGGGGGTGCGTTGGCGGAGGGCGGGCAGAGCTTCCACGCTGGCTTGAATAGCACGGTCAATGGTCGCCGCGTCGGCCAGAGCCACTTTGGCCACCGGCTCGCCGTTGTATTTATTGGTGACGGTAAGATCCTCGTTGGGCGAATGCGGTTGGTTCGCCAGGTAGTAGGGGAAGGAAGCTTTCATGGGAATCAGAGGGTTTGGTATTTCAGGATCGGGTCAGGGTTTTACTGGCCTTGGGAATATCCGCAAAGATGGCGGTTCCATTCTCCGGGTAATCCACCGGCAAGTCGATCAAATGAACCCCTTTGGCCGCAAGGGCTTTTTCCAGCGTGGGGGCTAACTATTTCAACTCAACTAAAACGTAAGGAAGGATTATTCGCAAGCTGGCGTAGCGTAGGGAGTGATAACGCCGCAGCAGGCTGCGTCTGGAGAAAGCGGCAACAGGTTGCCGCAGTCCAAGGTGCCTGCGGCACAAGATTACCTGAAATCCATTGTTTCAATTGCGGAGAACAGGCTTCCAGCCTGTAGATTTCGGACCAGTGCGTAGGACGCATCACGCAGAGCGCAAAGCGAGATTGTTAAATCAATGCTCCGGGATCCGAAGCGTCTTTCCAGGAAGTTCGATCAAAGCTAGTTAAGGTTACAGCTATAGTGCCATCCGTAGTCTCTTTTGGTAAGGGTAAGGGATGGGATGGGCCTTTAGTTTCTGGGGCGTTGTCCCAGGTTGGGATGGGGACGGGTTCCAAAAAACGGGTAAAAAAAACCCGGGGAGCATAAAGCTCCCCGGGTTTGTTATTGTTGTGATCCGGGATTTTCCCGGAGTGTAACAGGCATATACTGCTTATATGATATTCAGAGACGCTGTTTAGCGTGCCTGTACTACCAATTCATTGGTTACGTTGTTGCTTCCGGCATTGTTCTTGGCGATTTCTTCGATCTGAGATTTTTCAGACTCCGAATCAACATTGCCACGAAGAAGGACTTTATCATCTTTAGTGGTGATGGTCACGTTCTGGGCACGGCTGGACATTTCGGTGTTCTCTTGAATCTCTTTACGGATATCGGCGGTCATTTTGATGTCCGCTGAGCTATTGCCTTGGCTTAAAGCCGTAGAACGGTCTCCTTCGCTTTGGGTTGAACGATCACTGTGAGCTGAACGATCACTGCGTTCCGATCTGGTCATTTCACTATCGCGTTCAAAACTTTCCTGCAAGGCGGTGTACCATGAGTCGTTGTCTTTGGTATAGGCCGGGGCCGAAAGCAATTGCTCACGAGTCAGGTTTGCACGAAACAGTTGATTGTCTTCATCATAATCGACTTGACTCAAGGCAAGGACGTTTTGATGGGCGCCAATGCCAAGGAATCCACCGGTCGAAACAACCACGCCAATGATATGTTGGCTTTGGAGATCGAGATAGAGTTCGTCGATAGATCCGATTTTGTCATCACGGCTGTTTTTGATATCCATTTTGAGGAGATCTGAAACCGCAACTCTTTGCTCGGCAGGAACTGAGGCCTGTCTTTCACTATCGCCTTGGTAAGAAGAACGACGGGTTTGGGCAGTTGACTCCGAGGACTGTCTTTCACCTGCATCCTGATCGACAGAACGACGGGTTTGGGCAGCTGAACTCGAAGACTGTCTTTCACTTTCATCCCAGGCGCTGGAACGACGACCTTCGGATTGAGGTTGATTTTGAGCCGATGTGCCTTTGCTGAGGGATTGAACGTTGTCGATCACCGACGTATCCAATGTCCGGTATCTCTGGGCTGAACTTAACTGATCTTTGGTAAGTTCGGTCCGAAGCTTTTCGCTTTCACTGTCCCAATGGAGGTCCTCCAGAGACAATAAGTAACGTGGCCCACTGCGGCGAAACATCCCGGTTCCGGTAGTTACCAGAACGGCCATGACTTTGCCTGTTTCCACGTCAATATAGATATCGCCGATTTTGCCAAAATCTTCTTCTGCGGAGGTTTGGACATCCAATCCGATAAACTCCGAAACGCCTTTGGTATAGTCAAAGGATTGCAATGGAGAGCCCGGATGGGTTTGAGAGGAGCGATCCTGCATTTCGCTGGATTGCCCCCACTGTTCACTGGAACGATCTTGCTGAGCGTTCGTTGTCACAACGGAAAAAGGTGCGGCCATGGTTAGTGCCGCGGCAATTCCCGCAATAGACAAGGGTTTTTTGTGGTACATTTTCATCTTTGTTTTTGTTTTTTGTTTTTGTTTTTGTTTTGAAAAGGACGATCCTTTTCATCTTTCAGATAAATACAGATTTGTATTTATCTGAAAATGGGTGCTTCCTCTGGAGAGGATTGTGAAATATATGCGAAGTAATCGGCAGGCACTACGAGCCAAGGATTTCTGTTCTGGCCGATGTCTGGAGAGTATTCGTTTTTCATATCGTCATAATACTCTTGATTGTGGGACCCTGATATGAGGTGTATCACTACCAGTGTGGGAGTTTTTGATGTTTTCTTCCCTCAGTTGAATTGATGGGCCAACGCAACTCATCCACCCAAAGCGCTTTAAGAATTTAAGGGGGGTTGCGTTTGAATCGTTTGGTATCGCATTATTTATTCAAAAAAAGAACTTTGCGAAATTTCATAAATTCACCTTTTAGGTGAACCCAGAGTATGTCCGTCAATCGATCTTCTGATTATTCCGTGCCGATAGGCACCTTGGACTGCGGCAAGCTCCTTGCGGCTTTCTCCAGCCGCAGCCTGCTGTGGGGTTACCTCGCCAATCGGCTCGCCAGCAAGGCTGCACTACTTCGCCTTCGGCTACGAAGGGCTGATAAGAAGATCCCATTCGCACTTCTTTCCAATAATAACCTGAGAATCTTAAAGGGAATCATTCCCGCGTCTCGGAAGGGCTTTGTGGAAAGCGGCAACAGGTTGCCGCACTCCAAAGACGGCTCCGCCGTCGGATGGTAGCCCTTCGGCAAAAGTTCGAGCAATGGCCTAAGGTGTCACCTTAGCTTCGCTGGAGTCTAGCGCCCCAACATAGGGGGCACCGTCCGCGGACTCAATTGCACACAAATGAATAAAGGCTGAAAGCCCAATCTGTTTTATAGCAAATTGGCTAAGCGGTCGGGGTTGAGTTGGCTGGCGATGGCGATGGTTTGTTCGTTTTTGTCGGTCCGGTAAAAATTCCAATCGCTTTCCTGCCACCAGTCGTTGTGGGGGAGGTTTTGCAGCAGATCATTCGCCGCCCCGGCTTCGAAGACGAAGAGGTGTACCGGCTTTCCTTCATGCTCAAAGCAGAGTAAACTGATTTTGTGGCCGTTTTCGTCCTGAAAGATACGGCAGCCAGCGGCTTGGCGGGAGAGGAGAGCGGTGGGGATATCCTTTGGCACGGGAGCCCCGTGGCGTTGCAGCCATTGGATCATCTCGGTGGCGTCGCGGGAACGAAAGTCCAGAGGCACCGATTTTTCCACCAATTGGGGCATGGAGAAGGTTGCTTGTTGGATAGGGGTGATTTCCGGAGAGGGATACTGGGTCCCTAAAACCACGGCAAAGATGATGGCGGCGGCAATGGCGGCGAGGCCAGCACCCCAGGTGATTGCCCGGGTAAACGGGGAACCGGTGGAGGATTCGCTTTTGTCCATCGGGAGGGTGGCCAGGATGCTTTGCAGTCCATCGGCTGGGGCTCGAACCTCGGTGAGGGCTTGGGTCATCTCGCGGTCGAACAGTCGCTCCTGCTCCAGCCATTTTTGCATTTCCGGATCACGGCGGCAGTGTTCGAGGGCCTCTTGGAAAAGGGGATCGCTGGCATCTTCTCCGTTGGCGCGGTAGGCGCTGAGGATTTCTTTGGCGGTTTGGTTATCCATGGGAGGGAAAGGTTATGGTTTTGTTTGGCGTGCTCTGATCGGTTTCCTCCAGTTCTTTCCGGAGGTGGTTTTTGGCCCGGCGAAGGCGGGACATAACGGTGCCGATGGGGATGCCGAGGACTTCGGCGATTTCGCGGTAGGAGAATTGTTCGAGGTAAAAAAGGGTAAGGGGCGCGCGAAATTTTTCCTCCATTTGGGCGAGGGTTTGAATTGCTCTCTGACGATCAAGGCCTCGTCCCGGGCTGGCGTTTTCGGAGGTTCTTGGTTCCGGGGCAAACTCAAGCGGGGTATTCGGGTAGCGTTGTCGGCGGCGGTACTGGTCGATGAACTCCCGGTGTACCACACTGAAGAGCCACGACTTGACCTTGCTCTTTTCACGAAGGTTTTGTCCTTTGGTGGCGAGTTTGTGAAAGGCATTTTGGGTGAGATCAAGAGCATCGTCGGGATTGCGGGCCAGGGAGTAAGCGAATTTATAGAGAGGGTCATACCATTGGTGGGTAACTTCGTTGAGAAAATCGTACTGCATTGCAAAAAGCGGGATTAGTCGGTCAATTGGCGGGCGGCTTGAAGAGTTTTTTCAGCGGAAAGCCGTTGCCGGTAATCCGTATCATAGTGGGCGAATTGGATGGTTCCCTCTTCGTCGATGAGGTACACTGCGGGGATGGGAAGGAGGCGGTGGGTTTCGCCGGAGGCGGCTTCGATATCAATACCGTAGGAGAGCAATTGTTCATGGGTGTTCTCATCGACCTGAAAAGCCAGGTTAAAGGCCTGGGCCGCTTTCATGGAGGCATCAGAGAGCAAGGTAAAGGGGAGGTCCAGCTCTTCCTGTCCTTCCCGTAGGGAGGCGGGAGAGTCCGGGGAGATGCCGTAAAGGTGAAACCCAAGGGCCTGTAAATCTCCCTCTATGGTGAGGAGATCCTGAAGTTGGTCGGTGCAGAAGGGGCACCAGCCGCCCCGATAAAAGACCAAGACGCTTTTTTGTCCTTGCAGGGCCTCGGAGAGGTTGACCTTCTCGGCGTTGGCGGTTTGGACAGTGACGGCCGGGACTTTGTCTCCGACCGCTAATGGGGCAAGTTCCCCGGGGTCCGTCGGAGGGGTAGAAGCCGACAGCCCCAGGGGAAAAGTGCCCACGCAAAGGAGGAAAGAGAAAATTTTGAAAGATTTCAACGGTATCATTGCTTTATCAGACGTCGTGGGGGGAATCTTATTCCACCGGGGAGGGAATTTTCGTAGGTTTGACACGTCTCGATCAACATGGAAACACCCAAGGAAACATCGAAAAAGAGTAACGGCTTGCGTTTGGCGGCTTTGCTATTGGTCATCGTCGTGTTGATTGTGGCCAGCCAAGTGCTGCCGGTAGGGGAGTGGTTTACGACTTTTAATGAATGGGTCGCTGAGTTGGGCTGGGTCGGGGTTCTTGTTTTTATGGGGGTGTATCTATTGGCGACCGTTTTGCTGCTGCCCGGCGCACCGCTAACCATCGGCTCCGGATTTATCTTTGGCTTGGGCTGGGGCTTTGTCGCGGTGTCGGTGGGGGCTACGGCAGGGGCGGCTTTGGCTTTTTTGATTGGTCGATTTCTGGCGCGGGAAAAAATTGAGGAGGCGACGAAGGATAAACCAAAATTCCAAAGCGTGGACCGGGCCATTGGCAACCGGGGGGCGAAGTTGATTTTTCTCCTTCGGTTGAGTCCGTTGATCCCGTTCAATTTGAGTAATTATTTTTATGGGCTTACTGCAGTGCGTTTTTGGCCGTACACCTTGGCCAGCTTTTTTGGAATGATGCCCGGCATTCTGGTGTATGTGTATATCGGCACGTTGGGCCGTGCCGGAGTGGAGGCCGCTGCGGGGGGTGCTGAAAGGGCTCGCAGCCCTCTGGAATATGTTCTTCTGGTGGCTGGGCTCATTGCCACCGTGGCAGTGACGGTGTGGGTCTCCAGGATCGCCTCGGCCGCGATCAAGGAAACGGAGGTCGCAAAAGAGGAGAAAGAATACCAGGAAGTTTTTCCGGAAAAAAAGAGTGATGGCGTTCCGTTCACCGACGGTGGTACAGAGTCTTCCGGAGAAAAATGAAGGTAAGGGATTGTGTCTTTGTGGATGGTCTGGGCAGAATAAGGTATGGGCAACGTTTAGGAAGCCATGTCGATTAGTGTTATCATACCTTATTTTCGGGATTTGCCCGCCTTGGAGAACTATCTGGAGAGCAATCGGAAACGAGTGCCCACGGCGGATTTTTGGGTCGTGGGAGGCGAGGAGGATTCATCGGCGCAGTCTTTGGTGGAGGGACTTGGAGGAAATTGGTTGCAGGCGGAAAGACCCGGTCGGGGGCCTCAAATGAATGGGGGGGCGGAGAAGGCGCAGGGGGAGGTTTTGCTTTTTTTGCATGCCGATACGCTCTTGCCGGAAGGGGTTGAGGAGCGGGTTGAGGAGGCTATCGCCAAGGGCTTTGTGGGAGGCGCTTTTGCCCGGAGATTTGATTCTCCCTCGAGGTTTTTGCGATTGACTTGTCGTTGGGCGGATTGGCTTGGTCGGCGGAGTGGATGGTTCCTTGGTGACCAGGCGATATTCTGTTCGCGGGAAGTTTTTGTGAATTTGGGTGGCTTTGCGGACTGGGTGGCCTTTGAGGATCTGGACTTCAGTCGGCGAATGGCGAAAAGGGGAAAGACGACGTTGCTCTGGCCCTCGGTTCTGAGTTCGGCCCGAAGATTTGCCCAAAAAGGTCCGGTTGGGCAGACTTTGGCGGATTTTTGGTTAACCTTGCAATGGTTTGGGGGGCGCTCTTTTGTTCGCCGGAAAAGCCATGACTAAAGTGCCTCCCCGTATTCTTTTATTTCTCAAAGCTCCCCGTCCGGGATTTGTGAAAACCCGGTTGGCGAAGGATGTGGGCATGGGGGAAGCATGTCGAATTTATCGCCAACTGGTGGAACACCAAATCAAGCAACTGGCGGTGGATTGGCCGGTGGACGTTTATGTGGAGCCGCCGGAGGCTTTGGATGAAATGGAGGCGTGGTTGGGGAGTCGGTTCACGTAC
>JAFIGF010000239.1 GCA_020831535.1 Opitutales bacterium | reverse complement strand
GTACGTTGGTGCATTGACCCAATCTTATGATCTGGGGACGATTATCCGTGCCGCCGCTATCCTGAAAGAGAAAAAAAACCCTTTTGAAGTTCACTTTGCTGGTTCCGGTAATCAGGAAAACTCTCTCCAGTCCCTGGCCAGTCAACTTGGGGTAGGGGAAATCTGCCAATTTCATGGCTTCCTGAATTCCGAAAAACTTAAAGATTTATTAGACTCCTGCGATGTCGGTCTTAATTGCATCCTCCCCGGTCTGGATATAACCATGCCTCATAAGTTATCTGATTACATTTGCTCTGGCCTTCCCGTGATCAACAGTTTACCCGGGGAAGCACAGTCCCTCCTGGTAAATTGGCAGTGCGGGATCTTCTACCAAGCCGGTAACGCCCCTTCCCTAAGTTCCGCAATGCTTAGTCTCGCTCAAAAAGATCAGCGCCAAAATGCTAGCGTCAACGCTCAGAATCTTGCCCGAAATCTATTTGATCGTTCCGAGAGCTATTTACGATGGGCGGAAAGAATCATTGCCCTAAACGATGAGTAACCCCAGCGAACAATTCTCTGCAAGCAAACTTTGGTTTAATCCGGATCTGGCCCAAAAACAATTCCGCGGCGCTATCTTTGCTGATCGTGATGGAACTCTAATCGAGCACATCCCTTATCTGGGCGACCCTGCAAAAGTAGCACTTTTGCCCGGCATAAAAAAAGCGGTGGAGAAATTACTCCGGCAAGGTATTGCCTTCTTTGTTTTCACCAACCAATCAGGCGTCGAACGAGGGTATTACCCCTTATCGGAAGTTCATGCATGCAACCAAAGAATGCTCAACCTTCTCGAGTTAGAACCTCAGCATCTGGCTGGCATTTGTATCGCCACCGGCCTACCAGGTTCCCCTGATTCATACCGAAAGCCCTCTCCTCTTTTCATTCAACAAGCCCTTGCGATGACTTCTCTTCCACAAACTTCAGCTTTTATGATAGGCGACTCCATGGTTGATCTGGAAACCGCAAACAACGCTGGCATACACGCGTGGCTGGTCGGAAACGGAAAACCCGAGGCCGTTAAGGCTCATCAGGAGGGCCAAATTAACCTATCCTACACTTTTGCCAAAGATTTCCCCGAAAGCATCGACCTGATTTTAGACACGTTTACCTCTGGCCAATAAACTCCACCCCATTTACACTATTTCTTCACATGCAAAAGGCTAAATCGATTCTTGTCACCGGTGGCGCGGGCTTTATTGGAAGCGCCTTAGTTCAAGCCCTCAACGAGCGCGGCTTTGAAAATATTCTTATCTCCGACTATTTGGGCACTGATGAAAAATGGCGCAATTTGGTCCCGCTCAAATATGCCGACTACCTGGAAGCCGACTCATTACATGAGAAGGTTGAACAAACCCCGGGGTTTCTAAAGGATTTTTCCCACGTATACCACTTGGGCGCTTGTTCAGCTACCACCGAAAAAGACGCTCGATATCTATGCCAGAACAATTACGAATATACCAAGACCCTCGCCCTGGCAGCCCTGCAGAATGAGGTACGATTTCTTTATGCTTCCAGCGCGGCAACTTACGGGGATGGCTCTCAGGGGATGAGTGATCAGACAAATGACCTACACAAGCTTCGCCCCTTGAACATGTATGGATACTCAAAGCACATGTTCGACCTATGGGCACGCAGACAGGGTATTTCTGATAAACTGATCGGACTTAAGTATTTTAATGTCTTTGGTCCCAATGAAAACCACAAAGGCGATATGCGCAGTCTGGTCGCCAAGGCCTTTGCGCAAATTCAGGAAACCGGGGAAATTGGACTCTTCAAAAGCTATCACCCCGATTATCAGGACGGAGAACAAAAAAGAGATTTTTTATATGTCAAAGACGCCGTAAAAATGACTCTCCACCTGAGTGGAAACCCTCAAGCCGGTGGGTTATACAATCTCGGCAGCGGAGAAGCCAATACCTGGTTGACCCTGGCTCGTTCCATTTTCGATGCCCTCGGTAAAATGCCCTCCATTCGTTTTATTGAAATGCCAGTGGAAATACGCGAAAAATACCAGTATTACACCTGTGCAGATATTTCCAAATTAAGGAAATCCGGCTTCACCGACCCTCTCACCACTCTGCCCGAAGCTGTTCGCGATTACGTCAACGGATACTTAGTCCCGGACAAGCGCTTGGGTGAGTAACGTTTCCCTTCCTCACCCCTACCATGGAACTCAAAAACCCAAAACTGCGAAATCTCGAAGAAGCAGTCACCAGACGTTTGCAGTTACGACAACAAGGACAGACACTGGTCTTGACCAATGGTTGCTTTGACCTTTTACATGCCGGGCACGTTCACTACCTCCAAGCCGCTTCCCAACTCGGAGACGAACTCTGGGTATTAGTGAACAGTGATGACTCGGTCCGTTCCCTCAAAGGCCCTCACCGACCAGTCCAAAAAGAAGAGCACCGCGCCTATGTCTTGTCAGCCCTCAGTTGTATCGACCTCATCTGTCTTTTTACTACACCACGCCTTGATCAGGAAATTCGCCAACTACAACCGGATGTTTACACCAAGGCCGGAGATTACGGTCCCGAGACCCTGAATCAGGCTGAGAGAAAAGCACTTACCGAAGTCAAAGCAGACATTCGTTTTGTTCCCTTCCTCGAAGGATTCAGTTCGTCTCAACTCATGGAACGCATCAACGCCACTACCCAACTACCCGGAAAATGAGTCAAGCCACCATAACTACCGAATATCAGGATCTTTGCCGGTGCGTAGAAGGCTTTAACCGGGAACTTCCCCGTATCGCCGAGACCGCCACTTTACTGGTCGACCGATTTAAGCAAGGAAAAACCCTCTACGCCTGTGGCAACGGAGGCAGTGCCACCGATGCCATGCACCTTTGCGAAGAGCTGATTGGCCGCTACCGCGGTGACCGATCTCCCCTGCCTGCGGTATGTGTAAACGCTGACACCTCCGCCTTGACCTGCATTGGCAATGATTACGGTTTCGAAACAATTTTTTCCCGCCAAATTAAAGCCTTGGGAAAACCCGGCGACCTTCTCGTCGGGTTTTCTACCAGTGGCAATTCCGAGAATGTCCGGCAAGCCTTTACCACTGCTTCCCAAAACGGTCTGACCACCATACTCTTGACCGGAAAAACGGGTGGTAAAATAAAAACAATCGCCGACTATGTTATTAGCGTTCCCTCCGCCAATACCGCTCGCATTCAGGAACTCCACACCTTCATTCTCCACGCTTGGCTCGAACACATCGAAAACCAGGCCTGGCTCTAACCACAATCGGACCCATTATTTCGAACCAAGCACCAAAACCTATGCCCACCCCGGAATTTCAGAACCACGCTATTCTCGTCATAGGGGACCTCATGCTCGATCATTATATCTGGGGAGATGCGACACGCATATCACCAGAAGCTCCCGTCCCCGTGGTCCATGTGGATCGCGATTCCTATGTTCCCGGTGGAGCCGCTAATGTCGCCTCTAATTTGGCTGGCCTGGGGGTTCGAACAGGTCTTTTAGGGCGATGTGGTAACGATGACGGAGGGCATTCCCTTCAAAAGCTTCTTAAGAAGGATCAGATCGACCTCCTTCCTCAATCGCTATCGGAAGCCCTTCCAACCATTGTCAAAACCCGGGTCATCGTACAGCGACAACAGATGTGCCGCATTGACCGTGAAAAAGCCCCCCGCACCTACACCCTTTCTCCCAATCTTTCCGACCACGAACTGAAGGATATCACATCCCGGTACGACGCCATTATCATCTCCGATTACGCCAAAGGCGTTATCGACGACTCCCTTCTACACCGCCTTCGTGAAATCCTTCAAACATCCACAAGCCAATCTCAAAAGATCAACTCCAAACCTTTATTAGTGGCCGACCCTAAACCTCGCCGACATTTGGATCTGTCAGGGTTCGACCTACTGACTCCCAACCGCAGCGAAGCGCTCGAACTGGCAGGTCTCCATTCCAACCCGTCCGAAGACTTTCCCGACCGGGAGGTTTGTCATCGCATTCATCAAAAATATCGCCCGCACAATCTGGTCATCACTCTGGGGTCTGAGGGAATGTTGCTTTGCCAGGAAGGCCAGGTAATTGGCAGACTACCCACCGAAGCCAAAGAAGTGTTCGATGTGTCAGGCGCTGGGGACACCGTCATTGCCACCCTTACCGCTTGCTTGACTACCGGTATGGGCCTCGAAGCATCCGCTTCCTTTGCCAACAAAGCCGCAGGAATCGTGGTAAGCCACGTAGGCACAACTCCCATCACCCTTGCTGAGCTTCAGAACTCCTGACTCCCAGCAGACGGTCTCATCTTCCCCGCAAACCCATCATGCGCATTCTCCTCTCCATAGCTTCGTGGAACCCGGTCAGTGGAGGTCCCTTTTTCTCCGTCGGCAATCTGGCGCGACATCTTCAGGATGCCGGTAACACAGTAGGACTTCTGGCGGCTTCGTACCCTCACTGTCCCGCTCATCCAGCTCCCGAAGGGGTAGAACTTTTTTTAATTTCCGGATACCGCGACCCCCTCCTACGCCAAACGTATCTACCTGGGGGGCGAAAAAAAATTCGCCAAATTCTCGATGATTTCAAACCTGATATACTTCACGACAACGGATTATGGCTAAAGCTCAGCCATTTCCTAGCCATCGAATGCGAGCGCCGGAAAATCGCCCGCATCGTTTCCCCCCGCGGCTGCCTGGACCCTTGGGCCTTGCAGTATAGGAATTGGAAGAAAAAGATTGCTCTTAAGCTCTATCAACAAAAAGACCTTGAGTTCGCGACCGCCTTCCACGCCGCCTCCGCAGTCGAAGCCCAAAACATCCGAACCTTCGGACTCACCCAACCCATCGCCACCATCCCCAACGGCGTCACCCTGCCTACCCCAAACCAAGAACAACGGACAACGAACCAGGAACAAAGAACAACGAACAACAAACTCAAAACCGCCCTCTTCCTTGGCCGACTGCATCCCATCAAAAACCTTCCCAATCTTCTCCGAGCCTGGGCACAGGCCCGTCCCGAAAATTGGCGATTGCGCATTGTCGGGTCCGACGAAGTCAACCATCGGGCCAAACTCCAAGCTCTCAGCGTTGAATTAGGGATAGCCGAAACCGTATCCCTTGAAGAACCACTGTACGGCGAAGCCAAAGAGGCTCTCTTCCGCGAAGCCAATCTTTTCTTTTTGGTTTCCAAGTCCGAAAACTTCGGTATCTCCGCCGCCGAAGCCATGGCGGCTGGCCTACCGGTAATAGCCTCGCGTTCCACCCCGTGGAATTGCCTCGAAGAGCATAAGCTTGGTTGGTGGGCAGAGGGAGAACCCGCCCCCCTGGCTAGCGCCATCACAGAAGCCACCAATCTCCCCCTCGAGACCCTCCAGACCATGGGCCAACGCGCCCGGAACTATGCCGCTAAAGAATTCTCCTGGCCCGCCATTGCCACGAAAATGGAAGCCCATTATCAGTGGATACTAAATGAGGGTTCTCAACCGACATTTGTGGTGTAGCGCCCTAGGGGCGCTGTTCAATGTTCTTTGTTCCTGGTGCTTTGTGGAGCAAGCCGTTCTTTGTTCCTTGTGCCTTGTGCTTTGTTTAGGCAAGAACGAAGAACTAAGAACAAGGAACCAAGAACAGCGCCCTGCGCTATGAACCAAGAACAGCGCGGAGCGCTTATTTATGAAAATTGAACGTTTTGAAGATATTGAGAGCTGGCAGATTGCCCGCGAATTAACCCGTGAAATTTACAGTGCGACCAAAGCAGGTGCATTTGCAAAAGACTATGGATTAAAGGATCAGATCACTCGTGCCTCCGGATCCATCATGCATAATATCGCTGAAGGTTTTGATGGTGGCAGTAATGCCGAATTCGTTAAGTTCCTGCGCTACGCCCAAAGATCTGCAACAGAGGTGCAAAGTCAGCTTTACGTGGCATTGGACCAAAGCTACATCACGGAATCCCAATTCAAAGAACTCTACGATCAAGCGGCTCATGCACGCGCGAAAATCGGTGGCTTTATCGCCTATCTGCTTCGCTCAAATCGTTAATGAGAAAAAACAAAGAACAAGGAACAAAGAACAAGGAACAAAAATCGAACACCTTCGATTTTTTAATCGTCGGAGCCGGATTTTCCGGACTTGTCGCAGCGGAGCGACTTTGCGCCCTTGGGAAACGTTGTCTGGTCGTTGAAAAACGCGACCATATTGGCGGCAATGCGTATGATTGCTACGATTCCCATGGGGTTTTGATCCACCCTTACGGTCCCCACTACTTTCGCACCAATTCCGGGAAAATTCTAAAATACCTCTCTCGTTTCACCGAGTGGATTCCCGGCGACTATCGAGTGCAAGTTTTCCGTGAGGGACGATACTGGAGCTTTCCCATTAATCTCAAAACCTTCGAGCAATACATAGGGCGTTCCGCGTCACCGGAGGAAATGCAAGAATGGCTCGAAAGCCAAAAAATCCCCTTTGCCCGCATCACCAACTCCGAAGAAGCCGTATTGTCACAAGTCGGACCATCCTGGTATAAAATGTTCTTCGAGAATTACACCCTCAAACAATGGAAGTTGCATCCACGGGAATTAAGCGCCAGCGTTTGCCAGCGAATTCCTGTCCGAACCACTCGCGACGACCGATATTTCAACGACAAATTTCAGGTTCTGCCGAAGCACGGATACCATGTTCTCTTTGAAAACCTCGTTAAAGCCTGCGGAAAGAATCTCGAAATCCGGCTAAACACCGACTACAAAGACATAATCGCCGACCCATCCATTTCGTGGCAGCACATGATTTTTACTGGTCCCATCGATACCTACTTCGACTACAAATTTGGTCCTCTCCCCTACCGCAGCCTAAAATTCGAACACGAACATTTCAGTGCCGAAACGCTGAAGAAGCAAAGAACAAAGCACAAAGAACAAAGAACGAGGAACAAAGAACAAAGAACAAAGAACGAAGAACCAGAAACAAAGAACCATTCATTTCTCCAGCCTTGCGTCCAGGTCAACTACCCCGACCCATCCGTTCCCTATACCCGCTGCGTGGAAGCCAAACATATCACCGGGCAGAAAATTGAAGGCACTACCCTCATCAAGGAATATCCCGAAGCCTACGAAACAACCAATGAACCCTACTACCCCATTCCCAATGCAGCCTCCCAAAAAATCTACAAGCAATACGAAGCCGAAGCCAAAAAACTCAAAAACGTCTCCTTCATCGGCCGTTTAGGCACATATCGCTATTACAATATGGATCAAGTGGTGGGAATGGCTTTGAGTTTTGTGAAGAAAAAGATTTAGTTCTTAGTTCGTCGTTCTTGGTTCGTCGTTCTTGGTTCCTCGTTCTTTTTTACGAGTTCTTTGTTCTTGGTTCGTTGTTCCCCACCTTTCGCCTTCCGCCTTCCACCTTTCGATTTCCGCCTTTACTTCGCCTTCCACCTTTCGATTTCCGCCTTTACATAGCATTCCACCTTTAGATTTTCGCATTTCGATTTACACCTATCGATTTT
>JAFIGF010000229.1 GCA_020831535.1 Opitutales bacterium | reverse complement strand
CTGGCTGTATGGAACCGCCCAAATAATGATGATTTTCGAGCCCGTCCGGGCGACTCTGCAGTCCTTGGTCAATAGGTGTTTTGCGCACAATGTTCTCGCTATTTGGTTCACTCCTCTGGGACTGGCGGCGGTGTATTATTTTATTCCCAAGGTTCTTGGAAAACCGATCCACAGTTATTATCTTTCCATTCTCGCCTTTTGGACGCTGGCTTTGTTTTACAATTGGGCGGGGGTTCACCACCTTATCGGGGGACCGGTACCAGCCTGGGTGATTTCGGCTGGGGTTGTGGCCAGTGTGATGATGGTTATTCCGGTTTTGATTACGGCACTGAACCACCATGTCACGATGGTCGGGAGTTTTGGAATGTTGCAATGGTCTCCGGTTCTTCGTTTCAGTGTGTTTGCGGCAATGAGTTATACCGCGGTAAGTCTTCAAGGCTCGATGATGGCCCTTCGTTCGGTAAATGAAATTACCAGCTTTACCCATTTCACCGTCGGGCATTCCCACTGGGGGATGTATGCCTGGTTCACCATGGCGATGTTTGGGGCTTTGTATTACATCCTGCCCCGTCTTTTGAAACGAGAGTGGCCCTCGGCAACCCTGATCCGGGTGCATTTCTGGACTGTCGCCCTCGGCGTGGGGACGATGATTGTTGCGCTGACTATTGCGGGATGGTTTCAGGGGTTGAATATGGTTAACCCCGACCGGGTTAGTGACTTTGGGGAAATTACCAAAGCTACGATTCCCTGGTTGGTGGTGCGCAGTATCTCCGGAGTGATGATTTTGATCGGTCATGTAGCTTTTGTCATCAATGTAGCCCTTATCCTGGCGGCTAAACCGGCCAAAGAAAGTGCTCCGACCTTATTTTCCGACACTTCCGACCAACTTGGAAAGGAAGGTGCCCACTCATGAAAAGTCTCCCCTTAATTTTCCTTGGAGTGTTTTTCACCCTCGCGTTTTCCTGGACAGGAATTGTGCTCATTCCGCAGCAACAATTTGGCAGTTTGGAGCGACAGGAAGCCGAGGATGGTCAGATGCATCCTGCGCCTCTCAGTGGTTTGGCAAAAAAAGGTCTACAGGTCTATTTGGACTTGGGCTGCGTCTATTGTCATTCTCACCAAGTGCGCCGTCCCGGATTCGGTGGAGATAGCGAATGGGGTTGGGGAGACCGGCAATCGGTGGCCCGGGATTATATCAACCAGCCGGTGATGGTTTTGGGAACCATGAGGACCGGGCCCGACCTGAAAAATGTTGGCGACCGTATTCCTGATGCCGGTTGGCATTATACCCATCTGTATGACTCCCGCTTGATGCGGCCCGATTCGATCATGCCTCCCTATCGTTTTCTTTTTGAAAAACGACGGATTACCGGTGAACCTCATCCCCGTGCCTTGTCTGGTCTGGGTGACCAGGCCCCGCCCGAGGGGTATGAAATTGTTCCCACTCGCCGAGCTGATGCTCTGGTCGCGTTTCTCCTCAGCCAACGGTTGAATTACGATCTTGAGGAAGCCCAGCGGCAGTTCTAAGATTTTTTTATCCCGATGTCCTCTGATTCATCTAAAACTCCCGAACCCTCTGCGGCCGAAAAGAACCACCGTCTGGATCAGGCCAAGGCTTCCGATGATAGTTTGCAGCAAGTCCATTCAACCCTTTTGCGGGAAAAAATGGAGCCTACGGAAAACTCCACGCCAATACCAACTTGGCTTATCTTTGGCATAATGATTCTGGGAATTTGGGGTGGTTTTTATATTGCCTTCTACAGCGGAGGTTTCGATGCCATGGTGTACGACGAGACCCTTTTCGGTCGTGGTGCGGAGACCACCACCGACGATAATGGAGAGATTGACGTGCTTTTGGTGGGAGAACGAATGTACAGCCGGAACTGTCAGGTTTGTCACCAAGCGAACGGGGAGGGGTCTCCGGGGGCTTTCCCTTCGTTGGTTGGATCGGAGAGGGTTCTTGGCTCCGAACAAGTTCTCACCCGAATTCTTTTGCACGGGTTGAATGGGGCTGATTACACCGGTGAAATGCCTCCATTCGGTAGTTTGCCAGACCAGCAAATTGCTGCGGTGATGACCTTCATTCGACAGGAATGGGGCAATGATGCCCCGGAAATTTCGGAAGGCACGGTCGCCGCTATCCGTGAGGAAGAATCCGGACGTACGGCGACATGGGGCTATGAGGAACTTGAGGCCTTTGCGGGCAACGGCGATGAGAATGGGGATAATTCAGAAGATGCCTCCAGCGAAGAGGAGGATGCTGACCTTGAGGAGGATGCCGACCCGGAGGAATAGTCCGGTAGGCCTAGGGGAGTGTTGACCGAGGGCTGTTTAAAACTGCCCCTTCGATTCCCTTGGCTATCTCGGAAAAGGTTGTCGCAAACCGGATTCTTTTTACGGCAAGATCCGGAAGAAGAGTCGTTTGCCGGATTGAAAGACGATGGGTTCAGTCGGACGGCTAATCGTTTTGGCCGCCTCTCCCGAAAGTTTTTCCCCGTCTTTTTTGACTGCTCCTTGTTGAAGAAGCCGACGGATTTCCTTGTTGCTTGGAAAAAGGTCGGTTTTAGAGAGGAGGGCAGGAAGACTGAACTCCTCTGTTTCGGCAAGATCATTCCAATGGAATTCGGGCATTTCGTCCGGAAGTTGACCTTTGGAAAACACTTGCTCAAAAGCGGCCCGTTCGCGTTGCCCATCTTCCTCACTGTAAAACCGTGCGGTGATCAAGCGCGCCAATTCCTTCTTCATCTCCATCGGATGTTGGGCTTGGCGCTCTTTGATTTCCTCCTCAGGCAACTGTAAAACCAAGCGGTAGTAGTCCCACATCAATTCATCGCTGACCGACATGATTTTGCCGAACATGTCTTTGGGGGAGTCATTAAAGGCAACGTAATTGTTGAGGCTTTTGGACATTTTGTTGACCCCGTCCAGACCAACCAGAAGGGGCATGCAAATAACGGCCTGTTCCTCCATTCCTGCTTCTTTTTGCAATTGGCGACCGACCAGCATGTTGAACAATTGGTCCCGGCCACCCAGCTCGACGTCCGATTGGAGGATCACGGAATCGTGTCCTTGCATCAGCGGGTAGAGAAATTCCACGATCGAAATCGGAGTGTTGGAGGCGTAGCGTTTGGCAAAATCGTCGCGTTCCAGCATGCGTGCGACGGTCATTTTTGCTGAAAGTTTCAAAACATCGGCGAAAGACATTTTCCCAAACCACTCACTGTTGCGGAAAACTTCCGTTTTGGAACGGTCCAAAACCCGGAAAGCCTGCTCCAAATAGGTGGTGGCATTTTCCTCGATTTCCTTTTCTTCCAATTGTGGTCGGGTGGAGGATCGTCCGGAGGGGTCGCCTACACGAGTGGTGAAGTCACCAATCACCAATTGCGCGGTATGCCCGAGTTCCTGGAATTGTCGTAGTTTTTGAAAGACCACGGCATGCCCCAGGGTCAAATCAGGGCGGGTGGGGTCGACGCCGAGTTTTACTTTTAAAGGTTTTCCGGACTGAAGTTTTTTCTCCAGATCCTCCTTGCCGATCAATTGGTCGATTCCTTGTTCAATGGCCGTAACTGCTTTCATGACAAAAAGAATCATACTGTCGACCGATTCGTCCTTTGCCAAACCCAAACCTTGATTCGGGCGAATTTTCCGTGTTTTCCGGCCCCTTTCGCCTTTTAATTTTTTGACCTGCTGGCGATTTTAATGCAATGTAAGCTTTTCTCTCTCGCAAAACACGTAAACCTATCAATCAAATTACCTATGGCCTTACAAATTGGAACCAAAGCCCCCGCCTTTACCTT
>JAFIGF010000225.1 GCA_020831535.1 Opitutales bacterium | reverse complement strand
TCGGCCCGTCCCTCCGGGACTTGGGTTTCTTTTCACCTCTGATTCGATGACTTGCCGGTATTCTCTCGCGAAAATGGCTTCATTTACCGTTTCACACGCTCAATCTAAGGAGAGTCTATCGTCTTGATCTTAAGTCTTTATTCAAAAACAACTTGAAATTTTCGATGTGGGGTTTCCGGGAAATGTGGGTCAGGAGTCCTGAGACTCCGACCCCGCGAGTCTCTTATTGCATATTCCAGCTCCGCTGGTGGCGGTACTTACAAGAAACTACAGATCATTCCAATAATGGCCAAGGCGGCAGCAAAAGAACTCAGAGTGGGATTGCTAACTGGCTTTGACATAGGTGTACACGGAAGTACCCTACGAGCGATGCCGCCTACATTTAAAAAAGTCCGCGACTAAATTCCCGATGGGCCTGCCGGATCTCGGCTTCGGTGTTCATCACGAAAGGTCCGCTGCCGACAATTGGTTCGTCGATGGGTTCGCCACTGAGGAGAAGGTAACGGGAGGCGGCGGAGGCTTCCCAGGCGACCGCGTCGCCGTTATGGGACAAAACAGCCAGATCGCCTTTTTTCGCTTGCTTGTGGTCGGCCCAGGAGGCATCGCCACGCAGCACCAGCAAGGCGGCGGAATGTCCCTCCGGTAGCGGCAGCTTTACCGGGCCGTCTGCCTCCATGGTGATGTCCCATACATTCATGGGAGTAAAGGTATGGGCGGGGCCTTGGGCTCCGTTGTAGTTTCCCGCAATGACTCGCAGCGACCCTGCGGTTTCTCCGGTGGGTACTGATGGAATCTGTGCAGCGGTGATTGACTGATAGCCGGGAGGACTCAGCTTGTCGGCGGCCCGCAGGTTGACCCAAAGTTGCACCATTTCCAGGGTGCCGCCTGACTGGGTGAATGCCTCGGAATGAAATTCCTCGTGCAGAATTCCTTTGCCAGCGGTCATCCACTGAACGTCGCCGGGCCCGATAACGCCACCGCGTCCGGTCGAATCGCCATGTTCAAGCTCGCCCTGATAGACAATGGTCACCGTCTCGAAGCCCTTGTGGGGATGAGTTCCCACTCCTCGTCGCTCACGGCCGGGAGGGAATTCGTGGGGGGCTGCGTAGTCGAGCAACAGAAACGGACTGAGATCACGGCCAGCACGGTGATAATCGAAAATGCTCTGAACGGGGAAGCCGTTGCCGACCCAGTGAGGTTCGGTGCTTCGGAGAATGCGGGTGACGGTTTTCATGGAAAAAATATAAGGGAAGAGGATACAATCGAAAAAGGTTTGTTCGATCCCCGGCGGGAAATCTGCGGGGATCGAACATAGACCCTTTGGTTAACTGCGTTTGCCGGCTTCGGCGGCGGCATAATAGCTGTTGATCAAACAGCGGTAGTTGGGCAGATGATTGGAGAAGAGGGTGCCCAGACCTTCGACATCATTGCGCCAGTCGCGGTGGAGTTCGCAGGCGGTGCCGAACCAGGTCATCAGTTGCGCCCCGGCGGAGGACATACGGTTCCACGCCGCCTCGCGGGTGGTCTGGTTGAAGGTCCCTGAGGCATCCGTAACGACGAAGACCTCGAAGCCTTCTTCCAGGGCGGAGAGGGTGGGGAAGGCGACACAGACTTCGGTTACGATGCCCGCCACGATGAGCTGCTTTTTCCCGGTGGCTTTGATCGCCTTGACGAAGTCTTCGTTGTCCCAGGCGTTGATCTGGCCGGGTCGTGCGATATAGGGCGCATCGGGGAACATTTCCTTTAGTTCAGGTACCAGGGGGCCGTTTGGACCCTCCTCGAAACTGGTCGTCAGAATCGTCGGCAGTTTGAAGTATTTGGCCGCTTCGGCCAGCGCGAGGACGTTGTTTTTGAAATCGTCCGGAGTGAAGTCGTGGACGAGGTTGGTCAGGCCAGCTTGGTGATCGACCAGAAGGACGGCGGCGTCGTTCTTGTCGAGGCGGTTGTATTTGAATGAACTCATGGTATTTCCTTGGTTTATTGATTATGGTTAGAATGGTTGCCTTCGTTAGCCTCCATCTTTCGGTATTCTAACAAAATTGTGCGGAGGCGAAAAATACTTCTTTCCTTGCCTCTCCATACTCCAAAAGTATGCTCCTGGAGTTATGGAGTTGCGTCATTTGAAATACTTTGTTGCGGTGGCGGAGGAGGAGAATGTGACCCGGGCCGCCGCCCGCTTGCATGTGTCCCAGCCGCCCCTGAGCCGTCAGATAAAAGATTTGGAGGAGGAACTTGGTCTCACGCTCTTCGAGCGGAAGCCCCAGTCGCTGGCTTTGACCCCGGACGGGCGGTTGTTTCTTTCCGAGGCCCGAGCGGTGCTCGAACGGGCCGAGCAAGCGATCAAAATGGCGGCATCCCTCTCGGGGCGGGGACGTACGGAAATCAACATCGGGTACGCGCCCTCCCTGACGATTGACCTTTTGCCCCTGGCCTTGCGGCGATTTCAGGAAGCCATCCAGGGGGTCCGCGTTCGGCTGCATGATATGTCCACCGAGGAAATGCTGGCGGCGTTGCGGTCAGGCCATTTGGATGTGGCCTTGATGATTCGGCCTACCCGGATGCCCAAAACGGGTGGGATTACCTTTCATCCCTTGCGCAAATATGCGATCTGCCTGGCCATGCATCCCACTCATCCTCTGGCGAAGAGGGCGAAAGTCGGTCTGCGCGAGGTGGCGACCGAACGCCTGATCGCCTATTCCCGTGAGGATTATCCGGAATACCATGCTTGGTTGGAAAAACTTTTTCGGAATCAGAAAACGGGTCCGACCCTCAGCGAGGAACACGATAGTTCGACCAGCCTGATCGCTGCCGTCGAGGCGGGTCGCGGGGTTGCCTTGGTGCAAGAGGGGTTTGAGTGTCTTTCCGGGCCCCGTCTGGTGGTCCAACCCCTCAAACCCGCCCCGCCTCCCTTTGTCATGGGCGTGGCCTGGCGGGAGGAAGACCGCGACGCCGTGGTGTCTGCTTTTCTGGATACGGTGGAGTAGGGTGTGATAACGCCGCAGCAGGCTGCGGCTGGCGAAAGCGGCAAGGAGCTTGCCGCAGTCCAAGGTGCCTATCGGCACGAGGGTTGACCGGTTATGGTTTGTCGGACCGGCCCTTCCGACGGCGGAGCCGTCTTTGGACTGCGCCAGCCCTGCTGGCGAACCGTAAGGTTGGATAACGCCGCAGCAGGCTCAGGACTCCTGACCCCCATTTCCCGGAAACCCCACATCGAAAATTTCAAGTTGTTTTTGTATAAAGACTTAAGCGCAAGACGATAGGCTCTGCTCTGATGGATCGTGTGAAACGGCAAATGAAGCCCTTTTCGCGAGAGAATACCGGCAAGTCATAGGATGAGTGGTGAAGAGAAACCTAAGTCCCGGAGGGACGGGCCGATGGTAGGCGTGGATGGCAATCCACGTAATCTCCA
>JAFIGF010000213.1 GCA_020831535.1 Opitutales bacterium | reverse complement strand
ACGGCGATGGGGATGGCGGCGGAGATGGCGATGGGGACGGCGATGGCGAAACCACCTCGGATCTTTTGCCGGGCGTAGGCATCTTTCTGGGAACGATTCCCGGGGGCAATATCACCGTCACCTACGGCACCGAAACCCTTGGCGATAGCGTCCGTTTAACGCCCACCGCGACCTTCACTGATGTTGGCGATCTGGATCTGCAGGATCGGATCTTTCATCCCTCCGGCAGCATGGCTCATGGGGATTCAAGTATGGGTGGGGACCTTTTTCCCTTCGTCTTGTATCGGCATCAGGTTTCGACCCAACGATTCCCTACTGCCGTACCGAATCTTCTTCAGGTTTCTCCTTTGATCGAACGGATCAACACCACTCCTTCGGGAGCAAATTCGTTTATCCTGCGTGATCCCTATATTGTGCCCGTCAGCTTCGGGGAAGTCGCGGTTCCGATGACCGGACTTTTTGATATCAATGATCCTCAGGAAATCGAACTCGGGCTCGATTTTATTTCGGAGGTTCCGCTCAACGACCGTCCGGCCTATCTGGGCAATTCTGAAAACGGCCTGTATTGGGTCGATCATATGCCGGTTATCGAGGGTGCGGCTTATCGTTATCTTATCGTGCAGTTTGCCGACAACGGGGAAATCCGCCGTATCATTCCCACCAATACCGTTGAATTTTGAGATGAAAGCTTTGTATCGATTTTTCCCTTTCTTTTTCTCTTGTGCCATCATTTTGTTCGTGGGGGTATCGGCGAAGGCCAGTCCGGCGATTTTCATGGGAGACATCGTTTTAGTCCCGAAAAACGATGGAGCGGGAGAGTTTCTCTGGCTTGACCGCGAACTCGGAGTGGCTCGTCTGGCGGCCTTGCAGGCGAATGGAACAGTTCACTGGGGAGAGGCTTTTGATACTGGTCTGGCTCCGGTCAGTGATGCTGCCGGGAGTGTGGATTTGGACGGAACGGCCTCCTGGGCGGTGGCCTCGAATTCGGCCAACGGGGTCACCTTCATCACCTCCAACGGACTGATCCCTTCCCCACAGAACCTTGCCGCTACGGGGGTCGGTCCCCGCCTCGTGGCCAGCCCGTCCAATGGGTTGATGCTTGTCCATACCGAAAACGGTGCCCCCGATCCGCAGCAGGCTCAGTTATTGGAAAATCTTACCAATATTCCGCCTACGGTACTGGATACGCTTGCCCTGGTGTCCACCAATCAACCACGGCAACTTTTGCCTCTGCCCGGGACCTCGGTGTCCATGCTGTTGAGCCAGGCGGGGAACTCGCGCCAGGTTAAAGCTCTTACCCAAGGGGGGAGTACTTTAATGGGTGGATCTCCGATCACGGTGGGCGGTTTGATGGAAATGCAGACCGGGGTGAACGACGCCAACGGCGATCCGGTGGTGTTTCTTTGGACCCCCGGCGGGGTGAATGTTTTGGGAACCTATTTTTGGAATGGCGCGGGGTTGGTTACCCGAACAACCTCTCTAAGCTTTTCTCCAGGCATCGTGGTGCCCTTTGATCTGACTACGGTGGCGGTTACCTCCCAGGATGGCAGTCAAACGATCATCGCCACGGTGAATGGCGACGGCTCGCTCACTATTCAGGAAACCCTTTCGCCCTCTTCCGGTGATCGTCTTTTTGGCGCGGTGAAATTGGGTCCGGATCATCGCATTGTTTTTTCCGGTCCGGCGGTTTCGTCCCGTCCGGAAACCTTTCACATTCAGGAATGGAATGGGAGCGGTTGGGTGAACGTCCAGAGTGACTCGATTCCCGAACTGCCCCTTCCGGAAGAGTTGGGGACGAATGTCTTTTTCTTTGCCGCCGATCCTTTCGTGGCGCCGGGGTCGGCTCTTCTTGGGGGAGCTCAATTCGCCGACTGGTCGGCGAAGCCGGATCCTTTCGTTTCACTGCCCGCAAGTTTGACCTTGGAGGAGTATGTGGATGAATTGAGCGGACTCGGCAATCTTCTGACTCAGGCCCCGCCTGCTCCGACCGGTACGGGCTACGCGCTCACCAATCAATACCGTCCCTCCCTCAGCATTGCCCTGATGAAGGAACAATCCGCAGTTCGCCGTCCGCAGGTAGGGGTCGCTCCCGCCAGTGGCACCTATCCGCGCACCATTGAAGTGTCGCTTGACTACGATAGTCGGCGCCTGGAGGCTTGGATTCGTTTCGGGGACGAGGCCGCCTGGACGCCGCTGCCTGCTCAGGTGCTGGTGGCGTATAGTACCGAGATCAGCGTTTATGTTCGGGATCAGAGCACCGGTCTTTCCAGCCCCATTGTCACCCGCAACTATGTGATCGACCCCGACGAAATGCAGGAGAACGATGCCAATGGGGATGGGCTGCCCGATTTTGTTCGTCAGGCCTACGGGCTCGATCCGCTCGGACCCCACGACAGCGCGGGCAACGGACTTCCTGATTTTATCGAAATCCTCCTGGGACACGATCCCCTGGATCCCCTGGATGCGCCCGACCCCGAGGACATTCCACCGTATTTTTCCGGCTACGGGTTGATTTTGCTGGGTTCAGCGTTGGCCCCGAATGGTCAGCCCTTTGATTATGGTCACACCCTCACCGCCCGTCGGGTGGACAACCGTCTGTTGGCCCGCGGGAAATCCATGGATGGGTCGATCGACAGTGACAGCGACGGGGTAGGGGATCTGGAGGAAATTCTTTTTGGTACCGATCCCGGGGATCCCGATAGTGTCAATCCCGATGGTTCGGTGGATGCGGCTTTTTACAGTGCCTTGGATAAGGTTGCGCCTCTGCGGGGCGCTCAGGTTATTCCGGCCAGTAATGGTTTGGTTCTGCACAGTGCCGCGACCTTCAAAGTTAATGATGGCGATCCCCTGGGCCGTGAAGTGGTGGCTCTGCTGGTGCCACCCGAACCCCGCCGCCCCGAAATCCCGAACATCACCCTGACCGGCGTTCTGACCACCGATGCCGAAGCCTGGCGTACGGCTGCGCTCAATGCCTATGCGACCTTCCGCCCCGAGCCCGACCTCGTTGAACTCACCCCCGACAGCACCCTGCGGGCGGTGGCGGTGGAGGCTATGCTCTGGGAGGCTCTCGACACTCTGGATCCTACGGGAACCCCGGCCCAAAATAAATTAACCGTATTCCCCTGGCGCACGCCCGACACCGGACGCGCGGCGGTGGTTCCCGTCCAATTGCAGAGCCTTGCGCAGTCAGGCCTGCCCTTGCGTACCCTTATTGAAGGGGTCGATGCGTATTTTGCCGACAACAACTTGTCCGCGCTGGCTACCGTAACCGATGAAATTTACCTCGACCACATGAATAATGGCATTGGTGAGGCCCGCCCCCTGCCGCTCGATACTTTGCGCCGGTTCTTTTCCCTCACCCCCGATGCTGAGGCGCTTGAAGCGGACTTGGAGGATATTCTTACCCCGACCCAGATCGGTGACGCGCTGAGCGAGGCCGGAGCTCTCCTTGGAATCGCCTCCGGACTCCAGCGCCCGGCGGAGACCTGGACGCTCGTAATGGGATCTCCCGATCTGCTCGCGCCCAATCGTTACGAGCGCGATGATACGACCATGGTGGAGCTCTTTCACGCCACCGGACGCCCCTTTCGGATCGATCAAGGCGTCGGTCTGGCCCCCGGAACAAGTTTTGAAGTTTATGGTTTTACCGATCTCACCGGTTCCGATGGGCACCCCGGGATGGAGGTAATTTCCCTTGTGTTTACCGCCACACCACTGGCCAGTAATACCGACAGTGACGGCAATTTACTGGATGATCGTTGGGAGAATTTCTATTTTGGCACGACTGGATTGGACCCTTTCACCATTCCTGTCGGAAAAAATCATACCTTATTGGAATTCTTTCTCGAGGGGATGGATCCCCGTGGGGCGATTGCGCCTGCCGGAGGCCCGGTGATTCCTACGGCTTTGCCCCAGATGATCTTTTCCCAATTCGGTTCCAGCGGGGGAACCCTGGTTTTCCCCTGGCCTTCGAAGTACGATAGTCAGTTGGATTTCATTGTGGAAACGAGTTTGGATCTGCAAGTCTTTTCCCCTGACCCCACCTTGGTCCCTTCCCGGGTAGGCAATGAACTTCAGGTAAGCATTCCGGGACCCACCGGCGACAAGGCTTTTTACCGCCTGCGGTTGAAACTGGCCGAATAACGGTGGGGGCGTCGGCGGTTTCTTTGCAAGAAGCGGCAGGGGGTGTACTCTTGCTCAGGTTTTCCCGGAGCGGACTTCGAGAAGGAATTCGTGAAGCCTGGCGGCAACGTTTTTAATTTCAAAGGATTTATCCACTTCCGCGCGGGCTTTTTCGGAAATTTCTTTGGCCCGTTGGGGATCGTCCCCAAGGGCATGGATTTTTTCGGCCAATTCAGCGGCTTTGCCAGGGGTGAAGAGAATGCCCGTTTCGCCGTCCTTGATAACTTCCTTGTTGGAACCGGAGGGGGTGGAAAGAACCGGTAGCCCCACCGCCATGGCTTTTACGGCCATCAGGGGAAAGGCTTCGGGCGTCTTTACCGTGGACAGAAAGATGTCGTTTCCCCGGAGAAGGGAGGGGATGTCATCCTCCACCAGAGGTTTGATGCTGACGTTGCCGCTTACCTGACTTTTCCGAATATACTCGTGCAAGGTCTTTTCGTAGTGGCGGTCCGCGCGCCCGTAGATTTGCAGGGTATAACGGGTATGTCCCATTGATCGCAATTCCTTCAAAGCCTTGATGGCGGTCAGGGTATCTTTGCCGTCATTGATTCGGTCAATGTAAATCAACTTTCGCAGGGAACCGGTTCCCGGTGCGCGGTAAGGGAATTCGGCCAAGGGCAAGGCACAGGGAATGATGGTCGATTTCCCGATACGGTGTCCTTCGGACTGCATGGTGCTGGCCAATGACCGTGAGCAAAAGAAGGCGTTCGGGAAGCTAACCTGGCGAGGAGAGTCGGTGGGAATATTGGCGGTCACCGTTGATTTCATGCCCAATTTGAGCAGCAACCGGGTGAAAAACGGCTTGGGCACGGTACTCCCAGCCTTCCAAAGATCCAGCCATGGGTCCTTGCGCAACCAAAAATCCACCCAGCGATTGAAAAATCCATACACCACGGGAATACCGGAAGAATTTATCGTATGAAGAAGAGATACTGAAAGGTTTTGAGCCCCCCAAATCAAGATGACCTCGGGGTGAAAATTTTCCAGGTTCTCTCGCAGTTGGGCATGGTTGTGGATTTCCAGTGCGCGGATTTGCTCGAAAGTCAAGCGACCTTCCGAAGGGTACAGGCGGAACACCCGCCGCACCTGCGGTTCCGGATCCTTGAGTTTGGTGTTTGGCGGGGTCTCAGAAGTCAAAACCCGCTGTTGGTGGCCTTGGGCGGAAAGGGTGCGAACGAATTGGGCGCATTGCAATTCGGTGTTTCCCTGATGCAGCGGCGGGTAGTAATTGGTTAAATGGAGAACTTTCATAGGGCAAGGTCAGAAAAAGAAAGCTTTTAAATTCTTAACAAGACATAAGGCCTTTGTATAGGAAAAAGAGTTTCAGTCGCATCGCTGGGTCTTTTCATGGGGCAAGGGTGTAGATATGGGAACTAAATGATAGCGAAAGACTTGTTCCGGATTCTGGACGGAGGTTTGCCGTTTATTTATATCATTCCCACACTTGCCTTTTCAGGCATTGGAGGTAGGCTTGGGGATATGAAATACTCCACTTTGCAGAAACGAATTGTTCTTGGCTTTCTCCCCTTGCTGGCTTTTGCCTTCAGCGGGTGTGTGGCGGTCGTCGCTGGCGGGGTTGGTGCGGGTACTGTTGCCTACGTTCGGGGCGACTTGCAAACCAAGCTGGAAGAACCCCATGAAGCTGTTTTTGAGGCTTCCCTGAGGGCGGTGGATTCTCTCGGCTTCGCATTGGTGGAGCAAAAGGGAGATGCGGTTTCGGGAGAAATTGTGGCCCGCACTTCGCAGGACCGAAGGGTACGGATTCAGACCAAAGAGGAATCTGCGGAAACCACCGGATTGTCGATTCGTATTGGGACCTTTGGTGATGAGGAATTATCGCGTCGGATTCTACGGGAAATTGAGGGAAATCTTTAAATTCCCCTCGGCCCCTCTTCGCCTTTTCTTACCATGGGGTTCGCCATGGGCATTTTTCTATTGTCAAAACAAGTCTCTTGGCGCTGATTGAATGGTATGAGTCTTCAACACGAAAAAGGAGTCGCCTTGGTTACTGGGGCAGGACGTGGAATCGGTAAAGCCATCGCCTTGCGTTTAGCGGGATGTGGCTACCATGTGGTTTGTGTGAGTCAATCCGCTGGCAGTTGTGGGGCTGCGGCTGAAGAGATCAATCAAAACGGCGGCAGCGCCGAGGCGCTGGCGGTTGATGTTTCCGATGCGACCGCAGTGCGGGAAGCCTGTGAATCGATTCTGGGCAAGCATGAGGTGGTCGATGTGTTGGTGAATAATGCCGGTATTACCCGGGATGGCTTACTTCTGCGGATGAGTGAGGACGATTGGGATCAGGTTATGGCGACCAACCTTTCCAGCTGCTTTTATTGGGTCAAGGGACTTTCCCGTCCGATGACCCGGAAACGCCACGGGCGAATTATCAATATTTCCTCCGTGGTTGGCCTGATGGGGAATGCCGGGCAGGTTAATTATGCAGCCGCGAAGGCTGGGATGTTGGGTTTTACCAAGAGCTTGGCACGGGAATTTGCCGGGCGCAGTGTGACCGCCAATGTGGTCGCCCCGGGTTTCATTGATACTGATATGACCTCCTCTTTGACAGATGAGGTGCGCGGGAAAATTTCCGCTCAGATTCCCCTCAAACGTCTTGGCAAGGCCGATGATATTGCCGCTATGGTCGAATTTTTAGCCTCCGAAGAGGCAAATTATATCACTGGTCAGGTTTTTACCGTTGACGGCGGTATGGTGATGTGATGAATAAACTTACAACCTCTTAAATTTCAAACTATGGCAGAAGCAAAACCAACCGAACAGCGGGTTAAAGAAATCATTGTTAACCAGCTTAACGTAAACGAAGAGCAGGTGACCCCTGAAGCATCCTTTTTGGATGACTTGGGCGCCGACTCGCTGGATACCGTAGAGCTCGTAATGGCCTTCGAAGAGGAGTTCAAGGACGAGATCGATGGTGGAGAAATTCCGGAGAGCGATGCGGAGAATCTCCGCACGGTCCAGGATGTTATCGATTATCTGGAGAAAAAGAAATAAACGAATTTCTTTTTGACTTTACCAAAGCCACGGCTCAGGCCGTGGCTTTTTTTATGTTCCGGCGCGTTTGAGATCCGATGGGTGGGGGGGCAATAAGGCGATTTCCGGACCTTTGCAGGGCGGATTTCCCGGTTGAAGGGTTTCCTGCAATCCGGCTTGCAACTCTTCCAAGGTGGCACCGGCGGAATAGGGTTTGCCTAATTGGAAAAGAACTTCGGGTCTTTGGTAACGGGTAAAGCGCAGAACCTTTCCGAGTGGGTAGGCTTTCGCTTGGGGAGATTTGCGCAGCAAAGTTTCCAGTCCGCCAAGAAACGGATGGAAAGGTTCGTGGGGAGGGTGCAATTCGCCCTGAGGGAAGACCACCAAGACGCGGCGGGGCGTGTCGGTTCGCAGCAGTTTTATAGCGTGCAGGAGCCCTTTAGCGCGGTCGCGCGAATCCTCGAGGTCAACCCCGAACACCCCGACCCGGCGAAAAAAGGGGAACTGCCGTAAATTCTTTTCCGCCATCATCAGCCGAAGGTCGCCTCTGAGATGTTCGACCAGTCGCCACTCCAGCAAACCATCCCACCAGCTTTGGTGGTTGCTGTAAAAGATCAGAGGATAGGCCTCATTGTCCTTGAGCGCCTCGAAATGCCCCCGTAGAACGATTCGGTGAAAGGTTCGGCGGAACAGTTGCCGCAAGTAGAGGGAAAAGAGCCAACGGGCAGGCGCAGAGGGTCGGGCAGATAGCATGTTGATAGTGTAAACCGTTTGCGCCGAATGCCAAAGGTTGAAAGGAAAAAAGTGTGGGAGTGGAGTGGTGGGAGGGTGTGTTCCGAGGGAGGGGTTCGTTGGGAAAGATTGGAAGCACTCGAACCGCTCCTAAAGCCATCTGAGCCAGTTCAAGTCAATAATCTTTTGGTTTTTATGGGTTATTCGCACCGCCTTTTTCAAAACAGGAGATGAACCGAAAAATCAGGCATGTGCCCGATTTTTCGGTTCTATTTGTAAGGTAATGCCGGGGTTCTCGCGGGCTTTGGAATAAAGGCACTTGGCTCGAAGCACCTGGCGCCGTGACATGAAGTCCCAACTTGAAAATTACCCTTTGTAGCGTTGGAATGGCTCATCCACGGTGGAGGGGCAAGCTGCGTCCTGACCACGAGGGCCGGAAAAGTCCTTTCCCTTGGCGGCGATAGCCGGACCGAACGAGCGTTTGTCCCCCTATTGCAATACCGCGTTAAAGTACGTGGCTACTGAATTTTTCTGTCCTGGTAGCGCAGTGTGTAAGTCTGCTGTTCCGGGGAACTCAGAAAGGAAGCGCACCTACTACTACGACGCCCTCAGTCCAGTTTGCCCTTGGTGGAGGGGAGTTGGTCGCCGCGGGCAGGATCGAGGGAGGTGGCTTCGTTCAAGGCGCGGGCCAGGCATTTGAAGAGAGCTTCGGCCAGATGGTGGGGTTCCTCTCCGTAGAGAATGGCGGCGTGGACGTTGGCTCCGAGGCTGTTGGTGAAGGCCCGGAAAAACTCCTCCACCAAGGCCAGGTTGAAGTCCCGGACATACCAGCTGCGGGGGGTGACTTGGTAGTTTAAGTACGGTCTTCCGCTGAGGTCCAAAACGACCCGGGCCAGGGTTTCGTCCATTGGGAGCATGAAGAACCCGTAGCGGCGAATGCCTTTTTTGTCGCCGACGGCTTCACGAATAGCCTGGCCAAGGACCAGGCCAGTGTCTTCGACAGTGTGGTGGTAGTCCACCTCTAAATCACCCTCGGCCTTAACCTCCAGATCGTAGAGACCGTGGCGGGCGAAGAGTTCCAGCATGTGGTCGAAAAAGGGGATGCCCGTTTTGATCGAGGAATCACCCGTTCCGTCAAGATTGAGGGAGAGGTTGATTTTCGTTTCGGAGGTTTCCCGGGTCAGTTGGCTGGTTCGGCTCATGGAAAGGAGTCAATCAGGTTTTGGCCCATTCGGCAAGAGCCTGGCGCACTGCTGCCATTTCTTCCGGTCGCCCGACTGTGATGCGCAGATAAGGTGCGGTGAGGGGGAGCTTGGGGAAGTAACGAACGAGGATTTTCTTTTTTTCCAGAAAAGCGAATGCCGAAGCTGCAGCCTCGGCGCCTTCCAAATCCTCTTTTTTCGGGGCGGTAAATACAAAGTTGGCCTCACTGGGGAAGGTACACCATTCGCGTTCCTCACACCAGCGGATGAACTCATTTCTTTCGGCGATGATCGCGCTTCGGATTTTTTGATAATACGATTGGTCGGCCAAGGCGGCGAGGCCGGCAACCTGGGTCAGGGCGTTGACATTATAGCTGTCCCGGATGCGGTCGATCAGGCCGATCAATTCCGGGGAGCCGAGGAGATAGCCCAAGCGACAACCGGCGAGGGCGTAGCTTTTGGAGAACGTCCGGGTAACCGCCAGCTTCGGGTACTCTTTGAGTAAGGGAATGGCCGATTCGCGGGCAAACTCACCATAGGCCTCGTCCACTACGACCAAGCCCGGAAAGGATTCAAGGAGGCGGATGATTTGGTGCTGGGAAAACAAAACCCCGGTGGGGGCGTTGGGATTGGTCAGGAAGAGGATGGTTTCCTGCGGCTGGCCAATAAACAACTCTTCCGGTAGGTGCATATCCTGCGTGAAGCTCAGGGTACGGGCCTGGCCGTTCTGAATGGCTACCAGGGTAGGGTAGAGGGAGTAGCTTGGCTCGGGGAAGACTGCGTGGTGTGTTTCCCAGCAGAAAGCGCGGACGAGGAGGTTGAGAATATCGTCCGAACCATTGCCCAGCAAAACCCGGTCGGCGGAGAGTTCATAAAAATCGGCCAGCGCCTGGCGGAGAACCTCGCCGCGTGGGTTGGGGTAGAGGCGAAGTTTGTCGTAGGGGAAGTTCCGGAGGGCCTCGCCTACCTTGGGACTGGGAGGGTAGGGGCATTCGTTGGTGTTGAGTTTTACCCAGTCTCCGCCGGAGGGTTG
>JAFIGF010000209.1 GCA_020831535.1 Opitutales bacterium | reverse complement strand
GGAGTCGGTTCATCTCCTCCCGGACGATTCGCTTGGGGTATGTGCAGTTGACCGATGCGGCCCCCTTCATCCTTGCGGATCAATTGGGGATGTTCGCCCGGTTCGGGTTGCAGGTAAATCTGGAACGGGAGTTGGGATGGGCCACGGTGCGGGAAAAAATTCTCTACGGGGGACTTGATGTGGCGCAGGCTTTGGGGCCAATGCCCTTTGCTGCGAGTTTGGGACTTGGGATGTCTCGCCGGACGGAGTGTATCGCACCCTTGGTTCTCAATATCAATGGCAATGGCCTTACCCTGGGAAATCATTTGCGGGCCGAGGGGGTGGAAACGGAATCGGACCTGCGCTTTGTCGCCCAACAGCGTCCGGCCTCCCATCCTTTGACTTTCGGGGTGGTTTCGCACTATTCCTCGCACGCCATTCTTCTGCACCGGTGGTTGAAGTCTCAATATCTATCCCTGGGAACGAAGGTCCGGATGGTGGTTATTCCGCCGGCCCAGATGGCCAGGCATTTGCGTTCCGGCAATTTGGACGGCTATCTGGTGGGGGAACCATGGAACGGAGCCGCAGTGACCGAGGGCACCGGTTGGGTTGCGGCGACCAGTGCCAGCATAGCCCCCGGGCATCCGGAGAAGGTTCTGATGGTGCGCCATGATTATGCCAAGAACCATTCCGAGGAAGTCATTCGTCTGGTGGCGGCCTTGTTGGAAACCTGCGCTCTCTGTGACGATCCGGGCGAACGCCGCAAAATGGCCCGTCACCTGGCCTCCCGCAAGCATTTGGATTGTCCGGAAACCTGGCTGTATCACGGGCTGGGGATTGATTTGCCGAAAACCGCACCACGCTCGGATTTGCCCCTCAATACAACCCAGTTCTTCGGCGTCAAGGTCAACGAGCCCTCCATTAAGCATGGTCGCTGGATCCTCCAGGGGATGCAGGAAACCGGTCTGTTGGAAGGGGTTGATTCTTCTCACGATACCCTGATCGACAATGTCTTTGCCCCTGAACTCTTTTCTGCGGCCCGCCGGATGCGGGCTGCCTCTCTCACCTGAATAGCGAACCACGAAAACCAAAATAAACCATGAAAATCCAACGTACTATCCTCCTGCTCGCTCTTTTAGTGGGCCTCCAACCTCTCTCTGCGGATGATTTTCCGGAGAAAACGGAACTCAACTTCGGGTTTATCCGACTGACGGACTGCGCCACCCTGGTGGTTGCGGTGGAACGCGGCTACTTTGCCGACGAATTTCTTGATGTCCAGATTCAGTCCCAGTCGAACTGGCGGGTTTTGCTGGACCGGGTTATCAGTGGGGAGCTGGATGGTGCGCATATGCTCGCCGGTCAGCCTCTGGGAGCTGCGGTCGGGGTCGGCAGTGATGCGGAAATTGTCACCGCCTTCAGTATGAATCTGAGCGGGAATGCGATCACCGTTTCCAATGATGTTTGGGGAAAGATGCAGGAGCATAATCCGGAATTGCAAGAGGATAAGCCTCCGCATCCAATCAGTGCGTCAGCCCTGAAACCGGTGGTTGAGGAAACGTCCGATTTTCGCATGGGAATGGTGTATCCGGTTTCCACGCACAACTATGAACTTCGTTACTGGCTGGCCGCCGGAGGCATCAATCCGGGGTTGTACAGTACCCCGTCCGGGAGCGGCAATCAGGGAGGGGATTTGCAAATCTCGGTGACCCCGCCTCCCCAAATGCCCGCCACGCTGGCCCAGGGAACGATTCACGGATACTGTGTGGGTGAGCCTTGGAATCAACTGGCGGTTCAGAATGGAATCGGGGTGCCGGTGGTGACCGGATACCAGATTTGGAACAACAATCCGGAGAAGGTTTTTGGGGTCACCAAAGAGTGGGCCGAAGAAAATCCGAACACGCACCTCGCGGTGGTGCGGGCCCTCATCCGTGCAGCCAAATGGCTGGACGAGAGTGAGGATAACCGTCGCGAAGCGGTTCGCATGCTCGCCCGTCGGGATTATATAGGAGCCGATGAGAGAGTTCTCGAAGCGGCGATGGTCGGAACCTTTGAATTTGCTCCGGGTGATGTGCGGGAAATGCCCGACCACATGGTGTTTCACCGTTACGATGCCAATTATCCGTTTTACAGTGATGCCATCTGGTTCTTGACCCAGATGCGTCGCTGGGGGCAAATTGCCGAACCCAAGTCGGACGAATGGTACATTGATGTCGCCAAGCAGGTGTACCGCCCGGAAATCTACCGGGAAGCGGTGAAGACGCTCATTGAGCAAGGTCACCTCGAACCGGATTTTCTTCCCGAAACCGATGGTTTCAAAGATCCGGACGATAACTTCATTGATGGTGTCGAGTACGACGGACGCTATCCCAACGCCTACCTGGAGAAATTCAGCATCGGTAATCGCAACTGATTGGGCGGTGGATAATTCGGAAACCTTTTTCCTCTAAATCATTATGCATAGCTTCATTCATTTTCTCAACAAAGCCGGGTTTGGCTGGCTGGTTCCGGTGGTGCGCCTTTGTGCAGGCGATGCCCCCCGGGAGCAGGGCCGTCAAATTCTCCGGCTCATCGTCGCACCGATTGCGGCCATCATTGTGTTCCTTATGATTTGGGCGGTCATTTCCTCCAAGTTGGAGACCAACCTCGGGGCCCTGCCGGGTCCCGGGGCGGTCTGGGAACAAACTTCGAATTTGTGGACCGAACACCGCGAACAGCGTCAGGCCAGAGCGGAGTTCTATGAACGCCAGGAAGAGCGCAAGGCGGTGTTTCAGGAACGCTTCCCTGACCGGGAGTGGCAGGCGCGGGACTTTCGATCCAGTCCGACCTTTATCGACCAGATCTACACCAGTTTGCAAACCGTGTTCACCGGCTTCTTCTTCGCTTCGGTGGTGGCGATTCCACTGGGGATTCTCTGTGGGTTGAGCAAAACCTTCTATACGTCGATCAATCCGCTTATTCAGATCTTTAAGCCGGTCTCTCCCTTGGCCTGGCTGCCGATTGTGATGATTCTGGTCAGCTCTCTTTACACTACCGATGACCCGTTTTTTACGCGGTCCTTTCTCAGCTCGGCGATTGTGGTGGCCCTTTGCTCGCTCTGGCCGACGTTGATTAACACCGCCGTCGGGGTGGCTTCCATTGACCGCGACCATCTCAACGTGGCCAAGGTCCTGAAGCTCGGTTGGGCCAAAAAGGTCTGGAAAATTGTCATTCCTTCCAGTCTGCCTTACATCTTCACCGGTCTGCGGCTCTCGCTGGGGGTTGGTTGGATGGTCTTGATCGCCGCCGAGATGCTCGCGCAAAGCCCCGGACTGGGACTCTTTGTCTGGGATATGTACCAAAGCTCCAGTAGCCAGACCCTTGCGTTGATTATGGTGGCCGTGCTGACCATCGGGATTCTCGGTTTCATGCTCGACCGGATCATGCTCACCTTGCAGCAACTGGTCACCTTTGAAGACAAACCCGCTACCTGATTCACCGGGTTTACCGGAAAAATATCCAGAAAGGAAATACCATGGCCACGATTGAACTCAGAAATGCCGACAAAGTCTTTGGTTCCCCCGCCTCGGGAAACTACGAAGACGTGTTGCGCAATATAAACCTAGCCATCGACGACGGAGAATTTGTCGCCATCGTCGGTTACTCGGGAACGGGGAAGACCACCTTGATCAATCTCTTGTCAGGGTTGGTCACTCCCTCCCGGGGAGAGGCCCTCTACCATGGCAAGCCGATCACCGGACCCGATCCGGAGCGGGGACTGATCTTTCAGAATTACTCCCTCTTGCCCTGGTTGACGGTGTACGGGAATGTGGCTCTGGCGGTGGATCAGAAATTCTCCTCCTGGAGCCGCCGGGACCGTGATACCCAGATTCGCCGTTTTATTGATATGGTGAATCTATCACCCGCCATCGACAAGCGTCCCGCCGAACTCTCCGGCGGGATGCGGCAGCGGGTGGCGGTGGCCCGTACTCTGGCGATGGACCCGGAGGTTCTCCTGATGGATGAGCCTCTCGGGGCTCTCGATGCGCTCACCCGGGGTGAATTGCAAAGGGAGATTTCGCAGATCTGGGAAAAACAGCGCAAGACCGCTCTCCTGATTACCAACAGTGTGGATGAGGGTTTGCTCATGGCGGACCGGATCATTCCTCTGACCCTGGGACCGGGGGCGACCCTGGGCCCCGAGTTCAAGGTGGATCTGCCGCGACCCCGGGTGGCCGAGGAATTGAATCGGGATCCCAACTACACCCGTCTCCGCAAGGAGATCACCGAATACCTTATTCAGATCGGCGAACCGGAAGGGGAGGGGCCGGATAATATTATTCCGCTTCCCGATATTCAACCCCTCGATCCGGATGAGAAAAGCACCTACACCTGGATTTGAACAACGAGAACCCATCAACTGATAAAAATACCATGTCTTTACCTGCTCCGGATGAATACCAGCGTCCCTTTGTGGACATCTCCCGCGTTGGCAAAACCTATCCCACTCCCCGTGGGCCCGCGGTCATTCTCAAAGATCTCGACCTGAAAATCTATCAGGGAGAATTCATTGCCCTGATCGGTCATTCGGGTTGTGGCAAATCGACCCTTCTGTCAATGATGGCCGGACTCAACTCCATCACTGATGGGGCCATTATCATGAAGGGGAAGGAAATCCAAGGCCCCGGGCCGGATCGTGGGGTGGTTTTCCAGTCGCCCTGTTTGCTGCCCTGGATGACCGCCTTGCAAAATGTCATGCTTGGGGTCAACCAGGTTTATTTTCATGCCAGCAAACAGGATCGTCGGGCCATCGCCGAACATTTTCTCTGCCGGGTAGGATTGAAAGATGCCCTCCACAAGCGACCCGTGGAACTCTCCCAGGGAATGTGTCAGCGTTGCGGAATTGCCCGGGCCTTTGCCCTGAACCCGCAGATGCTCCTGCTTGATGAGCCTTTCGGCATGCTTGACCAGTTGACCAAGTTCGAGTTGCAGGAAGTGCTTCTCGATCTTTGGGGCAAGGATCAGAAGACGGCGGTCATGGTTACCCACGATGTGGACGAGGCGATTTTCCTCGCTGACCGGGTGGTGATGATGACCAATGGTCCGGCGGCCCGCATCGGGGATGTTTTGGAAATTGATTATCCCCGTCCCCGCAACCGCCAGGCCTTGCTCTCGGATGCCCGTTATTACCAGTATCGCGAACATCTGTTGCGCTTTCTCCGGGATTGCGAACGGGAAAAAGTGGACCGCGGCGATGGCAGCGGAAAGCCGAAAAAGAAACGTTTCTCCTTTAAACGCAAGAAAACGGAGAAAGAAGAAGCACTCGCCAGTTGAAGGAATCGGGTATGAGTGAATCATTCAATAGCGAACAAAAACAGTATCTTGAGGGGTTCTTTACCGGGGCCCGACAGCGTATGGGGCAACCCTTTCTCGGGCAAAATGCCGAAGGGCAATTCACCGATCAGCCGGAGGAAGCGGTTTATGGTACGCCGGTCGATGAACTCTCCAAGGAGGAAGTCCTCAAACACGAAAAAAACGGTCTCGACATTTTCGATACGATCATCGCCGACCACGAGGCCGGGCAATTCCCACAGGGGGGCGATATGTTTCGCTACAAATTCTACGGGCTCTTTCATGTTGCTCCCGCGCAGGACGCCTTCATGTTGCGCCTTCGGATTCCTGGTTGTGCCCTGCAGGCTCACCAGATGGATGGTTTGGCCGACATCGCCGATCAACACGGTGGTGGTTATGCCGACGTGACCACCCGGGGCAATTTGCAAATTCGCGAAATCCAGCCCAAGAGCACCATCCCGGTGCTCCAGGCCCTCGATGAAATTGGTCTCACTTCCAAAGGAAGCGGGGCCGACAATATCCGCAACGTCACCGCCTCGCCGACCAGTGGCTACGATCCGGAGGAGGTTCTCGATGTGCTGCCTTACGCGAAAGCGATGCATTACTATATTTTGCAAAACCGTGACCTCTACGGGCTGCCCCGGAAATTCAATATCTCCTTCGACAGCGGTAGTCCGGTTTCGGTCTGTGCGGATACCAATGACATCGGCTTTCTGGCCACCCGGCGGAAAGAAGACGGGGAAATCGGATTTCGGGTTCAGCTTTGCGGGATCACCGGACACCGTCAGTTTGCCTCCGATTGCGGACTGTTTCTGGCTCCCTCACAGGCTATCCCGGTAGCGGCAGCGATGATCCGGGTTTTTCTCGAAAACGGGGACCGGACCAATCGCAAGAAGGCCCGCCTCAAATACCTGGTCGATGACTGGGGGGTGGAGAAATTTCTCGAAGAAACGGAAAAGAAACTCACCTTCCCCTTGCCCCGCCTGGCGCTGGATGATTGCGAGCCGAGGACCCCGACCCGCAAACACGGCCACATCGGGGTGTATCGTCAGCAGCAGGAAGGGTTGAATTTCGTCGGCGTGGTGGTCCCCGTCGGACGCCTGCCCTCGGATCGTATGCGAGCGCTGGCCGATCTCTCCCGCCGCTATGGCCGGGGGGATATACGTCTGACGGTCTGGCAGAATCTCATGATCCCCTGGGTGGCCGACGAGGATGTCGAGGCCCTCAAGCAGGAACTCGTGAAAATCGGTCTGCATTATCGTTCCACTTCGGTCTCCGGAGGTCTGGTTGCCTGTACCGGCAATACCGGTTGCCGCTATGCCTCGACCAATACCAAGGGGCAGGCCGTGGAACTCGGACGCTACCTCGATGAAGAGCTGGATCTGGATCAGCCGATCAATATTCATCTAACCGGTTGCCCGCATTCCTGTGCCCAGCATTACATCGGTGATATCGGTTTGCTGGGGACCAAGGTCAAAGACGGCGACACCTCCCACGAAGGGTACCATGTGGTTCTCGGGGGTGGGGTGGACGACTGTCAGAACATTGCCCGGGAAATGGTTTCCTCGGTCGCCTTCGAAGACCTCAAGCCACTCCTGAAATCCATTCTCCAAACCTATCTCGAACACCGTCAGGATCGGGAAACCTTTTGGCAATTCAATCGGCGGCACGATGAGGAGACCCTCAAGGAGCTGTATGGCCTGACCGTTTCCGCCTGATTTTTCCTGACTCCACGACGCTAAACTATCTTTTCGCATGTCCACCCTAACCATTGAAGAATCGCCCATCGACGCTCTCTTGCGCGAGCAACAGCAGTTGCAAACCCCGGTGGCCCGCTTCAGTGTGGCGGAGCAACCCGCTTCCCCGTCCTCCTGCTCCATGCCGCGTCAGGCGAAGTATTACCGCGACCTCATTCCCCTCAGCCGTCCCGGGGAGGATGAGCAGTATGCCTTTGAGGTGGATCTCGACAAATGCACCGGCTGCAAAGCCTGTGTCTCGGCGTGTCATAATCTGAACGGACTGGAGGAGAATGAAACCTGGCGGGATGTGGGAACCATTCACGGCGGTGAGTCGTCGTCCCCTTATCTCCAAACCGTCACCACGGCGTGCCACCATTGCGAGGATCCGGCCTGTCTCAACGGTTGTCCGGTACTGGCCTACGAAAAGGATCCGGTTACCGGAGTGGTTCACCATCTGGATGACCAGTGCATCGGCTGTCAGTATTGTGTCCTGAAATGCCCCTACGATGTGCCCAAGTATTCTTCCAATCTCGGGATCGTGCGCAAATGCGATATGTGCCACAACCGTCTCGCGGAAGGGGAGGCGCCCGCTTGTGTGCAGGCCTGTCCGACCGAGGCGATCCGCATCACCACGGTGCCCAAGACCTCCGGCCAAAAGGAGGCTCCGCGCGATCCCATCATTCCCGGGGCCTGGGAATCCTCCTATACCCGCCCGACAACCCGCTATGTGAGCGAAAAAAAGATCCCCGCCGATGCCCGTCCCGCAGATGCTCACAGTCTCCGGCCCCAGCATGCGCATGGGCCTTTGATCGGTTTGTTGGTCCTGACCCAGCTTTCGGTCGGAGCCCTGGCGGCAGCGTTGTGGGCTCCGACCGAAACCGCCCGCTGGGTGGCGTTGGTCTTGTCCGGTTTGACCTGTGTGGCCGGTCTGGCTTCCAGTGTTCTGCATTTGGGTCGCCCCCTGAAGGCCTGGCGGGTTTTTCTCGGTTTGCGCAAGTCCTGGCTGAGTCGCGAGGCGGTGGTCTTCGGGTTTTATGCCAAGCTCCTGGCCGCCAGTGGGGTCGCCTTGCTCTGGGGAGGGTGGCCCTGGTTTTGGCCGTTGGCCAGCCTGGCTTTGCTGACCGGATTGGTTGGGGTCTTTACCTCGGTGATGATTTATGTGGACACCCGGCGTCAGTATTGGAATTTCCGCGACACCATGTTGCGCTTCTATGCCACTACGGCCGGAGGGCTTTTGGTTGCGGTTCTGGCCGGAGGATTTTTCTGGGCCTTGCCGCTGTTGGGCATTTTGGTGGTCGGAAAGGCGCTGGCCGAGAAACGATTTACCGAAGCGCATCGACAGAATCCGGAGTCCCCTCATTACCGCACCGCGCGGATTGTGGCTGAAACCGATGCACCGCTCTACCGCCATCGCGTACGAACCCCGGCCCTGCTTCTTGCCGCCGGACTCCTTCTCTGGCCGGTGGCTCCCTGGTTGGCCGCAGTGGCGGCCGCCGCCGCCCTGGTGGGCGGGGAGGTTTTGGAGCGCTATTGGTTTTTCCGCGCGGTCGATGCACCCAAGATGCCCGGAGGCGTTCAACCCTGAGAAAGCGAAACGATTTATGAAAAAAGATCCTCTCTTTCCCAAACGACCAGACAAAGCCTCCCTCTTGCGGGAGTGGACCGGCCCGTTGACCAATGATCTGGTGCAACAGCCCGGGGCCTTCGGTCTGGGACAACTTCCCCGTCGTCTCGACGTGGCCGCTACGACGACTTCGATTTGCGGCTTTTGTGGAACCGGTTGTCAGTTGGAGGTTCACCTGAATAAGGAAGGTGAGGCGATCAATCTCAGTGCCTCCACCGAGTATCCGGTTAACCTTGGTATGGCCTGTCCCAAAGGGTGGGAATCGCTCACTCCGTTGGAAGCTTCGGATCGTGGGACAACTCCGCTTCTCCGGGACGCGCGGGGGGAGCAGCGACCCGCTTCCTGGGATGAAGCGCTGGGAGAAATGGCCCGTCGCTTCAAGAAAACCATGCAGGAGCACGGGCCGGAGTCCGTTGCCTGGTTGGGTACCGGGCAGATCGCGGTAGAGGAGTTTGCCTTTCTCGGAGCCCTGGCCAAGTTCGGTATGGGCTTTGTTCATGGGGACGGCAATACGCGGCAATGTATGGCCACCGCAGTGGCGGCGTACAAGGAATCCTTTGGCTTTGATTCACCCCCGTTCACATACCAGGACTTTGAGGAAAGTGATTGCCTGATTTTTGTCGGCTCCAATCTCTGCATTGCCCATCCCATTATGTGGCAACGGGTCATGCGAAACCAACGCAATCCCGATGTCATCGTGGTCGATCCGCGCCGGACCGAAACCGCCATGGCGGCGACCGAGCATTTGGCGATTGAGCCAAAGAGCGATCTAACGCTTTTCTATGCGGTCGCCCGGGAGGTCATTCATCAGGGCTGGGTGGATCGCGATTTTGTCGCTCAGCATACCAATGACTTTGCCGAGTTTGCGGCCTTTGTGGAGCCCTATACCCTGGAAAAGGCGGCCGGGGCTTCCGGTTTGAGCGCATCCTCCATTCAGGAGTTGGCCCGTAAGATCGGAACCCGTGAACGGGTTTCCTTTTGGTGGACGATGGGGGTCAATCAATCTTACGAGGGAACGCGCCTGGCCCAGGCGCTGATCAATTTGGCGTTGCTGACCGGCAATATTGGAAAACCCGGCACCGGAGCCAACTCCATTACCGGTCAGTGCAACGCGATGGGCTCGCGCCTTTTTTCCAATACCACCAATTTGCTCGGTGGTCACCAATTTACCGAGGCTGCGGACCGCCGTAAAGTGGCCGGGGTTTTGGGGATTCCCGAGGAACGTATTCCGCAACAGAACAGTCTTGCCTATGACCAGATTCTCGAAGCCGTGGGTCAGGGAAAAATCAAGGCCCTGTGGATCATTGCGACCAACCCCTTGCATTCCTGGATCGAGCAGAATCGCTTCAAGGAGCGCTTGGAAAAGCTGGATTGCCTGGTGGTTCAGGATATGTATGCCAACACCCTGACGGCGCAGAGTGCCGACATTTATCTACCGGCCGCCGGGTGGGGGGAAAAGGATGGCACTTTCATCAATAGTGAACGCCGGATCGGAACCATCCGCAAGGTACGGAAGGCGCCGGGACAGGCACTCGCGGATTTTCAGATCTTCCGCGCCCTGGCGCATCACTGGGGGGTGGGGGAAATGTTCCGGGAGTGGACCTGTCCGGAGGAGGCTTTTCAGATTTTAAAAAAACTCAGTGTCGGCCAGCCCTGCGACTTCAGTGGGATCCGGGATTATGCCCACCTGGAGGAAAGCGGTGGCATCCAATGGCCCTGGCCTGCGGAGGCCGAATCCGAAGACGGGAAGGTGCCCGCGCAACGGCGGTTGTTTGGTGACGGGAAGTTTTTTACCGCCGACCAGCGGGCGCGGTTCTGTTTTGAGAAACCCCGTCCCCAGCCGGAATCCCCCTGTGGAGAGTATCCCTATATTTTGCTTACGGGGCGCGGAACCTCGTCGCAGTGGCATACCGGTACCCGGACGGAAAAAAGCGATGTGTTGCGCAAGCTCTACCCACGCGGGATCTACGTTGAAATCAATGCCGAGGATGCCCAGAAACTCGGGTTGCAAAGCGGTGACAAAACCCTTGTCCAATCCCGTCGCGGGCACTTGGAGGCTTCCGCCTTCGTCTGCCAAACAGTTCCTGCCGGAAAGCTTTTTATTTCCATGCACTACCGCGAGGTCAACCGCCTCACGCGGGAAGATGTGGATCCCTATTCCCGTGAACCGAATTTCAAAATCTGTGCCGTATCCCTCAAACCCCTACGATAAAGATCATTATTTTAAATTATTCAAACGTCTCATCCTATGACTTCCAGTGCTCCCTTTATTCCTGACAACGCGCCGTTCTCCAATGACCAACGCGCCTGGTTGAACGGTTTTCTGGCCGGACTCTTCTCCTCCGGTGAGGAAACGGACGCCGCCGCTTCCGGTCCGGTGACGGCGGTAACCATTCTCGTGGGCTCCCAGACCGGCACTGCCGAGGGGGTGGCGAAAAAGGCGGCCAAGCAATTAAAAGCCTCCCGTTGTGAGGTCACGGTTAAAGACATGGGCGATTGCCAGGCGGCGGACCTGGCGGGTTGCGAAAACCTTCTCCTCATTACCAGTACCTACGGCGAAGGTGATCCCCCGGACAATGCCAAGGCATTGTACGATCAGGTGATGGGGGAGGGGGCTCCTTCCCTCGAAGGGGTCCGCTTTGCGGTACTCGGTCTCGGGGATTCCTCCTACGCCGACTTTTGTCAGTGCAGTCGCGATTTCGACCGTCGGTTGGAGGAGCTGGGGGCCACCCGTTTTGCCCCCACGGTGGAATGTGATGTCGATCCCGATGAACCCTTTGCCAAGTGGATGGAAGGGGTGAAACCCGCGTTGGCGCCTTCCGGGGAAAGCTCCGCCGGGGCCGCCGACTCCGGAGAGGAGGAAGATTCCGAAGAGGCGGCGGAATGGTCCCGCAAAAATCCTTTCCCCGCAAAATTGCTACGCACCTTCAATCTCAACGCCGAAGGATCGGGCAAGCAAACCCACCATGTGGAAATTTCCCTGGAAGGCTCGGGTCTTTCCTACGAAGTGGGTGATGCCCTCGGCGTGATGCCGGAGAATGATCCCCGGGTCGTGGACGATTTGCTGGAAGCGGCCGGCTTCGGGCCCGAGGAACTGGCCCCCATGCCGCATGGGGAGGATCGACCGGTTTTTGAGGCCCTCCAGTACCATTACGATATTCACGCCTTGACCGGGCCCTTTTTGCAGGCCTGTGCGCGGCTCTCGAAAAACGAGGACCTCCGCGCCATGGTACGTGATGAGGAGCGCATGAAAGCATACCTGGCGGATCGTCAGATTATTGACCCGATTGTCGAATTCGGGATCAAGTTTCCGACGACCGAATACCTCATTGCCCCACTCAAGCAATTGCAGCCCCGGCTGTATTCCATTTCCTCCAGCCCCCGGGCTCATCCCGGGGAGGTTCACCTGACGGTTGGGCGGGTCAGCTATGAACTGCACGGACGTCCCCGGCTCGGGGTTTGCTCAAACTTTCTCGCTCATCACGGCGGGGATCGACCGGTGCCCGTTTATCTGCACGCCAATAAAAACTTCCGCCTGCCCGAAGACGGCAATCTGCCCGTCATTATGATCGGTCCCGGTACCGGCATTGCTCCCTTCCGGGCCTTTTTGGAAGAGCGGCAGGCGGCCGGGGCCAAGGGCAAGAACTGGCTTTTCTTCGGGGACCGGCAACGGGACACCGATTTTCTGTACCGGGAACAGATCGAGAATTGGCAAAAGGAGGGGCATTTGAACCGACTGGATCTGGCTTTTTCCCGTGACCAAAAGGAAAAGATCTACGTCCAGCATCTAATTGAAAAGGAGGCCCAGGAGATTTTTGCCTGGTTGGAGGAAGGAGCTTCGGTCTATGTCTGTGGCGACGCTTCCCGGATGGCGCGCGATGTGGACGATGCCCTGCACCAGGTCGTGAGGAATGCCGGAGGCAAGAGCGAGGAAGAAGCCGCGGATTATATGGCGAATCTGAAAAAAGAAAAACGCTACCAACGCGATGTGTATTAAGCGGACCGCGCCAGCCCCCGGAAAGCCAAACCCGCGGGTAAATTGCACCCCTCCCAACGAACTTTCCCCGGAACTCGACAGTTGATGCATATTCGATAAATTACTTATTCATGAATACTCACAAGGCAACCCCAACGCCCCGTCGGGTTCGGCTCCGGGAAATTTTTATCAGCCCGGCCCATACCTATTTCGGTCACCATGGCAAGCCCCCTGGCACTGACCCCATGGTGGCCTGCGAGGAAGTCGAGGCGGTTGCCGGGAAGGGCTTGCGGGGGGATCGGTTTTTCGATTACAAACCCGATTACAAGGGGCAGGTCACCTTCTTTTCGCATGAGGTGCATCAGGACATTTGTTCGCTTTTTGAATGTCCCGATCTTCCGGTTTCGGTTTTTCGCCGGAATGTCATTCTGGAAGGGATTGATCTGAATGAACTGATCGGACGGGCATTCGTCCTGGGCGGGATGAAGTTTTATGGCGTGGAGGAATGCAAACCTTGTTATTGGATGGACCGGGCGATTCAACCCGGGGCCGAGGAAGCTCTGCGAGGGCGGGGAGGCTTGCGGGCGAAGATTCTGCAAAGCGGAACGCTGCAGGCCCAAACAATCTATGATTTGAGCCTTATCGCCGAACCCGACCAAGAGACCGATCCCACTTTTTCCCAAGCGGTTAGCTAATGGTTCCCATTTCTCTTCAACAAGTGGATGCGATTCTCCGGGAACGAGTGTACCCGGCGGATACCGAAACCGTTCCCCTGGAGGAGTGTCGGGGCCGGATCCTTCGGACTGATTTGCGGGCGGACCGTGATTTCCCGCCTTTTAGCCGCTCTTGTATGGATGGGTATGCGCTTCAGGGGAATGGCGGGGCGTCGTCCCCGGAGCGCTTTTCGGTGGTGCGTGAACAAGCTGCCGGCGTGCCCGAAGGGGCACCGGTTGGCCGAGGGGAGGCTGTCCGTATCAGTACCGGGGCCATCGTGCCCACCGGGTGTGACCGGGTGGTGCCCAAGGAATCGGCCGAGGTTGATGAGGACGGAGCCTTGCGTGTTGAGGCCGATCCCGGCCCCGGTGGATTTATTCATCCCCAGGGCAGCGATGCCCGGCGGGGGGAGGTTTTGGTTTCTGCAGGAACGGTTCTCACGCCAGCGGTTATCGCGGTAGCGGCCACCATTGGGAAGAGTGTTTTACCGGTCGCCGCGAGGCCACGGCTGGGAATCCTGGCCACCGGACGGGAAATTGTTCCGGTGGGGGATTCCCCGGAGCCTCATCAAATCCGCACCTCCAACGGACCCTATTTACAAGCGCTTTTGGAGCAAAACGGGTTTTCGGCGGAACTGCGCCTGGTCGGGGATGAGCCCGCAGAGATCCGCCGGGCCTTGCTGGAGTTGAGGCAAAATTGTTCCGTCATTCTAACCACCGGTGGCGTTTCGGTGGGCGCGCATGATTTTCTGCCCGGATTGTTTCAGGAATTGGGAGCAGAGTGCTGGTTTCACGGAGTGCGGCAAAAGCCGGGGAAACCCCTCTGGGCGGGTGCCTGTCCGGGGGGTCCTTATTTTTTCGGCTTGCCCGGAAATCCGGCCTCGACCGCGCTTTGTGTAGTCCGCCATGTACTCCCCTGGTTGAAACGAAGCGAGGGGTTGGCCGAGCAACCACAGGAGTTTTCCCTGGCCGCTGCCCGCGCCAATGACTTGCCGCTCTCCCGGTTCTTCCCGGCTCGTTCGGAATCTGGTCGGGTCATTCCCTTTGACCTCAACACTTCCGGGGATTTTCTTCCTTTGCTCAAGGCGGACGGGTGGATCGAAGTCCCGGCCAAAACCTCTCTCCAAACTGGCGATAAAGTTGCTTATTTTCCATTATGAATGCCACGACCCTTCCAGAACTCTCTGCCGATACCGCCCAAGCTTCCCGCCTGGTGGACGCGCACGGGCGCTGGATTCACAAGCTCCGGGTGCAAATCACCGATGCCTGCAATTTCCGTTGTTTTTATTGTATGCCGGAAAATGCCCGCTTTATGCCGAGCAAATTACATCTTCCGGTCGATCATCTGGTGGAAACCGTTCGCCAGTTGATTCACCACGGGATCGATGAAATTCGGGTGACCGGGGGAGAGCCCACCCTGCGCCGGGAATTTCCTGAAATCATGGAAAAGCTTTCCCCTCTGCCCATGGCGAAACTCGGCTTGACCACCAATGGATTTCTGTTGGATCGTTACCTGCCCCGTTTAAAGGATACCCGTCTGCAACACATCAATATCAGTCTCGACAGTTTGGATCGCGAAAATTTTCACCGTATCACCAAAACCGATACATTTGACCAGGTTATGCGGGGAATTCTGCGGGCCCGCGATATGGGGTTCACCGTCAAAATCAATACCCTTATGTTTCGTGGTCGGAATGACCATGAAATATCCGATTTTGTACGCTTTTCCGCCCGGGAAGGGATTGAGGTTCGGTTTCTCGAATACATGCGGATCGGAACCAACTATGACGCCAACGCCGAGACCTTTTTGCCTGCCGGGGAGGTGATCGAGCGCCTCAAATCCGAGGGGTTTGTTCTGCACCGTGAAGTCATGCCCAAAGATTCCACCTCCTTCAATTTTCGTACCGAAGAGGGCGCCCGGATAGGATTTATCGCTTCCGAAACGGTTCCCTTTTGTGGAAATTGTTCCCGTCTGCGCCTGACCTCCACCGGCATGCTCCGTTCCTGTCTCTTTTCCACCCAAGGGCAATCCCTGCGGGATGTTCCGGTTGAACAAATCCGTTCGGTGATTGAGAATGTCATGGCGATGAAGCCCACCGGTCGGAAAAAAGAGATTCGCCAGGATATGCATGCTATTGGAGGATAACCGCAAAGAACCATGAGCGACCAAAAATTCAGTCATTTAAACGAGTCCGGCGACCCCCGCATGGTGGATGTTTCCGGGAAGGCGGTCACCGTTCGTACGGCCACCGCTTCCGGGATGGTCACGCTGGGAGAGGCCATTCTGACCCAACTCCAGGACGGAGATTTGCCAACCAGGAAAGGGGCGGTTTTCCAAACGGCCATTTTGGCCGGTACGATGGCGGCCAAGGATACCGCCCGTTTCATTCCGCTTTGCCATACCTTGCCGCTGGAGGATTGCCGGATATCGGTTACTCCCCGCCCGCCGGATCGAGTGGAAATCCAGGCGACGGTTCGTTGCACCGGAAAGACCGGAGTCGAGATGGAGGCGCTTACCGCAGTCAGCGTTGCCGCTCTGACCATCTATGATATGACCAAAGCCTTATCCCATGACATTGAGATCGGGCCCATTCGTTTATTGGAAAAAACCGGAGGCAAAAGCACCTACCGGGCTTCGTCGTGATGAATTCTGTGGATACTCCATTGTACGGACTGGTGTTGGTGGGCGGTCGCAGCCAGCGGATGGGCCAAGACAAGGCCTGGCTTGATTATCGCGGTTTGCCGCAATGGCGTTATCTGGTCAACTTGCTGCAGGGACACTGTGCGCAGGTTTACCTTTCCGTTCATGAACCGGAGGCGGCCCGGCCGTATGGGGATTGCCCGACTCTGGTGGACCGGTATGCCTATCCGGGGCCGATAAATGGCCTTTTATCGGCTTTTGCTCTCCATGGGGAGGCCGCCTGGTTGGTTCTGGCCTGCGATCTTCCGGGCTTTTCGGAGGCGGCCATCAGTCGTTTGATCCGGCAACGGGATCGCCGATGCCTGGCCACCGCCTTCCGCAATCCCGAAACCTCCTCCCCGGAACCTCTGGCGGCGATTTGGGAGCCTTCCTCGCGGGTTGTTCTGGAAGAAGCCGCCGCCGCCGGACAGTACAGCCCCCGCCGTGTTCTGGAGGGTCATCCCGTTCACTGTCTTCACCCCGAAAACCCCCGGCATCTGGCCAACGTAAATACTCCTGCCGAGGCTATTGCGTTTCGGCAGCAACGGTCTGCATCGTCACCTTCCTTTTCCGCCTAGTTTCTTTTTCTCACATGAACACAGACACTGCTACAATTTTCCTGAAAATTCTTTACTTCGCTCAACTGGAAGAGGAGAGAGGTTGTTTTGAGGAGACGATCGAATACCCTTTCCCCGCCAGTCCGCTGGAAGTGTACCAACACCTGCGCGAGCAGCACCAACTTCAGCTCTCGCCGAAGGAACTTCGGGTGGCCATCAACGATTGCTTTTCCTCCTGGGAGACTCCGCTGAAATCCCATGACACTTTGGCCTTTCTTCCCCCCGTGGCGGGGGGGTAAGCCTTTGGTCAAGGGGAACCAATGAAAGAAAAAATCGCTTGGCCCCAAGCCGCCGAAGGGTAGAGTTGAGACATGGATTTTTCCGTAAACAAGCCGTTCTTGCAATTCCGCTTATCGGAGGAGCCGGTGGACGTGATGCAGGAAATGCAATTTTTGCAAAACCCAAGCTGCGGCGCGCTGGTTACGTTTACCGGTTGGGTTCGGATGGAAAATGAAGGGAAACAGGTAAATTCCCTGCAGTATCGCGCCTATCCCGCCCTGGCGGTGAAAGAGGGCGAGACCCTCTTGCAGGAAGTGTGGGAAAGCTGCCATCCGGCCGGTATTTCCTGTGTGCACCGCACAGGGCATTTGCAGGTGGGGGATTTAGCCGTTTGGATCGGGGTGGCCGCACCCCATCGCGCGGAAGCCTTTGCGGCCTGTCAGCAAGTCATCGACCAATTGAAACAGCGGGTCCCCATTTGGAAAAAAGAATTCTACCCCGGCCTATCCAGCGAGTGGATACACTGAGTCCCTATGAGAGCGCCCCCTGGTCCCGGTTTGTCGGAAGGGGGGGGAGAGGGGGGATGGTTTGCCGTTCGCAGCATTAACGAGCGTCTTTGGCAGTTCAATCGAGACTGTTTCGCATGAGTTTTTGCGCTTCCTGAATGCGTACACTTTCGAATAGGATTTGCACAGAGCATTTTAATGCAGCAGCCAGAATAAAGGTTTCAGCATCATTAACTCTTCGCAATTGAGCTTCGATTTTAGAAAGGGTTCCCCGGCTGATGTCCCACCCCTTCAAATTGCATTTGGCCGCAAAAACCTCTTGGGAATATCCCAATTCAATGCGCAATTCACGGACTTTAGGTCCTATGAGATTTTTGCCGCTCATTTGTGGTGCTCCATTAATAGAGCAAAAGAATAACGAAAATATGGACTTGCGTTGCTCTGAAAATGGAGCAAATTTAGTATTTTCAAATTTAATGATTGCCTCAAATTGGCTGCGCGGTTCTTCTGTAAAAACGAATTTTCCACGACCTATTTAATATGAATAAACTTCTGTTGTTTTTTGTCTCTGGAATTCTATTTCCTGTTATCCTGTTCGCCGAGGCGAACCCAGTGCCACAAGTTCCGACCCGAGCGGAGGCCGATACGGCGATTTCCGCTGAAATGCAGGCAAGGGAAGACCGCGAGGCGGAGCGTATGGCCGCAATTGAGGCTGTTCCTTCCTTTGAAGAATGGGAGTTGGACCACGGCAATCGCAAAACCATCCTGCGACGTGTCGCCGCTCCACCACAACATGTAACCATTCGCGAGAGCGAATCCACTGACGAGACCACAACCGAGCCGAAATGGTCGGAGGAAGAAATCGCCGCCTGGATTGCCGCCCAGCCCGTACCCCGTTCCCTGAACCTCAGCGCCGTGGTTTATGACCGCACCTTTACCGAAATCACCTGGCGGGATGAGGACCAGCGCGAATGGACCGTCCTGAGCAATATCGACTTCCGCTACCTCGGAGGAATTGGACACTTCGAGGACCAAAGCTATCACTGGATGACCTTCCTCTTCGTTGACGAAGTCGATTCTGAGAAGGAAACCCAAACCGCCCGCCTCGCCGCCGAAAAGGGTTTCGACTACACCCCTCGTACGGCAGAACGCTGGCTGAACATTCTCCCCTCCGACTTCCTCCCCACTTCACCACTCCACGACTCCACCACTCCATCATCCCCCGAATACATCATCATCGCCGAACACGAAGGATCCGCCATTCCCGCCGAACTCTATGAGAAACTGGATGCCCTGCACCAGCACTACCACGCCCACGAGGAACGGTTGGTCGCCGAATACGAACGTCGGAAAGTGCTGAACGAAGCTCGCCGCGCTTATCGTGAGGCCAACCCACCCGAGCCCAAGGATACCGTGATCAATTTCTGGCGCGTGGAGTAGCTACGCAACTATTGAAAACAGGACTCACGCCAAGACGCTAAGACGCCAAGAATGAAAGAAAATGACCAGAATAATCCACCACCTTTCCCAACAAAACCTTCGCGTCTTCGCGCCTTCGCGTGAGTCTCATCCAATATACTAACCTTTTTGATCCCATGACTCCCCGCCCGTTTTTCTCCACCTTGTGTTTCACGAGCCTGCTACTGGGAACCCTCACCAGTTCCGCTCAGCCGGATGCTTCCACTCCCAACGACGGGTTGTCTATCTCCCACAACGCCGGGACAGAGCATTTTCACCTGCAATGGTGGGCTAAAGAAGACAATCACTATTTTATTGAGATTTCGGAGGATTTACAGGAGTGGCAACTGGTTCCGCTGACCATGGAAGGTGCCAATACTCCGGCCAACTACGGGTTTTCCTCCAGTTCGGACAAACTTTTTTTGCGTCTGGTCTATGCCGAAGACCCCGACACCGCATTTCGCTCCCGCTACCCTGCGCCAGATCCCGGCGAACTTCCAGACTGGTGGCAGATTTTTTACTTTCAAGCTCTGGGCATCGACCCGCAGGGCGATGTCAGCGGTAATACCTTTTCCAATGTTTGGCATTACGAAAATGCCGAACACCCGTTTGATTTTTTTCTGGATGATGAACCGACCATCCAAATCGACAGCGGCGACGGGCAAACGGGCGATGCCGGGGCGATTCTCCCACAGACCCTTCGAGTTCTGATTGAGGTGGATGGACAACCTTCCGTGAATGCTCCGGTGGTGTTTGAGGTTCCGTCCGGTCTCGGATTGGTCCGCGATTCGGCCAATGGCGGTGCGTGGGGCAAGCGGGTCACCGTCCGCACCGATGTCAGCGGCTACGCCGAAGTGCAGTTTCGTTTGCCCTTTGCACTGGACTACACCGCCGCCATCGACACCTTTCCGGATGTTTTTAAAAACACGCCTCCAGACGTTTTTTTCGAAGCCTTTACTCTCGGAGGATTTGGCACTCAACGTCTTACCGCAGGATCCTGGCACAGTGCTGCCTTGGATGGGGAAGGGCAGGTATGGACCTGGGGCCGTAACCACTACGGTCAACTTGGCGACGGCAGCACGGTGGATAAATGGTTTCCGCAAGTGGTCAGCGAGCT
>JAFIGF010000169.1 GCA_020831535.1 Opitutales bacterium | reverse complement strand
GTTTTCATAAGTATGGTTTTGGTGAAAGGTTGATTTTACCGCCGGTTATGTAATGGCGGGATGAGCTGGCTGATCAAGTTGAGGCTTCCACTCTTCACCCCCTTGCAGGAAATCATCTCGTCGGCGATCATCCGAAGTTTTCGGGCCGGACCCTGAATCAAAATGACCTCCATGGTGTGATAATCCTCCAACTGGACGTGGTGGGAACTAATCACTTCGTCAATATGCCTCCGCTGAATATCCGCCAGAGTGTTCTGTAAATTTCGCCGGGAGGCATCGTAAAACAGCGTAATCGTTCCCGTCATCAAATGCTCCCCCAACTCCTGTTGCCATTCCGTCACCTCCCGCTGAATCATCTCCGCCACCGCATGGGAACGATTGGGCAGACCACGGTCGTTGACCATGTGGTCCAGTTGCTCCAGCAAATTGCCAGGAAGGGTCATGCTGATGCGTTCCAGCGCATCCGCTCGGGTTGAAGAATTGTTTACGCGTTTCGCCATATATTACTTTTTATCTTTTTCGTAATATTATCAAGTAAAATTTAGTACAGCCGGGCGTAGTGTTCGACTTCCCATTGACTGACTGTTTGGTGGTACTGTCGCCATTCCTCGTTTTTGTAGGTAAGGAATTCATTGCGGAGTTCGGTGCCGAGAACTTTTTCCACAAAAGGATCTGCGGCAAAGGCCTCGGTCGCTTCATGAAGATTGCGGGGAAGCTCGCCAATCCCCCGCTCGGCCAACTGCTCCGGCGACAGCGCATAAAGGTTCCCCTCCTGCGCGGGCACGGGGTCGATATTCTCCCGAATTCCCTCCAGGCCGGCCGCTAAAGCCAAAGTCGCCGCCAGATAAGGGTTGCAGGCCGAATCGGCGTTGCGGGACTCCACCCGCCCCCCGGCCATGGGCACCCGGATCGCGTTGGTCCGGTTGTTGGTGCCCCAGGAGTTGAAGACCGGCGCCCAGGAATAATAGGCCATCCGCCCTTGCCGCACCAAGCGCTTGTAACTGTTGACGGTGGGAGCAAAGGCCGCACAGAGCGCCGGACCGTGCCGCAAAATCCCGGCGATAAATTGATACCCCAACTGGCTCAGTCCCTTCCCCCGGGGATCGTCCTTATCCTGAAACAGATTGTCTCCCGTGGAGGAATCACACAAAGACATATTGAAATGGGCTCCGGAACCGGTCTTATCGGCAAAAGGCTTGGGCATAAAGGTCGCCAGGAGCCCTTCTTCGGCAGCATAATGCTTGGCCATGTAACGGAAAAAAATAAACCGGTCGCAGGTGGTCAGGGCATCGCTGTACTTGAAATCAAATTCGAATTGGGAATTGGCATCCTCGTGGTCAAAGGAATAAAGATCCCAGCCGAGCCCTTGAATCGCCGAGGCCATTTTGTCCAGCCAACGATACCGGTCCATGAAGCGTTTGATGTCGTAGCAACTTTTCACAATATCGTCGTCCCGGTTGGGAATTTGCAGCCGGCCTTGCTCATCTTCTTTGACCACAAACACCTCGGCTTCGATGCCGAGAGTAAACCCGAACCCCATTTCCGCGGCCTCGGCCAAAACCTTTTTCAAAGCGACCCGGGTGTTCACCTCGTAGGGCTTGCCCTGAAAAGTGTTGTCGGCCGGAAACCAGGCCACCTCGGGGTTCCAGGGAAGGATCATCATGCGTTCCAAATCGGGCAACGAGGCAATTTCGTCGTCATTGGGTTTCTGCCCCAATCCGTCGAGGGCGTATCCGGTGTACAACTCCGAGCCTCCGGCAAAATCCTGGAAATGGTCGATGGGCACCACCTTCCCTTTCGGCACCCCATGAATATCGACATAGGCGGTCAGACAATACTTTACGCCGCGTTCATGTAGGTAGGCTTGGGTTTCTTCCACACTCTTCATGTTGGTTTTCCTTCTAACGATTCCAAGGCACCACCGGAGAGGAAATGCCTTCCACCGGTGGAGTTTCAGTTTGGGCCCGCTGGATCAGCTCCCGCAGGGCATTTTTCATTTGGTCAAAAAGCTGAGCGCCCCGCTGGGCATTGCCCCGCGAGGGGTAACCGGTCGTTCCATTGCGGCTGGTCTGCGCCACCGGATAGGAAAATACCAGTCCCCGGGTCCGGTCCGGGTCGTCGGAGTCGGTCAGATTTTCCCCGGCCATCAAGTGCGGGGCCAGGTGCCGGATTAAATCGGCTTCGGCTTGGTTCGCATGGTAATCCGCCGCATCGGCATAAAAAGCCTCGGCTATTTCCTCATTCAAAGAATGGGCCTGCACCAAGCCGACCTGCCAGCGCCCCACCCCTTCCAAGCGCAAATGATCCAGCGCGACCCGAAGCGGGGCATCATTGCCGGCATGGGCATTGACCAGAAGCAATTTACGCCACCCACTGTGCAGTGCCCATTGGCCCAGTTGAACGACGGTATCGATAAAGGTTTCCGCCTTGAGGGCAAAGGTTCCCGGCCACTGCAAGGTATGGGCGGCGGAGGAACTGTAGGTGAGGACCGGAGCCATGAGCACCCCTGCCTCCTTCGCCGCCGCTTCGGCCAAGGCCTCGGCGATCAGGCTGTCGGTGTTGACCGGCAACGCCGGCCCATGCTGCTCGGTTGCGCCCACCGGAAGAAGGAGAAGATCCGATTCCTTCTGCAAGGCCCGCAAATCGGGCCAGGTGTAGTGACCCAGATGCGGATCAAAGGGTGTCTGTCCGTCGCTACTCATTCCACATCGTCTCCGACTTCCGTCATCCGGGAGATTTTAAGCCTTTGCTTCAGCGATTTCTCGGGTGGGTGAATCAAGGCCTCCAAACGCTTCCGGGTCGCCAGAAAGGGCGGTTCAAGAAATTGACTGGTTGCCCGGGGACGGGGAACGGGAACCTCAATCAATTCCTCCACCTCGCCGGGATTGGCTTTCAGGACCAAAATGCGATCGGCCAGGTAGATGGCCTCATCAAGGTCATGGGTGATGAATACAATGGATACATCAACATTTCGCCAGATCTCCAACAAATAGCTCTGCATGTTCGCCCGTGTTTGGGCGTCCAAAGCGCCAAAAGGTTCGTCCATCAGCAAGACCTTGGGCCGGTTGGCCAGCGCCCGGGCAATGGCGGCCCGCTGTTTCATCCCGCCCGACAACTGATTGGGATAGGAATTCTCAAACCGCTCCAACCCCACCAGGCTAACCCACTCCCGGGCCTCGGCTTCGGCCTTATTGCTGGAGTTGCCGGCGATCTTCAAACCGAACATGACATTTTGCTTCACCGTCAGCCAGGGGAAAAGGGTGTAACTCTGGAAAACCATGCCGCAGTCCGCCCCCGGACCGCGCACCACTTGTCCGTCTACCGAGACCTCCCCGCTCGTGGGAATTTCCAGACCTGCCAAAATGCGAATCAAAGTGGATTTTCCACAGCCCGAAGGCCCGATGACCGACAGAAATTCCCGCCGATGCAAGGTGAAATCAATGCCTTGCAACGCCGTGACCGGACCGTCGGTGGAACCGAAAACCTTGTACAGGCCACGGACTTCCATTTTCACCGGACGCTGTTTCAGGCGGTCAAAACGCTCCTTCACTTCCGGAGCTTGTTCGCGATAACTTGGTAAGGTTATGGGCATACTCTTTACTCCTTGCGATGGCCCTCGGTCAGCCAGTTTAAACTCAAACGATACCCCTTGGGTTCCCAGGGGAAGAGAAAGCGACGCAGAAACGCCAGCAACTGATCGGTGGCAAAACCGATCAGGCCGATCGTGATGATGACCGGAAAGACCAAATCAAAATTCCGCCAACGGCCCTGGGTTTCGATAAATTCGGTTAAGCCCGCCTTGACCCCGATCAATTCCGCAATGACCAACCAGGTCCAGGCCCATCCCAGGAGAATGCGCAAATCGTTATACACATTGGGCATCACGCCCGGAACGATAACTTTCAGCACCAAATGACGGTTCTTGGCCCCGAGCGTTTGCGCCGCTTCCAACAAGGACCGGTCAAGCAGACGGGTGGTTTTCGCGATCACCAACACCATTTGAAAAAAGGTCCCGACAAAAATCAGAGCGATCTTGGGGGCATCATGGGCTCCGAAAATCGCCACCAACAACGTGCTGAACACCGGCGCCGGCATGTAGCGGAAAAAATCAACAAAAGGCTCGAAGAGCCGCGAAAACAGATTGTAGGTTCCGCACAAAACGCCCAACGGTAAACCGATCAGGCAGGACAATAAAAACCCGCTGAAGACAATCCGCAAAGAATACCCCAGGCGCTCCCGCAAAGTCTTCCCTTCCCCCGTTGGCTCCTCACTGAAAAGATCCCACCAGCTGAGCACCACGTCATGCGGATTGGGTAAAAAGACCGGATTGGCCGGACGCCCCTGCGGCAAAAGTTGTTGCAAGGGAATGGCGGGCAGGGCCGCCGCGGAAAAGGTTTCCATCTCCTCCAGCCACGCCCAGTTGGCCCGAAGAATCTCCAGATTCTCCTCGGTCAGACGTTGCTCCCGCCCCCGCAATTCCCCTTCCGCCAGCCCTCGCCAGATTTCAAAAAGCTTTTCGTCATCCTGCCGCTCATCCCTTTCGAGCCAGCCATTGGCCACCGCAAAACGCCCGATTTGGCGCAACACCCTTTGGTTTGACCGCCGCACCATACGCGGCGGTTCAGTGACTTCCTGCTCGCCCCGCCAATACCTTTGAATTTCCAAATTCTGTTCGCGGATCGTTTGCACAAAACGCTGAAAATGGTCCTTTCCCAAATGATTGCCGGGAGTATAGACGGTCGAAGAACCTTCCCGCTCGGCGGAAATGTGCAAGCGCACATCGGGATGCCAGATCGACGGCACGTAGCTCACCAAACACCAAAGCCCGATCGGCAAGGCAAAGCTGAGAAGAGCCAGCAAGCTTTGGCGGCGTCCGGACAAATCCTGTCGCACGGCAAACCAGGGAACCTTGTTCTTGGGCATTTTTACAGAAGAGGACATGAGAGACACCCGAAAAATGGACGTAGGAAACCACGGCTGGCCAAAGGGCAGCCACTACACGTGAAGGGTTATTAAAAATGCCGGGCTCCTCAAGGGAGCCCGGCTGATGGAATTACTCTTCCAACGATTCCGCAAACTCGCGAACCAACGAAGGATCGAAATAGTTTTCGACATCCAACAACTCGTCATAGACGCCATTGGAAACATTGAAGGCATTCACGACATCCGAACTTCCGAAGACCGAGTCCAGCCCCTCACCCGGTTCCCAGGCTTCCAGCGCTTGCTCCAGGGTCAGAATTTTGGTCCCGAAGAACAAAGCCTCATACTCTTCCGGAGAAACCTGAACCCGATTCGCCAGAATAGCCAGAGCTTCGTCGAAATTGTCATCGTCCATTAAGTAGTCAACGATGCGATACCATACCCGAACGACCGCCATCCAGTCATCCCGCCGATCCTCCAAAGTCGCCGGATCCACCACCAGCAAGTCATAAATCAAGCCCGGTACATCCGCCGAAGTGTAAACCGGAGTGGAATCCGCCACCGATCGCAGAGCTTGCCCTGAGTTGGGCTGCCAGGCCCCGATCGCATCCACCGCTCCGGAAGCCAGCACCTGCGGCGTTTCCTCGGTGGGGGTGTTGATGATGGTCACATCATCCGCCGAAAGACCGACCGATTCCAAGCCCTTCAACAAGAGAAGATGACACACAAACCCTTCTTCAACCCCGATCGTTTTGCCTTCCAGATCGGCAATTGTTTCAATACCGGGGCGCGCCACAATCATATCGTTTCCGTTACTGATGTCATTGATCAGAATGGCGACCGAAGGTTTGCCCGTCGCCCCAGTGACCAACATATCCCCATTGGTAACGGTTACCGCATCCACTTGGCCGGCGGCATAGGCATCCATTGACGCCACATAATCGAACCAGAGGAATTCCACGTCAACCCCCTCTTCGGCAAACCAGCCTTTTTGGATTCCAATTTCCCAGGCCACCCATCCGGGCCAGTCACTGTAAGCAATGCGCAAAGGTTCCGCGGACAGCATGGAGCTGCCCCCTATACCGACCCCCAAAAGAGCCAGGGGACGAAGAAGTTTCTGTAATAGACGGTTTTTCATAAGCGTTTTGGTTATTGTTGTTTGGTATTACAATTTGTATAAATTGTAATACATCTTTTAATGCATAACCCATGCCAAAAACCACCGTGCCGCAGAAAAAACGAAAGGTGTCCAAAAAATGCCCAAAGCTTTGCAGGGACGGGATAAGAGAACGAAGGTTTTGTGAAACGAAGACTACGTCAGGGAACCAGTAATGGAGAAGCCCACTGTTCTACACCCCCGTTTTCGAAAGTGTTGCGCACAGGGGCACAAGGCCCCCGTTCGCAGTCCACCTTTCAACGGGGGCTCCCACTGGATACAATTCATCGAATCCTTCCAAGTTCTGGAATCCTCGCGCACTATCGCATGGGAATTTGGAATCGCTTTTCGTCACCTGCAATCACAAGACAGTCTAATTGGCGCCAACGACCTGTGGATTGAACCCAAAGTGTAACCTATGTCCTGGTCTTACCCCTTTGTCTTGTCCTAGTATAGGTTGACACCCAAACCATGAAAGCGATAGAAAAACCGAACCGGAACATACGTTACAGCGAGGCCTTCAAACGGCAAGTTGTCGATCAAGTGGCAAGTGGTCATTTTGTCAGTGCCT
>JAFIGF010000173.1 GCA_020831535.1 Opitutales bacterium | reverse complement strand
GAGGGTCTCTCCGAGCTCGGGTGGTCAGGTTGGGGTGCGGGTTCTTGGCGGGCGGTAATTGACAAGGCGGGTGCAGTGTGGGAACGATTGGTGTGTTGGCGCGCGAAGGCTCAGAGGGACCTTCGCCCGCCCCGCGGAGTGGGTGCGTTTCTGGGAGGGAGAGGGTCTCTCCGAGCTCGGGTGGTCAGGTTGGGGTGCGGGTTCTTGGCGGGCGTTTGTCTTTTGGGTCGGTTCGGTTGGGAATGTTCGTTGGGGCCACTGCTGGGCGCATATGCGTCAACCTAAGAGATAGGTTGGGCTTTCAGCCCTTACGGGGGGCGCTAAAATTGACCCAGGCCTTCGACCTGGGCTGGTATCGAGCCGCGCCGTTGGCGCTATGGAATCGGGGTTTAGTGATTTCGGAACACCGAAATCGCCTAGGCTTCCGGCTGTTTTGGGGGAGGTGGACAATCATAAGGAGCAAGGTCGAACCACCATTCAGTGGACGAGGCCCTTCGACAGGCTCAGGACAGGACGGAGCTCGTCCCTCCAGGGAGGCTTCTTGGTTTTTTTCTGCCGCAGTCCAAGGACGGCTCCGCGGTCACTCAGAGACCCTAGCGTGAGAAAAAGCTAAGTAGAACCCCACCCCCCTATACAGAGAACAATGAAGGCAGGTGGTGGCGGGCGTTCGTTCCGAGGAGATTGGTTTTTTGCTCCTCGCTCAGCGGCGCTTTTTGCAGATACTGCAAGCTGGCCTGCCAGGACGGTTCAGTTTCGGGGGGATGACCGAGAAGGAGGGGGAAGTCGGAGCCGAAGAGAATCCGTGGCAGAATGGAGCGGGCCGGAAGCGCGGCGAAGATCCGTGCGTTGTACAGCAAGGGCAGGGCGGCGGTATCAAACATGAGGCGGGTTTGGCAAATCTGTCGGCGAACCCTGGGGTTGGCGGCGAAAATGGGCAAGAGGCCTCCCAGGTGGGCGAGGATGATCGGCAGACGGGGAAAGGCGAGGGCGAAGTCCAGGTAGTCTTGCAGGGACTCCGGTTGCCATCCGAGGCGAGGGTGGGCCACGGGCTCATTTACATGTAGACAGAGGGGAAACTCCCGTTTTTGAGCCCATTTGGCCAAGGCCACCCAGGCTTCGTCGGTGAGCGAAAACCCTTGGGCGGCGGGTGAAATTTCGCCAAACCCGCGAAAGCCTTCCTCGTATCGTTTTTCGGCTTCGGCGAGAAGGTCGGCGGGGCGGGCTTTGGCCGGATTGATCGCCGCAAAGGGAATCAGCCGTTGCCGATAAGGGGCCAGCGTGGCGAGGGTCCAATCGTTGACCTCGGCCACGGTATCCGGATTTTCCCAATACCAACCCTGAACGATGGCTTGCGTGACCCCCGCCTGATCCATCGCGGCGATCATCTCCTCCGGAGTCGCCCATCCCTGGCGTGAAGCACCGTCGGATGGGGACACCAGATCGCGCCAATGAGATTCCCCGCGTTCGTTGGCCCAACCGACCGGATCTGTTGCCGCCGCAGGGGGAAAGAGGTGGGTATGGGCATCGAGGATCAAGATTCTAAGGGGTGAAAGGGGTTTTCAGGAGACCGTGGGTTGAGAGTGTTCCGCGCAGCCGCTAAAGCGGCCGCGCGGGGAGAGGAGGTTGTTTGTCGGACCTTGGTCTGAAGCACTCCGCGTCCCGTTGTGACGGGATTTCGCAAGCTCAACAGAACAACGAGGCCCCCGCTTGGGAGACTACAGCAAGCGGGGGCCTTGCGCCCCTGCTCGCAACACTCCACGAGGCCTCGGGAACCTTCCAGTATCCGAATTCTTGATACCAGTCCAAGGTGCTTGCGGCACGAAGGATCGGTGTCAGCTACAGGTTCACGGCATAAACTTTGGGAAAGCCTTTTTTTATGCCGTAAAATCATGAAATAAAGAGTTTTTACTGGGTCCAATACTTTCCGGGCAGGTGCGATTCATGAGTCCTGAATCTCCCCTGAGGTCGCACCGTCCTTAAGAAAGATAGAGGCCGTTATGGATTTCCGGTTTGGGGTTCAGTCGTTCCCAGCGTTCGCGGAATTCCCGTTCATTGATGGCAAAGAGGGGACTGATTTCCAGGGAAAAGTCCTCTTCGCGCGCGGCGGCGGGAAGCTCGACTCCGGCGGCGGTCAACCAGCGGGCGAATTGTGCCACTTGGTCCTGACGACAGCTTTCGGCCGAATCCACGCCGGTGGCATTTTTGACCGGACTGAATTCTTCCTCGCGCCGGGTTTCCAGAACCAAGGGGTTTTGGGCCAGCGGGAGGGCATCAAAAATAAACTTTTCGAATTTGAAGGCATTCGGTTCGGAGGGTTCGACCTTTTTTCCGTTTTCATCGACGTAGGGAACCTTTTTATGGGCTTGGTGAAACGGTAGGTCGCCGGAGTTGGCCATCCGGTCGGCGAAGTCACGGTCGATCAAGTGAATGGCAATACTGCCCGCCGTGAAAACCAGATTTCCCCCGGCATCGGTTTTTTGGGCCAGCTCCTTCGGCATATCGCTGTATTCGACAACTTGGATTTTTCCATCCTTGCGGCAAAAATTCCCCACCTTTTCCTCGGGCGAACGTTTGGGAATCATGCGGCTGGACATTTCGCTGCCGGTTTGCTGGTGAAAGCCGATGAAGGCCGGATCGATGACCGCCACCAGGGGATTGTCCACTTGAAAATAGCTGAGAATTTCGATTCCCCGTTTTTTCATCTCGGCCAGGGCTCCGTTGCGGGCGAGTGCTTTGAACGAACCCCCGTGCCCGTCGGGAGAGAGGGCGAGGGCGTTTTTTTCGGCCAATAACAATTTGCCTTGCTCATCAACCGCCGGCATACGGCCCTGGCGGAAGAAAAAGACATCGTTGCGGTCCAGTCCGAAGAACTGATTTTCCGCGAAAAACTTCGCCGTCGCCTCATGGTTCAGGTCACTGGTCATAATGAACCAGGGCAGGCGGGTTTCGTAGCGCCGGGAAGCGGCTTGAATTTTTTCCGCGAAGACTTGGAAAAGGGTTTTCTTGCGGACCGGGGTGACTGGATAGGTGCCTTTGGGGCCATCGTACCCCAGTCGGGTGCCCTGGCCTCCGGCGACGGTGAAACAGGCCACCTTGCCCCCTCGCAACAAGGCCTCGCCGTCAGCCCGGGCCTTTTCCCAGGCCTCCGGGTCGCCCCCGTTCTCCGGGACGCGGATTGAGGGGGCCGGTTCGAGGTCATCCGCGGAAGTCCCGGACGTTTCCTCTTTTTGCAAATGGTTTTGAATGAGTTGAGTGAGTTCCTCCAAATCAATCTCCCGACAGTTTTCCAGAAGCTCGGCCTGCTTGTTTTCCGGGAGTTCTCCGACAAAGCGAAAAACGTGTTCCTGCCCGTGCCGGGCAAAGGTCTGTTGCATTTCCTGAAGTGAGCTCATGGTTTCCAGTGTGAGGTTTTCTGTTCCTGCGGGCAAACGGAAAACGTAAAGGAGGATTGCCCAGAGGAGAGAATTTTGCCAGAACTGGTTTATGGGAACCAAAATATTCATTCGCTTTTTGGCAGTGTTCTACCTCTGCGTCTTTGTCGGATTGGGTATTTTGTTCTTCAATTTCCTCGGGCAAAACTACCGTGAGATGGAATCTCTGCGTGCCCGCGAAGCCCATTTGGAACGAATGGTGGAGCTGCGGGAACAGGAACTGGAGAGAAAAACCGAAACCGCCCGCCGCCTGCGGGAGGATCCGGAATACCTCGAACGGGTGATCCGCCAGCAACTCGGCTACATCGGGCCCGGCGAGTTCCTCTTCCGCTTCGAAGAGGACGACGAGTTTTTCCGGTTTTAGGTTTTCCGCAAGTGGGTGCGTTTCTGGGAGGGCGAGGGTCTCTCCGAGCTCGAGTGGTCAGGTTGAGGGTGCGGGTTCTTGGCGGGCGTTTGTCCTTTGGGTCGGTTCGGTTGGGAATGTTCGTTGGGGCCACTGCTGGGCGCATATGCGTCAACCTAAGAGATAGGTCGGGCTTTCAGCCCTTACGGGGGGCGCTAAAATTGACCCAAGCCTTCGAACTGGGCTGGTATGGAGCCGCGCCGTTGGCGCTATGGAATCGGGGTTTAGTGATTTCGGAACACCGAAATCGCCTAGGCTTCCGGCCTGTTTTGGGGGAGGTGGACAATCATAAGGAGCAAGGACATTCCTGTCCTTGAGAATGGGAGGGATGGTGCCTATTCGGAAAACTCTCCCACCAATCAGGTCGCCTGATCGGCTCCCCAAGGACAGGAATGTCCTTGCTCGTGTGATCATGAAAACATATCATCCAGTCAGTGAAAGTCTGAACGCCTCTGAACCGGTGAACGGAGGTGAAGCGGAATGTAACTGCTTCGTCGCGAGGCGTGGTGGAAAACAACCGGAAGCGAAAGAACAGTCCCAAAGACCTCTGAACTCGATTC
>JAFIGF010000171.1 GCA_020831535.1 Opitutales bacterium | reverse complement strand
GCATCCGGGACTGCAGTCCCATGAGATTGGGGAGTTGACCGAAAAATACGGAGTGCGCATCTGGGAATCTTATCTGGAGAATAAAAAATCCGGTGCTCGACGCATGTTTTGGATATACGGGCCGGATACGAAGGAGATCACCGTTGTCGGTATCGAAAATCATCCTGAACCGGGTCGGGGCTTTGCTCGCGTTAGACTCGCCACCAAAGCAATAAATAAGACCGCTCAGAATAAGAATAAGCCAAAAAAGTAAAGCCTACGGAAAAACAGCCGAAAGCACCAGGCCACGTATTGCTACGCTCCCGACTGCGCTGCGCTTGTTTCCCCCGCATTGCGTGGCGGGACTGTAAGCAGCGTCTCTTTGAGGCCAAAAAGTACGTCCTCATGGGCAACGTTTCCGCAGCCCGATCCTCGTTTTACGATGGGGCGGGTTTGTAGGTGGATTGGAGGGCATGACTGTTGTCTTGATTTATTTAGCGATAGGGTTCATAGTTGGGATAATGAATGCCGCTGAAATCATCGAAGAAATCGCCCGATTTCCCGAGGATGAAAAAGGGAAGGTCGTGGAGTTCGTGCGTCATCTGCCTAATGCGGAGACCATCGCAGCGATCAACGAGCCGCTTGAAGAAGGACGTTCGTTCAAGAGTGCCGCCGAGCTTTTTGCAGCCATCGACGACGAAGAGGGATATTGAATATTCGCGACAAGCGGTCTTTTCGCAAAGATTACCGCAAACTGTGATCCTTCGGAAAAGATCTCTCCAAGCTGGCCTTTGTCATCGACACTCTGGCAGCAGGTAGCAGGTGAAAATCTGGCCGAGAAGTATCGGGACCACGCTTTGATTGGCAACTACCAAGGTTGCCGGGAATGCCATGTGAGCCCTGATTGGCTGTTGATCTATCAAACGACCGAGACTGAACTGATTCTCGTCCGCACTGGCTCGCACAGCGTGCTGTTTGGCTGATTTTATTCTTTAGCCGCTTCCGTAAGCCGCTTTGTCAGGCGGCTTTTTGCACAGAAAAAGACCTTGCTGCATATCTCGGTCGAAGGCAGATTTATAGCGTCCCAATGGTTGCATTCATCGAAAACTTTGTTCCGGGAAAACCCGTTCCCGACGCCAAAAACGGGAACGCTTTGTTCGTCAGTTGCCCAAAGGTAAAGACTTGCAGAGGGGCGAGGCCTCCGGGGATTGCGCGAAAGCTGACAATTCCCGGTTAAATTTGCAAATCTAGTGTTGTAAACTAAATATACATGTAATATTAATGTCTTATGTCTTATCTGTCTCGACGCATTCTATTACCGGAGCAATCGTTTTTTCTATGGGGACCGCGTCAGTCGGGAAAAACAACTCTTTTGAAGCGTCGCTATCCCGATGCGTTTCGTATCGATTTGCTCCGCACGGACGAACGCATGCGCTATGAGCGGGAGCCCCACCGATTGAGGGAAGTACTGCGGGCGCTACCGCCGGAACAGCGAGTCGTGATCGATGAAATCCAGAAGGTTCCGGCCCTCCTTGATGAAGTTCATTACGCCATGCAGGAAACCGGTCGGCTGTTCACTCTTTGTGGATCCAGCGCCCGGAAAATTCGCCGAGCCCACGCCAACCTTTTGGGAGGCCGTGCCCTGAAGCGGGAATTGCTTGGATTTTCAGCAGTGGAATTGGGCGAGACATTCGGTTTGGAGCGGATGCTGAATCATGGGCCGCTGCCGCCGCACTATTTGGCTGGCGATGCCGGGGAGTTGCAAGCTGCCTACGTTGATCAATACCTTAAGGAGGAGATATTGGACGAGGGGCTGGTTCGGGATTTGCCAGCTTTCGACCAATTCCTTCGCGCGGCGGCGATTGGCGATACGGAAGTGGTTAATTTCAGCAACATTGCCCGCGAAAGTGGGGTCGCCTCCTCGACGATCAAAGGCTACTATGAGGTGTTGGAGGACACTCTTGTGGGTGCCTTTCTGCCCGCTTTTACTCGTCGGCCGAAACGACGTGTGCAGCATGCGCCGAAGTTTTTTTTCCGCGATGTCGGGGTCGTCAATCATCTTTTGCGACGCCAACGCATCCTCCCCGGATCGGAGGTGTTTGGGAAAGCTTTTGAAAACTGGATTTTCCACGAGTTGTCCTCCTACGGACGCACCTTACGGAATCCCTTTGAGATGGCTTATTGGCGCCTTTCTTCAGGCATTGAGGTCGATTTTGTATTGGGTGATGGGGAAGTCGCGATTGAGGTCAAGGGAAAGGCTCGGGTGCGTTCCCACGATACCCGGCATCTGTTGCAATTTCGCAAGGATTATCCGGCGGTGCGTGAATTGCTGTTGGTTTGTTGCGAGAGTGAGGCCCGGGTGACCGATGAAGGCGTTCGCATCCTGCCTTGGCATGAGTTTATCGACCGATTGTGGTCGGGCGACATACCTGGTGCTCGCTGAGCACTTGGTTCTTTGGGAAAGGCAAATTGAAACAGGATTTGCCTCGGGTCATTGGAAATGGCTATTGTTTGTACGTATGAGGACTCCTTCTTTTATCCAGCAACTGAACATTTTGATCGCTTGGTTCGGCTTTTATGCGGTTGGTTTGTTTGGTGGTGAAAGCCTCCATGTCGAGGTTGGGGAAAAGGTGAGAGACTTATCTTCCTATGAAAAACTTTATCAGACTTCTCCTGCGTTTCTCAGTCTGATGCAGGAGCAGTATGCTGCGAGCATGGATGCCGTGGTCGCTGGTTTTGAAGTTTTTGGAGGGGAAGATCCGGCTTTTTCACAGTATGCCAATGAGCAGCGCGACTTCGCTCGGGAAGCTTTCATTCTGGCCACGGAGGAAGTCGAAAGAATTATCGAGCTCATTGATGAGGAAGACCGCTTTTATTATTTTGAATTCGCACTGAGGTCTTATCGTGACAAAGGGTTTCTGGTTGTTCGTGAGGGTGAAATTGTGTACCGAAACCCCATCGAACATAGCTTTTTCAAGGTGAATGGTCAGGACGAAGAAAAACCACCCTTTGAGGTTTTTCGAATAGATAAACTGGAAGGGCAGAAGAAGCCTGACCCGTAGGTGGCCGGACGCCGTCTCGTTCTTCGCCGGACTTCATCAGCCTGGTTAAAACGAAAGAGGATTGTCTTCTTCGCAACTCCCTCCCGTTCGGGGGATAAACCCCCTCCGACAAGGAAAAATCGATGAGTGGGAATGTTAGTCCCCGGAGGAGGGGCTTTCCTGGTAGGCGGGCATTTGCAGGCGCATGGTGGTCCCCTCCGAGCCCGTGTTCTCAACGGCGAGGGCTCCGTGGTGGCCGGCCATGATTCGTTGGGCGATGGCCAGGCCCAGGCCGGTGCCGTCTTTTTTGTCGGTGAGGAAGGTTTCGAAAATATGTGGGATCATGTCGGTGTCGATGCCCGATCCGCTGTCTTTTACGCGAACGATCAGGATGGGTCCGCTTCCGTTCATGGGGTCGATCGTGGCTTCGAGATCGATTTGTCCGCCCTGGGGCATGGCTTCGAGGGCATTGAGGATAAGATTGAGCAGAACTTGCTGCAATTGTCCTTTGTTGCCTTCGACGAGTAATGGCTCGGAGGACGGTTCGTACTTGAGCTGAATCTGGCTTTGGCTCAATTTCATGCGAACCAACAAGAGGGTATCCTCGATGATGGTGCGAAAATCCAGTGATTCGTGAAGGTGATCGGAGGACCGGGAAAAGGCGAGGACCCGGCCGACAATCTTCTCCAGCTCATCCAGTTTTTCCTCGATAACCTGGGCATCTTTTTGGCGGGGATCGTCAGCACCAAATTCAAGGTCCAGCGAATCGAAGAGGAGTTTGAGAACGGTCAGAGGATTTCGGATTTCGTGCGCGATTTCCGAGGCCAGCAGGCCCAGGGCATTGAGCTTTTCGGCCTGCCGTAATTTTTCCTCACTTTTGAACACCCGTTGGTAAAGGCGGACGTTTTGAATCCCCACTGCGGCCAGGCTGGCCAAGGTGGCGAAAAGGCGCTTTTCCTCGTTGTTGAAACGGTGTTTTTTCCCCGTGTAGGCATTGAGGACCCCGATGACGTTGTCCTCGTAGCTGATGGGAGTGGCGAGAAAGGAAACCAGGCCTTCCTCAAAAATACTCTGCAGGACGGCGGGGTTGTCCTCAGTGCGGGAAATGTCGAGAACTTCGATTTGTTTGCCGCGTTGAATGGCCACCCCGACGGCACTTTCCTGAATGGAGAGGGGCGGTTGTTGGCGGAATTTTTCACTGGCTCCGCTGATGGAATGGAGGTGAAGCTTTTCTCCGGAATCATCCAAAAGGGAGATTGAGCACAGGCTGCAACCGACGATTTGCCGGGCTTCCCCGGTAATGCGGTCGAGGATTTCCTGGATTTCCATTTTGGTGACCAGCCCCTGGCCGATGGAGATGACCGCTTCCAATTGGTTGGCTTTGGTGCGCAGTTTTTGGATCAGCCATAGGTTGCGTGTCACCTTGGCGGCCTCTGAGGTCATCAGGGTCAGGACTTTCAGGTCGTTTTCATCGAAGGCGCCAATAACATCACTGTCGACATTGACTACGCCAATGACGTTTCCGCGCTCGGTCATCGGCACCGCCATTTCAGAGCGAACGGTGCTCTTCAGTTCGACATAGCGCACGTCTTCGCGAACATCGGCCACCAGCAGTGGTTTTCCGTGGAGGGCGACCCAGCCGGTAATGCCTTGGCCGGGTTTCAGGAAAACCTCATTGCTGTCGCCCGGAAGGTCCCGGGCCACTTCGATTTCCAGTTTTCCGTTATCCGGGTTGATAAGGGAGATGGAACCGGAAGTCGCCCGGAGAAAGCGAACGATTTCGTCGAGGATCAAGCTCAGGGCTTCCTGGGGGTCTTCCATTTTGCCCGCCAGGCTGCTGATGCGGTAGAGGGCATCAATCACCGGGAGATGGTGGTTGGGATTGGCGGGTGAACTGAGGGGATTGGGGCTCATTTGGGGGTATGGGCGAGACTTTGGGTGGGTTTGGGGAGATCGCAGGGAGCCACAATGTGTTCGAGGGATTCCCGCAGGGTGTTGAGTTCGTCGGAGGCCTGCTTCTTCTTGGAATCTATGGGTTCAATGTAAAAGGTGTCGACCGCAGCACTTCGCTCGGTGGCAATCCGGGCAAACGTAATATCGTAGCCGTATTTGAAGATTTCCCGCGCCACCCGGAAGAGCAGGCCAAGTTCGTCGTTGGCCTGGATCTCAATGATGGTGCGGTTGAGGGACAATTCGTGATACACTTCCACTTTACAGGGGACGGGTGCCCGTAAGTTGTCGTTTTTGCGGTATTTGGTGGCTGCCGAGAGGACTTTCTGTTTTTTGCTGATTTTTTCGTCGAACTCTTCGACTCCTTCAATGAGAGATTTGTTGAGGGTGTCGGCGAAAATTTCGAAGGCCTTGGCATCCTGGACAATGCCACCACCCTGTTCGACTACGTGGAAGGTGTCGATGGCGATATGATCCTCCCGCGAAATAGCCTTGGCGGTGAGAATGTTCAGCCCCGCGGCCGAGAAAGCCCCCGCCATTTTATAAAAAAGCCCCGCCCGGTCCCAAGTGACCACATCGACAACGGTCATGCTCCGGTCAATATCATCATACCAGTCAATCACCGGGCGCAGGGTATCCTCTGCGCGGTCATTGGTGATATGGTCCAGCAATTGATGAATCATCTGCATGTGGAGGGTGATTTCCTTGCTGTTGGTATTCCGGAAATATCTCTCCGGCAAGAGGTTGAAGTGGGCCTCAATTTCTTCCCGGGAAAGCGCCTCCTGGGGGCGGGAGGTGATTTCCTGAAAATATTTCTTTTTGTGGTCCATGGCTTGGTGTGACAGTGATTGTTTCTCCGTTAATTGAAAGAGGGTGCTCTTGTACAATTGGGTGTGCAGGGTGTCCTTGTAGCTGTTCCACAAGCTGGCCGCAGTGCCCCGGGCGTCACAAACGGTGTGCACGTAGAGGTAGCGGAGATTGGTCGGATTTTCGACTCTTTCGGCAAAGGCATTGGCAGTGGAGGGATCATCAAGATCATAGCGCTGCCAAATCCGTGCCATTTCGAGATGGTTTTCGATAATAAAGCTAATTATTGGATAAAACTTCTCCTCTATGCGCATCCGGTCGAGGATCTGCAGGGCCATGGCCGCACCGGTTTCGGCATGTCCCTTATTGCCCTTGGATTTGCCGATATCATGCAGCAGGAGAACGAGATACAACAGCCAGGGTTCGTCCGTTTCACGCAGTGCTTTGAGGTAGCTCTCAGCCCCGGGATCCTTTTTTGCGAAAATTCTATCGAGTTGCCGAATCGTATTGAGGGTATGGACGTCGGCCGTGTAGCGATGATAAAATTCGTGCTGGACCAGGCAATCGAGTTTGCCGAATTCCGGAATAAATTTTCCCAACACGCCGAGTTCGTGCATCTGCATCAGGATGGGGAAGACCTCACCCACTTGTTGGAAAATCGTTTTGAAGCTGATGTTTACGGACTCCGAATGCAGGACTTGGTTGGTGATCAAATTGAGGCTCTCGGGAATCAGCGTTTGCAGCTCAAAGTTCATCCGGCAACGGTATTGCTGGCAATGCCGGAAAATCCGGATGAGGCGGCCCGGATCCTCTTTGAAGACGGAGGGTTTTTGGTAAAGAATCTCTTCGCCCTGCAGAATGAAACCGTCGATTTTCTTCGTTCGCTGCCGTTGGTGCGCCCGTAAGACCTCGCCAAAGGTCAGGCCGGAATTTTCCTGCGGGCGCAGGGCCAAGCGACTTTCTAGAATGCTGGAGACCCGGTAAATGGTGCGGGCAGAATTATAATAATCCCGCATAAACCGTTCGACCCGCTCGAAAATGTCCTCTTCCTCGTACCCGAGGTTTTTTGCCACCACAGGCTGATTCTCCAAGTCCAGGGTGTCAGTGGGGCGCCGACTCAAAAAATGCAGTTCATTGCGTACCTGCAAAAGGAAATCGTAGGCTTTCATGAAATCCCGGCATTCCCTTTGCCGCAGGTACCGGTGTTTGACCAAGTCTCTCGGGTGGGAGATATCCAGCTTGACCCGCGCCATCCAAATCGCGTTCTGGTAATCACGGATCCCGCCGACCCCGTTTTTGACATCGGGCTCCTGCAAGTAAATGGTTCCGCCATAGCGCTGCCTCCGTTCGGCCTGGTCCTCAAGGCGGGATTGCAGATACTGCCCCCGGCGCTCCTTGCGATAGTAGCGTTGGTATTGTTTCCGAAAGCGCTCAAAGACTTTATCGTCCCCGGCGATGACGCGGGTTTCCAGAAGGGCCGTTTTGGTTTGGCGGTCTTTCCGGGCTTCCTCCAGATTGCCTTTGGGGGAACGGAGGGAATACCCGATTTTCAACCCTAGATCCCAGAGGGGATAAACAAAGGCGTTGCAGAGGCTCTTGAGAATTTCCTCCCGGGCGGCCTCGCCGTTGAAACGGGAATCGGGGTAGAGAAACTGGATGTCGATATCACTGTGCGGGGACAATTCCCCGCGGCCATAGCCCCCGATGGCCACCAGGCATACCGGAAAATCCAGGGTGCCGTGTTCCGCCTCGGTCCTGGCCATGGCCATCTCAAAGAGTTTGTGCAGGACCAAATCGAACGTATGAGCGCGGGCCTTGGCGACCTTAAGCCCTCCTTCGCCTGCCCGATGGCGGCGCAGCAGCATCTCCTCCTCCAGCTTGAGAAACTGGCGCAGCACCGGCACAAACTCTTCCGGCGGAGAAAGCGGGGAAAGGTTCAGACGCTTTTCGGCATGTTTACGAATACGGGCAATCATGGATCTTTTACCTTAGAGCGGAAATTATGCCCACCGCAAGAAAGCTCTTGGGTTTAGCCTTTTTCGGCGAAAGGCTCTTGCTGGCTGAGGCAATGAAGGGCTCCCGATTCACGGACAAAAACGCGGCTGTCCACGGGGACGATTTGGCGGTTGGGAAAGGCTTTCTGTAGGATTTTCGCTGCTGCTTGATCCTTTTCCGGTTGGGCGAAGGAGGGCATCAACACCGCCCCATTGATCACCAGAAAATTGGCATAGGATGCGGGCAAACGCTGCCCCTGGTATTCCAGTCGGGCAGGCATGGGCAAGCGCACGATTTCCCGCGGTCGGGAGTCCTTCTTTACCCAGGTTTCCAGGTGCCGAAAATTCTTGGCCAGGGCCTGGTGGTTTGGGTCTTGGGGGTCCTCCTCCCAGGCGGTTAGGATAACCCCATCGGGAGCGAATCGCGTAATGTCGTCGATATGGCCGTCGGTGTCATCGCCTTCCAAGCCTTCCTCCAGCCACCAAATGTTGCGAATCCCCAAGCCTCGCCGAAGCACCGACTCTATTTCGTCGGGAGCCAAGCCTTTGTTCCGGTTCGGGTTAAGAAGGCAACTGCGGGTGGTTAAGAGGGTGCCCTGGCCGTCGGTGTCAATGGAACCTCCTTCGAGAATAAAAGGTATACGGTAGTGGCGGTACCCTGTTGCGGAAGCGATTTTGGCCGGGATTTGGTTGTCCAGAGTGGAGGGAAATTTCCCCCCCCAGGCGTTGAACTCCCAGTCGGTGATGGCAATCTCTCCGGTGGAGGAATGTTTGAGGAAGATCGGACCATGGTCCCGGCACCAGGAATCATCGGTAAGATGCGGAAAGAGGGCGATGTTGGATAAACTCGCTCTGGCTTTGGCCAATATCGCTCCAACGGTGCCTTCCTGTCCCGGGGGATGGTTCAGAAAGACCTTCGTGAAGTGACTGATAGCCGCGATGAAGGCGGCATAATCCCGCAAAACCTCCTCCCGGCAGTCCGCCCAAGTGTTGGGGTGGTGCGGCCAGGAAAGCCACACCCCCCGTTGTCGCTCCCATTCGGCTGGAAAATAAAAGCCGTCTTCGGCGGGCCAGGACATTTGCGTGGAAGGGGAGGTGGGCACTGATGCGAGAGAAATGGTCGGAAATCAGACGAAATCGAGAATGACCGCCGCGACTCCAAAATAGATCAAAAGGCCGATGGCATCCATGAGCGAGGTGATCAAAGGGCTGCTGGCCACCGCTGGATCCATGTTCAAGCGACACAGAATAAAAGGAAGGAGTACCCCGATCAAGTTGGCGACCAGGATGATGGCCACCATGGATATCCCAATGACCATGCCGATTTCATTACCGCCGCGATAAAAGCCCAGGAAGTAACTGAGGAAACCCATGGCGAAGGCCAGCGCCAGACCAACGACAATTTCTTTACTGAACGCTCGGAACCAGCGGTTTAGAAGTAGATCGCCGGTGGCAATGGCGCGGATCATCAGCGTGGCGGATTGGGCTCCGGCATTTCCTCCACTGGCGATAACCAGAGGCATAAAGGTGGCCAATACGGTGAAGATGGCCAGATTGTCCTCGTACGCTCCGATTACGACGGCCGAGATAAGGTTGACGAAAAGCAAAACCGTCAGCCACCCGATTCTTTTGCGGAAGAGGAAGGCCGGGGAGGCCAGACTGTAGGGCATGTCCAAAGGAGCGACCGCCGCACTTTTGTGGAAGTCCTCGGTGGTCTCTTCTTCCGCCACATCGAACAAGTCATCGACGGTGACAATGCCCTGCAAAACCCCCCGGGAATCAACTACCGGCAAGGCGAAGAGGTCGTAGCGCTTAATCATGTCAACCGCATGTTCCCGGTCCTCAAAGGCCGACAAACTGACGAACTTATGGTCCATGATGCTTTCCACCTTGGCTTCGGGATCGGCCATGATGAACCGGCGCAAGCGCAAACTGTCCTGCAGCTTGCCTTCCTGATCGGTGACATACACCAGGTTAAAGGTTTCCCGGTCTTTACCGACCTTCCGCATGTGTTCAATGGCTTCGCGGATGGTCCACTCGGCTTTGACCGAGATGAAATCCGGGGTCATCAAACGACCGATACTATCCTCCGGATACCCGAGTAATTCCCGGGCCTCCTTAAGGTCTTCCGGGCTGAGCAACTTAAAGGTTGCCTGCAACACCTCGGACGGAAGCTCTTCCAGCAAGGCGGTCCGGTCGTCCGGACTCAAGTGCGCCAGGAGGTGCTGGGTATCATCGTCGGTAAGCTCTTTGATAAAGTCCGTTTGGTGTTCGTAGTCAAAGTGCGTGAAAATCTGGGCGGCGCGGCCCTTGGGGAGTGACCGATAAAGCAAGACACGGTCGGCTTTGGTCATCTCCATCAACAGATCCGCGATTTCCGGATCGGGCCAATCCTGCAAGGTGGAGGCCAACTCTTTCCATTTCCGCTCTTGAATGAGCTTTTCGAGATGTGGTTTGGTTTCTTCGATATGATCTAGTAACATGCGGAAAATAAGTTTATCAGGATTCTGGATTTTCTGAGAATCGCCGGTGAGAGAGTTTCCAGCCGATCGCAACGCAAAGTAAACAGCTTACAAGACTTCCGGCAAAATAAAAGAATAAGCTCAAATAATAACCATCTTGAAGCAAAGCCACGCCTTGCAGGCTGAATAGGGAAACGGTCGTAAAGCCGCCGCAAAAGCCCGGCAAGAGGAAAGTTTGCCAGGCCTCTCCCCGGGGCCCGTGCCGGCAAGCGAACCAAGCGGCCAAAGAACCAATCACCAGACAGCCGAGACTATTGGCCAAAAGGGTTGCCGAAAGGTATCCCCAGGGTGGGGTAAACGAAAAAGCCAGCGCCAGTGAAACCCTGGCCAAGCCGCCCAGACCACTGCCGCCCGCAACCAGGAGAGTCATTTTCCATGACCTATCCATGGAAAAAGCCTCCCACCATAAATCCACCCCAGGCCAACGCGAGGGGGAGGACGGTATTGGCCAGCGAGTTGACCACGGCCAGCGAGTATTGGTTTTTTTTCCACAGGAGGAACGTTTGCAAAGCCATGGAGGAAAAGGTCGTTAGTCCTCCGAAGAACCCTCCGATCAAAAACAACGGCCAAGCCTCCAGCCGCGGCCCTTCCAGAGAGAACAGCGACCCCGCCAATAAACCCAGTCCCAGGGACCCCAGAAGGTTGACGGTCAGAGTTCCCCACGGGAATTCACCAGGCCACCGGTGGGTGCACCAGGCGCTGATGCTATGGCGCAATGACCCCCCCAGAGCACAACCTACGATGACATAAAGTAAAACAAACATACTACGATAACCTTTTTATCCCATTGTTTCTCCCCAAGGCAAATGTCATCTTATTGCCAAAAGCCTCGGGTGGATTACTTTCCCTTAAGGTATGATTTTAACTTAAAGCAGATTGCATCCGCCACCAAAAAAGTAGAACAGATTTCCAAGCACCCCCTTTCGTCAGGGATCGATTTTGTTGTCTTGACCGCGAGACTTTGATAATTTTTTATGATTTGATGAAAATAAGTCTCCGGCTCTCTCCGAGAATCCTTGGATTTCTCGCGTTCGGTTTAATCAGCACACTTATCGTAGGGCACTTCTTTTTCTCTTCACCCTCCGTCACCACGGCGGAATCCCCTCAGCCGCAGAGTGAGGAACTGCCGAACAAAATATCCTCCGATTCCTTCACTTTCATCCCCGGGGGTGTTCTGCTCACCCGCACTGAGGATCAGGAGCCCAGCCCGTCCGAAGCCATTCTCCATCCTGATCCTCTCCGCCCGGAGAAGCCGTTGGCCTTGGACGACCTGCATGTGCGGGGGCGGGTACTGAACCTTGCGGATGGCCTCAACCTGCAACCACCTCCAGTCGGGCAGGAGGCTGATGCGCTCCGGGAATTCGTTTTTGATCTCTTTACCGATGTACAATTGATTGGCCAAGTGGAACGCTTGGAACGGCACCACGCCAATCGCGTGGTCTATTCCGGCCCCCTGACCAACGTTCCCGGCGGCGATTTTATTCTGGCCTACAACGAAGGGCATGTGGCCGCCGCCTTTACCACGCCTGGGATGGGCTATTTTCAACTCCGCCCCCAGGGTGACGGGACGGTGGCTGCCTTGGAGTTGGACCTTTCCCGACTTCCGCCCTGTACCGCCGAACAATTGATGCCGCCGACCAAGGGCACGAGGGCCGCGTCCGTCGCGGATATCCGGGCCAAAGCCGCCCTTCACCAATTCTACGCCGCCTCTTCCGGTGTTGAGGGAGGCACCTTTAACGGACAAGGCCAACAGGGCGGCGGTGGCGAAGGCCTTACCTTCACGGTCATCGACATGCTCATTGTTTTTACCGAGAATGCAACCTCCGCTGCGGGCGGGCTTTCCGCCATGGAGGCGATTGTTGATGTGACCTTTGCCCGCGCCAACAGCGCCTTTATCAATAGCGAAATCGGCCTTCGTCTGCAAATGGTGCGCAGCGAGGAAGTCGCTTACACGGAGGTCGATACGGCTACCAGTTTACATGACCTCACCAACGGTTATGGAGCCTTTTCGAATGTTCCGATCTGGCGTAATGAAAGTGGTGCTGATCTGGTGGCTCTCATCTTTGACGGGGGAGGAGGTCGGGCCTGGATTTATAATGGAAATGCCAACTTCGGCTATTCGGTCAATGGATTGAGTGCCATCGAAGGGACTTTTATCCATGAAATCGGGCATAACCTCGGCTGCCTGCATGACCGGGAAAACAACTCGATAAGCCCCGTTTACCCCTACAGTTACGGTTGGCGCTTTACCCCCGAGGGAAGCAGTGAGTTACGCACCATCATGGCGTACGCCCCGGGCAACCGAATCCCTTACTTTTCAAATCCCGAAGTCACCTATATGGGCACTCCCTCCGGGGTGCCGATTGGTGAAGACCTGGAAAGTCACAATGCCGAGGTCATTCGCGATACCAAAGCTTCGGTCGCCGCCTTCCGGTCGGCCAGCGGAAACGTTCCTCCCACGGTGACTTTGGAGAGCCCCGTCTATGACGATCCGTTTAAAGCGCTCGATACCGTTTCCCTAACGGCTTCGGCCTCGGACAGTGACGGAACGATTGAGAAAGTGTGGTTCTATCGTCTGAAGAGTGATGCTGATTTCAATTTTTCCGGGGCCTTTTCAACTTCGCTTGGGTTTGATGCCACCGCTCCCTACGGGCAAACCGAAACCTCCGCCCCGGCGGGTTTCTGGACCTATGCTGCGGTTGCCCAGGACAACGACGGAGCCATCGGCATCGATACGGTCAGCGTCACGGTAGCCCCTCACTATCGTCGAAGTAATCTGCCGCTCCCCGGGGAGAAATCCCGCGTCAATCTGGAGGGAATCAATGAAGCCGGAAGGCTGGTCGGGTTCGGCCACAACGGTAATCCCAATGTGACGGATACCCAAGCGGCGTATTGGGAAGATGGAGATGTTTTTCTGCTCGACCCACTGTCCGGCGACACCGGGGCCAAAGCCCTGGCGGTGAGTCAAGAGGGCATCATCTTTGGCGAATCGATCAGCAGTGGTGGCAATCGCCGTGCCGTGCAATGGGATGAGAGTTCCTCGCCAACCGATCTCTCGGGAGTGATTGATGACTACATCGCCGAGTCAGCGATGGGCGTGGATGAGTTTGGAAGGGTTTATCTTGGTAATTTCGAATCATTTTCCGACTACCGCCGTTTCGATGATCCCGGTTCCACGACTACCGGAGGCAATCAACACTGGGAGAAGGTGGCCAGCACCGGAACGTTTGCCGCAGGTCATGATTATAAATTAGATGCAGAAGCCTGGCGTGCAATGCGCTGGGAGGACAGCGGCACCCAACTCAGCCCGGTTTCCGGATTCACCAGTTCCTGGGGTCGGGCGACCAACCGCTCCGGCGCGGTCTTCGGCGTTTCCAGTCCGGATTCCCTAAGTTGGAGCAGTAGCAGCACTCGCCTGACGTTCTGGCCTGCTGGTTCGACCACGCCCACGGATTTGGGAACTTTTGGCGCGGTTGGAGGTGTGGCCTACGATCTGAATGATTGGAACGAAGCCGTTGGGCAAGCCAATGATCCGGAAAGCGGCGGAGTGGCTTTTATCTGGAGAGGGGAGGGCGATCTGATCGCTTTAGCCGATCTGATCCTTCCTCAATCGGGTCTCAAGCGCGACGCGCGGGTTATCAACAACCGTGGCCAAATCGCCGGAACCGGCTTTACCGGATCAACCCAATTTATCTTTTTCCTCGATCCCATGCCCGGTTTGGAAAACAACTACTGGCTGGCCAACCATTTTGATCCGGCGGAACTGGAGGACGATATTCTGACCGACGACGCGGCCAACCCATCCGGCGACGGTTTGTCCAATCTGCTCAAACGCGCGGTTGGCCTTGATCCACGTGTTGCGGCCAGCGGAGCTGACTTCGCCAAACTTCCCCAAGGCACGTTGGAGGAGGACGGGCATTATCATTTCCGTTTCCGCCGCCTCCGCGCCCCCCGCGACATCGCGTACCAACCCGAAGGCTCTCTGACTTTGGGCGAAGCGAGTTGGGATGAAAACCTTTTTGAAGAAGTCGGCATCACCTTTCTCGACAACGACTACGAAGAAGTCCACCTCCGCACCACCTTCCCCATCACCGAAGAAGACCGCGCCTTCGCCCGTCTCCGGCTGAGCCGGTGAATGCGGGGGCGAGCGAGGGCCGATCTGCAGGTTCGGTTTCTAGGTTGGTCGGGGGAATTCGGGATCCCCATCCTGGCCGGTCACAGTCACTATCAAGCCGACGACGGAGTGTTTCCATATTATTTTGAAGAATGCAATGCCGTCACCTTGTTCATGCCCGGTCCACGGGGTGAGGCCATCCCCCGGTCCAGTCAATTCAAGATGCGTCTCTTTCCCGGTTCCTGCGAATCGTTTACCAGCGGGGCGGGTATCAGTTTTCCCGGGCAGTCCTGCCCGTTTTTGCTCTTTTATGGTCTTTACGTTGATATGCCCTTATCGGGCGAAGGAGAATTAAACTCATCGTTGGATTTAATTTTAGGGGAAAGCAAAATACAAAAGCACCGGAATCAATCATCCGGATTTCTTTCGGATACGGGAGGGGAGGGGGAGGTTGTTGTTCTTGAGAGCACGATAGAGTCGGCGCCGGTCTCCAAATCCGGCAAGTGCGGCCACATGCTCCACCGTGTAATCGGTGTGACGGAATAGATCCACGGCGTGTTGGCAACGTTGCCGGACGATCCATTGCGCCGGGGAAAGGCCCATTTCGTGACGAAAAAGTCGCTCCAGCATCCTACGGTTGGTCCCAACGGCCCGGGCGAGAGCAGAGATGTCGGGCAGTGTTTCCAGGTGCTCATCAATATAACTGAGCGCCTTTCGGATAACCGGATGAGAAGTGATCGCTCCGCCGGTGGAGCGTCGTTCCATAACATCCACTGGTGGAATAAGCTTCACCTTCATGCTGGATTCACCCTCAGTCAGCATTTTTTCCAGCCGTTCACAGGCCGCAAAGGCCACTTGGTCACTGTTCAGGCGAATGGAGGAGAGGGGGACGGCGCAATGCGCGGCCACCATTTCATCGTTGTCCACCCCCAGAACCGAGATGTCATGGGGAATGTTAATTCCCTGTAGCAAAATATGGTTCATAAGCTCGGCCGCGAGTCGGTCATTGGCCGCGAAGAGGGCGAGGGGAGTGGGCAGTTTTTTAAAGTCAATCGTTTCGATAAAGGGGGGAGGGATCTCATGGACCTCTTTCACTCCCTTTTCCCGCAGGGTTTCGGTAAATCCCGCAACCCGTTTTCTTGAAAAAGGTAATCCGGGGAAGCCGGATGCGGCGAAATGGTGAAATCCTTTACGGAGAAAAAACTGGGCGGCCATACGTCCCACCCGCGTGTCGTCGGTGACCACACCGGGAAAAATGCCGGAGTGAACATTGCCGGAGACGGACACTGCAAACGGAATGCCCTGTTCGCGCAAATACTGGGCGTGGGTGCTGTCGTGAAAGAATCCAATCGCACCGGCGAAGGTTTTTCCGTCGTAATCCGACAGGGGCATCAACTCCTCGAAATTCTTGAACAGCCAACGGGCCCTTTTGTACCGGAAGCGGTTTAATCCCCGAAATACCTCCAATCCATAACCCTGGCCGATGGGGATTTGCGTTAGGATCATGGAGGGTGAAGTGGGCATGTTTCTACCCTAAAGGGAGGGCAAAAGTGGGGCAATTCTTTTGTCGCAAAACATTACAGATATACCGCAGATTGGTCATAAGCCGGGTCTGTGTTTTGCCCTGTTTTTTCTCTAGGGTGATGGTATGAAAACGACGAAAAGCATTTTTTGGAAAGGTTTGGCAGGGGCGTGGCTGTTGATGGTAATGGGGGCAACGGTTCAAGCGGATACCTACCCGAGGCTTTTAATTGATGCGGATCGTCTTCAGGATATACGTGATGCGGTCGATGTGCCGGGTAGCACCCACGCGGAAATCCTTGCCGTCATGCAGGCTGATGTGGATGCGACGGCGGACTACATTATTGGCGGTAGCGGGCGCACCGGGAATAATTGGAATTATGCCCGCAACTTTCTCGCCCGCAAGGCGGCCATGGTCTATGCCGTGACCGAGGATCCGCAGTATGCCCAGATCGCCTATGATGCCCTCTACGCCGTGCACAATGATCCCGATCCGGCTTATATCGTTCCGGAAGAGGGCAAGGGACTGGAGCGGGCGACCGTGGGCAAGGGATTCGCTATTGCGTACGATCTCTGTTACAACGGGTGGACCCAGCAGCAACGCGATTACATCCGGGGCAAAATCAATGTCGCCCTCGATGCCTGGCCGAGCTTTAATTTTATCAATGTGAACCATTCCCCCTTTGGTTCCAACTGGGTGGCGGTCACGCGGGGGGCGGAATTGCTGATGATGCTCGCCGTGGATCAGCAGGGGGCGCGGTCCAACCGTTTTAATGATTTAAAATCCTGGCTGGATCAGCACATGCAAAATTACGGAAACACCGGCTGGACCCAGGAGGGTAACTACTACATGTCCTATGGCGGGCAGTTTCTGATTCCGGCACTGATCGCCTTGCGCAACATCGGGGACACCAGTTTGGACAATACCGCCGAGAGCAAAAACATGTATAAAATTGCTCTTTACGGCGGCATGTTCAACGCCGCTCAGGAAAGTACCCAGTGGGGGGTTGGCGGACAGGGTTTTGGTCCCCAGGGCTGGACCAGCCTCCTCTTTGAAATGGTGCCGGAGGATGAGAAACCCTACTACCGCTGGTTTTACGACCGCCATCGGGGTATCCTCAATCCGTCCGAGCCGGAACTCCGCTACGACCGCGAAAATGCGGGCAATGTCTTTGCCATGATGTTTTATCCCCAGGATGTTCCGGCCATGGATCCCGGAGATTTTTACGAGCGTGGCATTGAGGATAGCTATGGCGGCTACTGGTTCCGCGACCGTTGGCAGGATGCCGATGATGTTATTGTTTCCCTGGGCACCGATACGGTGCAGCACCGTCATGCCTGGGATGAGGCGGACGCCATGCAGATCAACATCATGGCTTTTGGCAGCAAATTTGCCGGAGGACCAGCCACCAGCCGTCAGGATTCTCGATTCAGTCAGGTGACGGTCAACGGGCAGGCCCGTACGTCCACCACTGCCACGGGTGACCGCGTACACTTTGAAGTGGATGACGAGGGCGGCTACGCCATTGCGGGAGGCGGAATGAAATACGGGGGGTTGGGGCTCACCCATGCCCAGCGCCATGTGAAGGTGGACTACCCGCTCGACCGTGGCTTTGCCATGATTTCGACCCTTGATGACTTGCAATCCAACAGCATCCGCACCTATGGCTGGCAACTCAACGAGATGAATCTGCCGGTCACGGTGAGCGAGGAGGAAGGCGTCCAGACGTTCACTCTGGATGGCAAAGAGGATGGCTACTTGAAGGGTTGGGTGATGTACCCCCGCGATGTCACAATCTCCGATGGTAATCCACTCAAGTTTGAGGTTGTGGACAGCAGTACCCAAATCTGGGTCGTTATGGTCACCGGACGCGGAGCTGCCCCGCACGCCGAAGTGGTAGGTGAAGCTTTTGACGCGACTCTGCGCGTGGGTGACCGGATTGTCAGCTTTGATGAATCGACCAATCGGATTGTTTCCGAAGATGCTCCTGATCAGCGACCCCTGGCCCGCTTTTCCGCCAACCCGCCTTCGGGGACGGCTCCCCATACGGTACAGTTTGATGCTACTGATACCCTCGATCCTCACGGGGATGTGCAAGCATACGAATGGGATTTTGGCGACGGAGGCACGGCTTCCGGGCTCAGTCCCGAGTACGCATTTCAACTGGGTGGCCGGTATCCGGTGACGCTAACCGTGACTGATAGTTCGGGCTATCAGAGTAGGGCGACGCAAATCATCACGGTGGAAAACCGGTCCCCGTTGGCTGCCTTATCCACCGACGTGACCGCCGGGGATCCACCCCTGACCGTTAATTTTGATGGCAGTGCCTCCAGCGATCCGGACGGCCATAACTTGACCTACAGTTGGGATTTCGGCGATGGTTATACCGCCGGAGATACCCCCATTACTTCCCACACGTACACCGAGCAGGGGCGCTATTTTGCGGTCTTGACGGTCTCGGATGGACACGGTGGGATCGGCACCCGCAGTCAGGTGATCGAAGTGGGTAATCAGGCACCCACGCCCGCCTTCACGCACAGTGACACCTTTGGCATTCCTCCGGTTACGGTGCATTTTGACGCCACTGACAGCACCGACCCTGAGGGCGATCCACTGACCTACAGTTGGGACTTCGGGGACGGCGGCACCGCTACCGGAGCGACGCCCAGTCATACCTTTACCGAATTCGGTGATTTTCCTGTCACCCTGACCGTGGATGACGGCGAGGGCAACAGCGTGGAACTCACCCAAAACCTGCGTATCCAGAACCTACCGCCCAATCCGTCCTTCACCTTTTCGCCCAATGGCGGCAATGCCCCTCGTACGATTACCTTCGATGCTTCCGGCAGCTCGGATCCCGAGGGGCAGCCGTTGACTTTTTCCTGGGATTTCGGCGATGGGGGTACCGCCACCGGCGTTAATCCCGCCCATACTTTTAACGAGCCCGGAAACTACCTGGTCACCCTCACCGTAACGGATGCCCAGGGCGCGGAAAACCAAGCCGTGCGGGGGATCAGCATTCTCGACGAGGGGCTTCGAGCGCCGGACAATCCCGACAACCTTTTTCCCGGGATTTACTATCAACTGTTCGGACTCAACGAGCGCTTTACGCCGAATTTCGACCAGTTGGTTGCCTCCCGTGAAGGGGTGATGTACAACATCGATATCCGCAACCGCGAGGGGGACGAACGCTTTGCCTTCCGCTACACCGGCTATATCAAAGTGCCCGAAGACGGGACCTATACCTTCCATTTCGCCTTTCGCGATACGCTCACGGTCAAATTCGGTGGGCAAACTGTCATTGAATACGACGATCTCGCCTTTTCCCGCCGAACGGCCAATCACAGTATCGGTCTCAAGGCGGGGTATCATCAGATCGAACTACTCTACCATATGGGCGATCTCACCGAGAACGACCAGTGGCCGGAGCTGACCATGGAATGGGAAGGCCCCGGATTCGACCGGCGCTATATGGAATCCACTGATTTCTTCTGGCAGGGGGGACGTCCCACATCGGCCTTTGACGTGAGCCCCGCCCCCGAGAATATGATCGTTCCGGAGTCGGTGAATTTCATTCCCGATGATCCCGTGGGGACCCGCACTTTTTACCAGACGGAACCCGGCGAACCGCTGACCCTGAATTTTGAAGCGGGTCCCTCGGTGGCTCCGGGCAGCGAAATCATCGCTTACCTCTGGGACTTCGGGTATGACAACTCCGGCACCGGACGAACCGCCTCCCATTCCTTTTCTCCCGGCGAGCATGTCGTCACCCTGACGGTGCGCACGGCGGATGGAGGCATTGTTACCTCCGGTCAAACAATTTTTGTATTGCCTGCTCCGGAACGGCTTAACCGGGCCCGCGAATTCGGTCGTTCGGTCACGGTCAGCGACGAGGACCCCTCCGTTGGGGGGTCGGCGGTGAATGTGTTTGAGGATGATATCGACACTCGCTGGTTGACTTGGGATCTGGAGGGGTGGATTGAGATTCACTTCGATCACAACGGATTTCGCCAGTCCTATGTCATCGACGAATACAGCGTGGTCAATCCACCCGCCTGGAATGACCGCGATGCTGAGGAAATCCGCTTTTACGGCAGTCATGACGGCGTGAACTGGGATCTGTTGGATCACCGTGAGGATCTGGTTTGGCCGGATACCCATTACACCTGGTTTTTCGACGTGGACAACGATGTGGCTTACTCCAGCTACCGTTGGGAACTGCGGGCAACCAATCCCTCGCCCCAGGGGGACATTCTGGAGGTGCGTGAGCTCGGTCTCTTTGACAATGGCACCGGCAATCAGCCGGTCACCCAAAATCCTGTTGCTCATCTGACCGGACCTGACGCCGCTCAGGTGCTGGAGCCAGTGACCTTTGATGCCAGCGACTCCTTTGATCCGGACAACACCCCTCTGATGTATTTCTGGGATCTGGGCGACGGGCAAACCCGGCGCACCTATTCCCCCATTCTGGAACATATCTATTATGCTCCCGATAACTATACCGTGACCGTCTATGCCCGCGATTCCATGGGCGGGCTCGATTCTGCCACCCACCACATCGATGTGACCCCCAGTGTGAACAACCCACCGGTGGCCACCTTTGAGGTAACCCAGTCGGGCGACACCTTTTATTTTGACGCCACCGCCTCCAGCGATCCCGACGGCGATCCGCTGACCTTTCTCTGGGACTTTGGAGACAGCGGGGGAGCCATGGGACCGGAGGTCAGCCACACTTACAACTTTGGGGTGTACTCGGCTGTGCTCACGGTGTTTGACGATAAGGGTGCCCAGTCGGTGTATGTCCAGGAGGTTCACCATTTTCCCGCCCACACGCCGGACTCCATCAATATCAACATCTGCGAGCGTTGGCGGGAGGATTTGCTCATCTTCCCCTTTGAATACGCCGGAGCCATTCCCTCGCCCTATTGGAATAATATCATTGGCGGTAATACGACCTCCCTCATGGACAGTGAGGGCAATTCCAGCGGGGCCTCCATTTCCTTCCAGAGTTTCGGCTTCAACCGGACGAATGACACCTTTCCCATCGTGACCGCCAACCACCGGTTACTGACCTCCTATTGGGGGATCAATCCCAATCAACCCACCCGGGCCAACCTCAACGGCATCCCTTACGATACCTATGACCTCTATATATACTGGGCCGGGGGAGAATCCGATAACGGGATCACCGGAACAATGGAAATCACCATTGATGGTGAAACCAAATACATCCGGGACGACAACCATCGCTGGGATGGGGCGCTGACCGAATCCACTGCCGCCACCGCCGAGGCGGCCGAGGACGGGGATGTGTATGTGGTCTTCCGTGGTTTGACCAACAGTAATATTCAGATCTACGCCGAGGGAGTGCGCTATGCGGCCCCTGCGGGCTACCAGATCGTCGATGCCTCCGAACCCAACCTGCCTCCCGTGGTGGACTTTACCGCGACCCCCGAAAGCGGTGATGCCCCACTCGAAGTCAACTTTAATGCGGCCAATTCCTACGATCCCGATGGAACGATTGTGCTGTATGAATGGGACTTCCTGGGTGACGGGAATTGGGTCGAAGGAAATGTCACCGCTTCCCATACCTATTATTTCCCCGGCGAATACAGTCCGGCTCTGCGGCTTACCGATGATCGTGGTGATACTTCGGCGGATACCGTGGATTTGGTGGTAACCGGTGATCCTCCACCCAATGTTCCGCCCGAGGGTGTTGCCGAAGCAACGCCTTCCCTCGGACAGTTCCCTCTCGAAGTGTCCTTCGATGGTTCCGCTTCCCAGGATCCGGATGGAGAGATCGTTCTCTACGAGTGGGACTTCACCAACAATGGTTCGGTCGATGCCACCGGCGTCACCGTTGCCCACACCTACCCGGACCCCGGCATTTACACCGCCCGTCTGCGGGTGACCGACAACGACGGGGATTTTGGTGAGGACTTTGTCGAGATCACCGTCACGGAAACCAGCCCTGACAGCGTCCTTATTGTGGACTGGGGACAAACCGAATCCACCGGCGAGATCCGGGACGGCAACGATCCGGAGGCCTTTTTCACCGATCTCTCTGGGAACGGTCAAAATGATGATCTTATTTTGACCTATCCCTTCAGTGCCAGCACTCCCCTGAGTCCCACCAGTGGTGGCTATACCGACGTTCCGATGTATGGGGGTATCCGGCTCGATGCGCTATCCGAAGACGATCTTACCTTTGCCGAACGCACTCTGGCTGACCACTTTGCCTTGCGTCCGGCGGGTTCCGTGGCGGGTGCCGGCGGGGGAACCTTGATTTCCTGGGGACCCGGAACCGATATTCACGATTCCTGGACCACCATCGGGGATGACAGTACGGATGAGATTCCCGGCGGGATCAACGGGAACAATGGCGGCTTTACTTACCGCTCGCACACCACCGCCATCGTGACCAACACGAACTACACCAATCCACCCGATTCCCCGGATTTCGGTCACGCCTCCTCCCACTGGGAGTCCGGCGGCTCCCCCAATGTGCGGTATCGCATCGAAGGTCGTGAGGAAGGCGGTGATTTTATCCAGATCAATAACTTCTCCTCGGGATCGAACTACGGGGCCAATCTGGTCTGGTGGGAATTGGATCAGGCCCACGATACGTCGGAATTACCGCTCCGCGTGATCTCCCAGACCGAGGGTGGTGATTTTGCCTTGGCGGTCTTGAATGATGGCCAATGGTATCTGGGTGAGGTTGGTCAAACCAACGTCGATTCGCTGGACGATATTGACTGGGTGCCCTACCATCCCGTTGATGGTAATCCGCACACAATGTTCGCCAATTACGGAGGTGGCGATACGATTGGATCTCTGGCTGGATTGACTTTTGCCCCCGAGACCTTTGATGCCATCACCGCACTGGGGATCTACAATGAACGGATCGACGAAACCCAGGGACGGGATATGAAAATCCGCGAATTCACCGTCGAGGTGGCGACTCCGGCTCCTTGGATCGATCTGCAATTCGCCTTACTCTGGGATCAGGAGGACTTTCTGAACGATGGGGATATTTACGCGGTTAGCTTCAGTCATGATAGTCATCTGCGTATCCATGAACTGGAGACTGACGGTTTGGAGAATCAACTCCGTTGGCTCGTTCGCGATGGAAGCACCTACTATCTTTCCCATGCCCTCGTGGGCAATGCCGGACTTGCCGAGCTGACCTTTGCTGCGCATGATGATGACGGGCTTTGGACGGTCTGGGATCCGCAGCAGGGATACGGTTTTGATGCTGCTCAGGCCGATTGGCAAACGCAGAATTTCAGTGATGTCACCGCTGTGGGACTGGCTCTTCCCGAGGGTTCCTTTATCAACGAGGCGCAACTGGTCCGTTTTGACCGTTTTGAGGTCGCGGCAAGACTCTCCCCGCAGGCGACCGATGCCCCCTTCGATGTTTGGCTCCAGGAATATGATTACACCGGGTTCGATCCCGATACCTACGAAGTACGCAAAGGCGGGCGTATGGTGACCCTGCGGGAGGCCTTCCTGCTGGGGGCCGATCCAAATGATCCGAATGATCTGCCCCGTCTGCGAATGATGAATCCGGATGAACTCCAATTCGATACCTTGCCCAATCGACGGTACCAAGTGGAATGGTCGGAGGATTTAGTGGAGTGGACACCTCTTGAGGATACTTTTCTCCGCACCAGTGGAGACCGCGAGGAGGTCCAGTATCCCGTTTTCAATCCGGGGGACATGCCCCGCCGATTCTACCGTTTGCGGATCGAATTTCCGCAGGAATAAAGCTTTATGCGGCACGACCAACCGAATTCTCATCGAAAAAGTGTTGACGTATTCTGTCCCAATAAATCCGTAATTGAACACACTTTGCGCCTGTTCATTTGACCGGGGTATCGTGTAAAATCTGTATCAAGAAACCCAGTAACCCCCTAAAACCCCATGAAATACCATAAATCCTACCTCGTTACCGCATTCGCTCTTCTCCTTGGCGCACCCCTTTCGGCCTCCTTGGTTCTGGAAGAATATTTTCATCCCGACGACTTCTCAGGGAATATCGGAGCTAACGCCGGATGGGACAATTCCACGAACAATCTTCAATTCCATAGGGAAAACCTGTCCTTTAACAATGCCGGCTATCGGATGGGCGGAAACGAAGACACGGGATTGGCTCAGACGACGGGAGGATTTCCCCGTGGTTCCTCTACGGCCCTCGATTCGTCCCCTTCAGGTGAGTTCTGGTTCTCCGCTCTCCATAAACGTGTCACGAATGGCGAAGGGGGGCAGGGTGAGTACACGTTTTTTTCTTTGGGAGAGGGAAACGATATTAACCCTGACAATGGCACCTTTGCAAACTCCACGGCCTTTGGGATCTATAATGATGAAGGTACGCTTCGCCCATTCATTCAGACCGGACGGATCAGCACATGGGACGCGGGTCCGGAAAGTGGTTCCGAAGTGAACCAGGACGAAACTTATCTGATTTTGGCTCGGGGAAATACCAGCAGAAACAACCTGGATGTCTGGTTTTTTGCGCAGAGAGACAGGGTGCCCGGCAAGGTTGAAGACTTGCCCGAGCCAACCGTCTCAACAAGTGCAGCAAATTTCGGAGAGCTTTCCCGCCTCTGGTTCGGAAAAACAGGGGAAGCCAATTTCTCCCAATTCGATGCCATTCGCTTAACACGTCTTTCCAATGATGAAGGATTGCAAGCTGTTACCACTGTTCCGTGAACCGGGCATGGTTCCGCTGATCGCATTGGCGTTCGGAGTAGCTTTCATTATTCGATGGCGCAGGTCTTCCTGATTCCCTCTGAGTAATTGAAACAGGAGCAAAACACGCAAAGGGTTGCAATGAACTGAACCGTATGAAAACCAGCCATTCTCTTCTTTATCTGATCATCTTCTCCGTTGTGGGGGGATGGTTGATTTGGATTCACAATTCGCCGCCCGAAAGAGACATTGGCAATGAAAGTCGTCTTCTGGTTCAAGCTCATGCCGACTCGGAGAGGGACTATTTTTCGAACCCCAATGAAGCTAAAGAAGGGCAGGTGGGGCGAAAGCAGTCCCCGGAAGAGGATACTGCGCATGGGATGGATCGTTCGGCAGAGGAGGTCCGCCCAATCGGGGACAGGTCTGCCCGCCCGAATCCTGAATTGAATCCAGCCTCCCCGGAGGAAATGCCCTTACGTTCTCCACCGGTTGCCGAGTATGTGGATAGGGTTCCTTCTAATGTGCGGCAAACCTATCGGGCTTTTGTCGAACGGTTTCCCGGATTGGACCCTACAGATCTGGATATCTTTTACGAAGCGATGTTGGATGAGCGCCATCTCTTCGGAGCAGAGATGAGTGATGAAGAGGCCAATGATTATTCGGATTGGCTGACCGCAATGGAACGGATGCAACAAGCTATGGTTCAGGAAAGAGGGCGCTTGTTAGGACTCTCTTTGGGAGGGATTGATGAAGAGGGCCGGGGTTATGCCCTGATTGGGTTTCATGGTGCTGATCCGGTTTACACGGTCACCACCAATCATGAGGCAGCCATCTCGACTGCCGCCAGTCTGGTGCGCATGAACCCCGAATTTGATTCCCTGTTTGGCATGGAGTTGGACGGGACGGATCTTTATGTCAACGTCAATGACCACGGGGAAATCTATGAGCATCCCGAATTTCAATGGCCGGATGACGGTGGGTCCCGCATCGTCGTGTCCGAAGTTCCCGGCTATTCCGGTGGGCAGCGCGGTCATATGACCCACGTCGCCGGAACGGTGGCCGCGTATGGGTATAACGAAGCCGCGATGGGGATGGCTCCACGCGTTTGGATCCGGGCTCTGATTCAACAGACCCAATCCCATATTACCGGGTACGGCATGCGCTATCCCGGCCAGCCGGAACGTTCGGTCATGGGCACCACCTCCCTGGGGCAGGATGATCCCAACTGCCGGGGACAATACACCGTTGGATCCCGCACGTTTGACAGCACTCTTTTTGACTATCCGTACTATGTCCACTTCTATGCCGCCTCCAATGATGGATCGGATTTCAACACGCTGACGGTGGGGAACAATCTGGCCAAAAACGTCATCCTCGTTGGTTCGGTGAATGATGTCACCCGCGATGCGGAGGGCAACTACGTCAGCGGGGGCAACATTTCCGGCTTCAGTTCCCGTGGGCCTGCGCGGGACGGACGCATCAAGCCGGACATTGTGGGCAATGGGCAAGGCGTTTTTTCGCCCGATTCCGCAACTGGATACGGCTCCCGTCAGGGCACCAGTATGGCGACGCCCAACGCTTCGGGCAGCGCGGTGCTCCTAATTCAATACTTCAATAAGCGCTTCCCGGGGCAATATATGCGGGCCTCCACCACCCGGGCTCTCATCATCAACACCTCCGACGACCTCGGCAATCCCGGTCCGGACTACACCTACGGGTACGGCATTATGAATACCCGACGGGCCGCCGAAATCATCCAAACCTATGCCGACCAACCCGCCTCCCGGGTACTCATCGAGGATCGGCTCAATGAGGGTGAAACCCATGAACGGATTTATACTTCCGACGGGACCAACCCCATTCGCGTAACCTTGGCCTGGATTGATCCGGAGGGTCCCGCCTCCTGGCAGTGCAACAACGACAAAAGCCTCGTCAACGACCTCAACCTCCGTCTGATCGGTCCTGATGACAGTGTGCATCTTCCGTTTGTGATGCCCTTCACCACCGGCGTAGGGAGCACTCCCGCATACGATCCCTCGCTTTACAGCGCTCATGCCGTGCAGGGGGTCAATGATACCGATAACGTTATCCAGGTTCTGATCGACAACCCGTTGCCCGGCGATTACGTCCTTGAGGTCAGTCATGCGGGTTCGTTAACTTACGATTTCCAGCGCTATTCGGTGGCCGTCTCGGGGATGGTACACAGCGAAGCCCATTTGCCAAGCAGCCCCGTGATCACCGGAAACACCCCGCAATCCTATGGGGCCGATTTTATGATTCTCAACGTGGACGGGTCCGGATTTCTTCTGGGCGCGGAAGTGACCTTGAAAAAAGACAACTTCGATCCCGTTTCGGCCTATGCCATTGAGACCGAGGATCGTCAGATCCGCACCCGGTTGGATTCCGCCAACATGGCTCCGGGCTATTGGGACGTGCAGGTACGCAATCCCGACGGCAGCGAAAGTGTTGTCTCGAACGCTTTCCTGGTGCCTGCTGGTTCCGGGGATGAGTTGCCGCCTGTGTTTACCTCCGAGGCGGACACCGTCGGCTCTGTCGGCGAGTTGTACACCTATTTAGTAGTGACCGACGACGAGGATACCCCGCTTTCCGAATTGACCCTGACGGCGGAAACCCTGCCGGGCTGGCTGACTTTCAACGATCATGGCAACGGCACCGCCACTCTCACCGGCACTCCTGCCGACACCGGGAGCTTTCCGGTGCTTCTATCCGTTACGGATGGCGCCTATGTCATCTATCAGTCCTTTGATCTCATGGTGCTCCCCGAAGGCGGCAACACTCCGCCGGAGTTTCTGACCGAGACCCTGGCCACCGGCTATGTGTTGGCTCCGTACAGTGCAACCATTGAGGCCACTGATGCCGATGGCCATACGCTGACGCTCAGTACCGACCCGTTGCCTTCCTGGCTGACGTTTACCGATCACGGAGATGGCACCGGCACCCTCTCCGCGACGCCACCCACGGGCTCCGTCGGATCTCCTCTGCTGACCTTTCACGTCAGCGACGGGTTTGACACCACTTCCACCACGCTCCCCCTGACCATCGAGCCACGGGCGATCATCGAATTCCCCGAAACCCAGTTCACTGTGGATGAGGGTGCGGGGAGTTTATCCATCCCGGTCAGGCGTACGATTCAGGATGTCGGGTTGGTTTCCGTCAACTACACCACCCATGACGGCACCGCCTCAGCGGGCGACCATTATGAGACCACCTCGGGGACCCTGGCCTGGGAAGATGGCGACATGAGTGATCAATGGATCAGCATCCCGATCATCGACGATGAGATCCGCGACATCAACCGCACCTTTTCCGTCGTGCTCTCCAACGCTCTGGGGATCGCCCAATTGGGCGACACCACCGCCGATGTGACCATCATTGACAACGATACTCCGCCGGGTGTGGATATCACCCCCGGTCCCCTTCATCTTATCAATCACGGTTCCGTATCCACCATCGATGAGGTGCACACTCTGACGCGCACCGGCGATCCTGAAGACGCCTTTCAGGGGTATGTCCTGTCCTTTGATGAAGCCGAATTGTCGGAAGTGGGGGATTATGTAGAGATTCAGTTTGCCCTCCAGGCGAACACCGGTAACAACCAGCCCCGACAGGTGAGCTGGGGCTTTTTCGAGGGTGATTCCGTTTCCGCCGATGGCCAAACCGGAATCACCGGAGACTGGGAAGGCTACGTCCACCAACTCGGTACCCGCACCAGCGATGGCACCTCCGGGGCGGGCGTGTATCGCCAGGGGTCCGGCAGTACTCCGCTGATGGACCATTCCGGTGGCGGCACTTCCATGGATGGAGACAGCGTGACCTTTAACCTCCCGCCACTCAATCAGAACCAGGCGGTACCAGCCACTTTTCACCTGCAAAGGATTTCCGCCACAGAAATCCGCGTCACCACGACCTATCCCACCCCGCACAATGGCGGCGACAACAGTGGCAGCGGTGGCGGGATCGACTGGAGTTTCACCTCGGAGGATAACGTTTGCACGTTCCGCAGTATCCACTCCCTGGTTGATGGTCCCACCACGTTTAACGGCTTTGCCGTGGCCTCACGCGGGGAGGGCTGGACCTTACAGGAAATCAGCATGGAAAGCAACGCCACCGGGTCCGTGCCGCCACTGGTGATCGACATCTCCGAACCCGCCGACGAGGTCGTTTACCTGACTCCCGATGAAGATCTTATCGTGGTCGGGGAGGTGATTCATCCCGATCCGCCCGTTGGAACGGATCCGGTGGTCAGTTGGACCGTGCTCGCCGCCCCGGATGACGCGATCGTGAATTTCCAACCGGACGATGCCGTCAATACCACCATCTCCTTCAATCTGGAAGGAGAGTATCTCCTGCACGTTCATGCGCTGTGGGATGAATTGGAAACATCACGGGAGTTCACGGTGCACGTCACCAGCGATGAGCCTCCGCCGGAGAGTACGTTGATTGTGGATTGGGGACAAACCGCCAGCACCGGCCAGATTCGTGACGGCGCAGCCCCCGAGAGTATCCCCGCCGATCTTTCCGGCAACGGGCAGGTGGATGACCTCATTCTTACGTATCCGTTCAGCGACACTTTTTCATTGAGTCCCGCAGTTGGTTCCTATGAGGATGTGCCCATCTATGGGGGGATTCGTCTGGAAGGGATTGAAGAGGACGATTTGGAATTCCTCGAACGCACCCTCGCGGGCCATTTTCACCTGCAACCATCCCGGGCCGGAGAAGCGCCGGGCGGTGGAACGCTGGTGTCATGGGGGCCTTCCACCGAAACCCTGCTCAATCGATGGACGGACATTGGCAACAATTCCACCTCCACCCCAACCGGTAGCATCAACGGCAATAGCGGGACTTTCCGCTATCGTTCCCACACCACTGCCATCGTGACCAACAACAGCTACGATAATCCACCGGAAAGCCCGCACTTCGGTTATGCCATTGCGCAGTGGAACAGTGGCGGAGCCCCCGGCATGCACCTGCGCCTGGAAGGCCGCGACAGCAATGCTCCCGATGGCGACTTTATTCAACTCAACAACACCACCGGCGGTTCCAACTACGGTGCGGCCCTTGTCTGGTGGGAACTCGACGAACCTCACCACGCTGGACAGGTGCCCGTAGCCGTGCAAACCATGGCCGAAGGAGAAACCTTCGCCCTAGCGGTGCGCAACGGCGCACAATGGTATCTCGGGGAAGCCGGACAAACCGATGTGGGCCATCTCGGCGACATCCAGTGGACCGCCTACACGCCTTCGGACGGCAATCCTCAAAGTCTCTTCGCCAATCACTCCGGGCCCGATACGATTGGCGCTCTCAGTGCCCTGACCTTCGAAGAAATCACCTTTGACAACATCACCGCCCTGGGTCTGTACGGCGAACGGATCGACACCACCAACGGACGGGAAATCAAGATCATTTGTTTCAACGCCGCGGCCGGAACCCCCGATCCCTGGCTGAGTCTGAATGCGACCCTGTTCTGGAGTCAGGAGGATTTTCTCAATGATGGCCATATCTCTTCCGTAAGTTTTCAGGAGGACAGTTTTCTGCGTATCCATGATCTGGAAACGAACGGGTTGAGCGGAGACCTCCGTTGGCTGATCCGGGAAGGTGACGCTTATTATCTTTCGGAAACAACCCTGAACCCAACCGACGGTCTGGCGGAGTTGACCTTTCCGGACGTCGGGCAGCACGGCAGTTGGGCGTTGTGGAATGGGATTGAACAACTGGAATTTGATCCTGCCACTGCCGATTGGCAGCCCATGACTTTCAGCGACGTCACTGCCCTGGGCTTGGCCGTAAGTCAAACCACCCATCATAACGTGCCCATCGAAATCTTGTTCCAGCGTTTTGCCGTGGCCGCGCTACTCAGTGAACCGGAAGACCCGGAACCTTTCAATGAGTGGTTACAAACGTACAACTACGATGCCGTCGATCCGGATACGTTTGAAGTCGAGAAAGCCGGGCGGATGGTCACCCTGCGGGAAGCCTTCCTGCTGGGGGAGAATCCGGACAATCCCGGCGACGTAACAGGGATCCGGATGCAGGGGATGGACGGACTTCTCTTTGGTACCCTGCCTGACCGCCTGTATCAAGTGGAGTGGTCGGAGGATTTAGTGGAGTGGACTCCTTATGAAGATACCTTCCACCGCACCAGCGGAGGCTCAGAGGAGGTTTATTATCCCCTGCCGGAACCGGGTGATGAGACCCGGCGCTTCTACCGGGTGCGGATTGCTTTCCCATGAAGCAATAGCAAAGCTATGATACGATATATTCACAAAATGGCTGAGTGAACTCCATTCTTTCCCCACAATGGAGTTCTGTTCATTGAGTGGGTGATTTCCGGTTCATTCCCCCTTTTTCTTTCTTAGGTTACCCCAACCTTATTTCCCTGATGTTTGGCGCAATGTGTCGCATTGTTTTCGCAATGAAGCCACATGCCCATGCTCTACTTTGAGTTAATGGATCGGTTAGATTCACCAGGTAGTTCCCTTATCCCCAACCCCATGAAAAAACGACCTTATATTTACCTTGCCTCCTTTGCCGCCATTTTCCTTTTCGTGTGGTGGGGAGGGGGCGATCCGCAGACCCTGACCGAGGAGCAACCCGCTCGCGAGGTGGTTCCGCCGTTGGCGTCTACCCCGGAAGCCCCGCTCGTGCAAACGGAGGTGCAGGACGATTCAGTTGTCTCCATTCCGGAAGCTCCGCTGGATGGAAGTACTTATCCGGATCCTGCTCCCACGGATCTTTCTGACCTCTCCCCAGCTTCTCCCCGGGAGGCGTTATTCGAGGGGGCCTCTTCGGTGGAATTTGCCGCTGCGGTTCGTGCGGATTCGGGATTGGTTCAGCGGGCCCGGGTGGTGCGCTTGCCCGAGGAACAGTTCAAGCATACCTGGATTCGTACGGAGGAGTGGTTTGCCGTGTCTGATGCCGAAATCAGCCAGGATCCGCGTTTGGAAAACATCGATCCCAGTCGGGCTGTGCAAACGGTGGACATGGTGGCCGATCAGTTGTTGGTTCAGCGGGCGGAGGGGATGAGTGATGCCGCTTTCCGGGAGGCGATGATGGGGGCAGGTTTGCCGGTGGAACGGGCTTTGCGCGGGGAGGGGAGCTATTTGGTTCAACTGCCCCGGCGGGATGTGGATGCCGTTCCGGAAGCGAAAGCCCGGTTGCGGGCCATGGATAGCATGGTCGCGGCGGCCCATCCGAACGTTATTTTGCATACTACGGAAACCATTCCCAATGACCTTGATTCAGCCCTTTGGGGCCTGCGTAACACCGGGCAGGACGGCGGCACCCCCGGCGCGGATATTTCCGCTCCCGAAGCCTGGTCCATCCATACCGGTTCCAGCAATGTCGTGGTGGCCGTGATCGATACCGGCATTGACTACCGCCATCCCGACCTCGCCGCCAACATGTGGACCAATCCCGATCCCGAGGCCCCGGATGAGTATGGATACGATTTTTTCAACAACAACCCGGACCCTCTCGATGACGGCGGGCACGGTACGCACGTGGCTGGAACCATCGGTGCGGTGGGTAACAACAACCTCGGGATTGTTGGCGTGAACTGGGACGTTAGCCTGATGGCGATCAAGTTTCTCTCCGGTCGGGGCAGCGGTACCCTGGCCGACGGGGTGGATGCTATTTATTATGCGGTGGACAATGGGGCCCATGTGATCAATGCCTCCTGGGGCGCTGTTGGCGATCCGAATGATACCAGTTTCCCTCTCTATCAGGCGGTCGAACACGCCCTTCAATCGGGAGTCAGCTTTGTCGCGGCCGCCGGAAACAGCGGCAATGACAATGCCGTGGATCCTGTTGTTCCCGGGGCCTACCCCCTCCATGAGGAGGGCCTGATCTCGGTGGCGGCGGGGAACCGCAACGACGGCCTCGCCCCGTTTTCCAACTATGGCGCGACCACCGTGGATCTCGCTGCCCCGGGAGTGGATATTTATTCCACCTACATCAATAACACCTACCGCAATGCCAATGGCACCTCTATGGCCGCCCCCCATGTGGCCGGCGTGGCGGCATTGGTTCTGGCTGAATCCGCCGGGCTGACTCCGGCACAAATTCGCCAACTCCTGATGCAGAGTGTGGATCCCGCCGACGCTTTCGCCAATACCACCCGTAGTGGCGGACGACTCAACGCCGTCGAATCCATGATCCGTCTCATCGCGCCCCGGGTATGGGTGACCGATGTGCAGCAGAGTACTTCCGATGATAGTGCGTATCCGCACCCGGGCGAAACCGTGACTTATGAGGTCACCGCCACCAACTTCGGGGTACACGATACGGCGGAGAGCGTTCAGGCTTCCGCCGAGGTCGTTTCCGGTCAGGAGCATGTGCAGCTCACCCAGGACCAACTCAATTTCGGAACCCTTTCGCCCGGACAAAGTCATACCGCAGCCGAAAATCTGGTTCTCGACATCGCTCCCACCACCCCCACGCCCTGGTCCTACACGGTGCGCGTTACGCTTACCGATGACGACAGCAACACCTGGACGCATGATATTGAGGGTACCGTTTACACCTCCACCGAAATTTCCGGAACCGTGACGTTGGATGGTTCGCCCGCCGCAGGTGTGACCGTGGAATACCGTGGTCTGCGTTCCGGTTCCGTGACCACCGATGGAAGTGGTGCTTATGTTATTCCTGATCTGATTGATGACACCTATGAAGTGTGGGCCGCCCATTCCGGTTGGGTAGAGACCGCCTCCCGCTTTATTCAGGTCCCGCCCGATGCGGGCGAGGAGGATTTTGCCTTCACCACCGTCAGCGTGGCGGGTCAGGTGCGCGATAATACGGGAACGCCCTTGTCCGATGCGACCGTTGCCTACGACGGCGCTCTCAGTGGTTCGGTGTCGGTGGATGGAAGCGGCATGTACCTCATCGAAAGGATTTTCGGTCAAACGGAAACGCTGAACCTCACTGCCGATGTGCCGAACGGGTTCGCGACCGAACCCCGCGCCCTCAATCTGCACCCGCCGGTGAACCGGACTGGCGAGGATTTCGTTTTTCAGCAGGTGACTCTGGCGGGTACAGTGGTGGATGCCAACACCTCCGATCCGGTCGAAAACGCGTCACTTGTGTTTAGTGGTTATCATACCGGAGAGACCCAGACCAACGCCTTCGGGGAATTCAGCTTTGAGTTGTTGGCCGGACGCGACGGGCAGATTCAGGTCGAAGCCTTTAAGCCCGATGTTTATCGTCCGACAATCCTGACCCTCTCCGTTCCGCCATCCCATACCGATTTGCAGATCGAGTTGGAAAGCGGCTGGTATCAGGCCTATATCATTCCCAATCCCCACAGTACCCGGGAGAACAAAATGCTGTTCCCCAAGCAAATCTATGGGATCAACGAGCGCGGCGATGTGGTGGCTACCGCCCGCTGGGATTACAATCCCTGGGAGGATGCCGACACCGCGGTGGTGTACCGGGCCGATGAAGGGTATGTGGTTTTGCACGACCAACTCGACCGCAACACCAGCCGGGCCATGGGCATCAACGATTTCTCTGACGTCGGTGGCGATTGGTCCAACTCCAGCATCGGCCCCTCCAGCCAGTTGTTTGCCTACATCAACGACACCCTTTACGAGCCCGGAGAAAACCTCTTTGTCGGTGCCATTGACAACAACGGACGCATTTACGGCATCAGCGGCTCCCAGGCCCTGACCTTCCTGCCCGGTGAAGGGGTGCGGGAATTTCATGATCCCGGCGAAGGGGCCGGACGTGTCTTTGTCGAGGATGTCAATCGCCATCACCAACTCCTCTTCCGGGTACCGTATCCGGATTTTGAACGAGTATGGGGCATTGGAACCCTGGAAGAGTTGGAGGCCGGTGAATACACCCAAATTCCCACCTTCGGGAATACCGACTCCTGGTATTTCTGGAGTGTGAACAACGACGGCAACGCGGTTGGTCACCGCCTTGTCAGCGGGGGCCGGGAAATGTATATCTATTGGTCCGATACCCACACCCTCGAACTCTTGCCCGATCCCCCCTCGGAATGGGATTTTGAATTTTCCAGCCACCGCCCCTGGGATTTCAACAACCGTGCCACCGTCGTTGGCACCAATGCGCTGGCCGATAATTGGCAAACCGGGGTTCCTCAACCTGAGAACGCGGTACCCTGGATTTACCGGGACGGGGAGTTCACCGACCTGCGCCAACTGGTCCCCAGCACCCACCCGCTGCACACCCGCATGTACCGGCCCACCTCCATCAATGACGACGGTATCATCGCCGGGCTGGCCTGGAATCCGGATCTGGAAGTGGCGGAAATGTTCCTCCTCGTTCCCCCTCCCGAAACGCAACCCGGACGTATTCAGTTTGTCGATCCCTCCCCGGAAGTGGCCGAGGATGCCTGGAGCCTCACCCTGACCGTGGAGCGGGTGAATGGTATTCAGGGCGATGTGAGCATCGACTTCCAAACCTTCGACGAGACTGCTGAGGCCGGGTTCGATTATGTTGCCAAATCCGGTACCCTCCATTGGTCGGCCGGCGACGACAGCGACCGCGAAATTGTCATCACCATTCTCGACGACGACATTCCCGAGGGTCGTGAAACCTTCCGCGTGGAACTACTCAACCCCACCGGTGACGCCCTTCCCGGATTCCATGCCACCGCCACCGTCACCATCATCGACACCGACCTGCCTGCTGGCATCGTCGCCCACTGGCCCATGGATGCGGCCGCCGGTGAAGTCGTCGCCGATCTGACGCTCAATGGCAATGAGGGGACTTTTGTAGGTTCTCCGGAATGGGCCCCCGGATTTCTCGACAACGGGCTACTTTTTTCTGAAGGCGATGGGGTCCAGGTTGGCACCCATTTTTACAAACCGGAAACCGGGACTGTTGCCATGTGGGTCCGCCGCGAAGGTGGCAGCGGCATCCGCCGGATTTTCGATCATCAGACCGACGCCTTTTTTGCCGACCGGATCATGCTTGGAATTGACGGTGAAAACCGCCTTATCGCGGGATTGGGCGAAGGCGCCCACCTCTTTACCGGACCCTCCCTCGGCGAGGATTTTGTGCACGTCGCCCTAACCTGGGATGAGGGTGCCTTTATCCTTTATCTGAACGGCGAATCGGTTGGCTCCGGCTCCTACAATCCCTTCGACCGTCTCAGTTCAACGGCTTGGCTGGGGCGCAGTGCCACCGTTACGGGGGAAAGCTGGGTGGGCATGCTCGACGACGGGCGGGTCTATGATGAAGCTCTCTCTGCTCAGGAAATCGCCAATCTGGCCGCCACCGAACCTAACGTGCCGCCGGTTGCCGCGTTTTCCCTCACTCCGGAAAGCGGCGACACCCCCCTTGAAGTCAGTTTTGATGCCTCCGCTTCGCATGACCCCGATGGGATGATCATTCTCTACGAATGGGATTTTCTCGGCAACGGCACCTGGACCTCGGGCGGGGTTTCCGCACAATACACCTATCTCTATCCCGGTGAATACACGCCCGCTCTGCGGGTGACGGATGACCGCGGTGGGCAGGATGTCACCACTGCCGAACTCACCGTCACCGGCGATCCTCCTCCCAACCAGCCGCCCGTGGCTGAGTTCACCGCCACGCCCAACGAGGGACCATTCCCCCTGGAGGTCACCTTTGATGCCTCTGCATCGAGCGACCCGGATGGTGAAATTGTTTCTTACGATTGGGATTTCACCAACAACGGTTCGTTCAATGCCTTTGGCATCACCACTTCGCACACCTATACCGAACCCGGCCTGTACACCGCCCGCCTGCGGGTTACTGATAACGACGGTGCGACCGATGAGACTTTCGTTCAGATTACGGTCACTGAAACCAGTCCCGACAGTGTGCTCATCGTCGATTGGGGACAAACCGCCAGTACCGGGGAAATCCGGGACGGGGCCGATCCGGAATCCACCCCCGCCGACCTCTCCGGCAACGGGGAACAGGACGACTTGATCCTGACCTACCCCTTGAGCGATACGGTTCCCCTCAGTCCGCAGGATAGCAATTATGAGGATGTGCCCGTTTACGGTGGTATTCGGGTGGATACCCTGGCCGAACCGGATATGCACTTCGCCGAACGCACCCTGGCCGATCATTTTCACCTGCGCCCAGCCCGGCCCGGCGAAGGGCCCGGCGGCGGGCTGCTCATTTCCTGGGGACTTTCCCATGACATTCTGGAAGACAGCTGGACGAACATCGGCAACACGTCCACGTCCACTCCCTCAGGTAACATCAACGGCACCAGCGGCACCTTCCGCTACCGCTCGCACACCACCGCCATCGTCACCAACACCAACTACGACAATCCTCCCGAGAGCCCGGACTTCGGCTACGCCGTCGCCCAGTGGAACAGCGGTGGTGCCCCCGGCATGCACTTGCGCGTGGAAGGCCGCGATAGCAACGCCCCCGACGGGGACTTTATTCAACTCAACAACACCACCGGCGGTTCCAACTACGGCGCGGCCCTCGTCTGGTGGGAACTTGACGAACCCCACCACGCTGGACAGGTTCCGGTGGCCGTGCAGTCTCTGGCCGAAGGTGGCACCTTCGCTCTCGCCGTGCGCAACGGTTCCCAGTGGTATCTCGGGGAGGCCGGCGAAACTGTCGTGGATGATCTCGGGGACATCCAGTGGACCGCTTACAATCCGGTCGATGGCACCCCGCAAAGCCTCTTTGCCAATCACACGGGTTCCGACACGGTGGGCGATCTGGCAGATCTGACCTTTGTCAACATGACCTTTGACGATATCACCGCCATGGGTCTCTACAGCGAACGGATTGACACCACCCAGAATCGGGAAATCAAGATTCGCCAATTCTCCGTGGAAGCCGGAACCCCCGCTCCCTTCTCCAATCTCCATCTTGCCCTCTGGTGGGACCAGGCTGACTTCCTCAACGATGGCCATCTCCATGTCGTCAGCTTTCAGGAGGACAGTTTCCTCCGGGTGCGTGGATTGCAAAGTTTCGGTCTTGACGGGGAGATCCGCTGGCTGGTGCGGCAGGGTGCGGATTATTACCTTTCCGAAGCGACTCTTCCGTCTGCCGCCGACATTACCACCCACTCCTTTACCGGTCCGGAAGACCATGGCAACTGGGCACTCTGGAATCCCGCCCAGGATCTGACCTTTGACGCCGCCTCTGCGAATTGGCAACCCATGACCTTTGACGATCTCACTGCCATCGGACTGGCGGTTAACCAGCCCCTGCATACCCAAGAGGGACCGGATATCCGGTTTGATCGTTTTGAAGCCGCCGCCTTGTTGACACCCCATACCAGCCAATCCCCCTTTGAAGCCTGGTTGGAACTGTACGCCTATGATCATGTGGACCCCGACACTTATGAAGTCTCAAAGGGCGGTCAGATGGTCTCCCTGCGGAAAGCCTTTCTTCTGGGAGATGATCCCAATGACGAGCGGGACCTGCCGAAGGTACGGATGGAAGGGATGGACGGGCTCCTCTTCGATACCCTGCCGAACCGGCTCTATCAAGTTGAGATGTCAACCGATCTGCAAGACTGGACCCCCTTGGAAGTCACCATACACCGAACCACCGGAGTCCGGGAGGAGGTTCATTACACCCTCCCCGAACCGGGTGATGAGACCCGCCGTTTTTATCGCCTGCGCATCGCTTTCCCTTGAGGAAAATTTCAAAGAAACCTTTGAGTTGATAGTGATTTCAAGCCAGTATGTGATGATTTCAGCCTTTTTTACTCTTTTGACGAGAAAAGTGTTTGGCCTTTGATCTTTTTGTTTTGAATTTCGATGCAGTATTTCAATAAACCACATAACCCGTTTCCCCGTGAATGTCCTGTCCACTAAGCATCCCATTGCGCGATTTCCTCTCGGATCGACTTTAGCTATATATCATCTCTGTCCTCGCAGTGGAGTTGTTGAAGTTTCTCTCCTTCCCGCCAGTATGGAGGCAAAGATGGCCCCGTTCCACGAGCGCAAAACGGGTCCCCATATTGCGGGGTTGCCGAAAGAATGGCAAAAAGCACAATGGGCTCATATACCGGAATGGCTGGTCCAGTATAAACTCGCATCCACCCCTGAACCGAAGGGGTTTCAATTGGGGCAATCGTTGCGTGGATCATTGGATCTGGAAGAACTGGCCTTTTCGGAACAAACGATTGAGGAGACGACCGATACTTTGACGATTCAAACAACCTTGGAGCACACTCATGGTTATGTGTTGCGCCATCAATTGATCTGGCCCCGGAATGCTCCCTATGTGCAGATGGCAACCATTATTGACAATACCACCAAGACACCCTTAACGCTTGATTATTTAGCCTCCTTTTCTCTTGGTCGGTTAACCCCTTTTTCTCCCGGTGAAGCTACCGAAGCCCTTTATCTCCACCGTTTTCGCAGTCAGTGGAGTGCCGAAGGACGGCATGAACGTCTGCTTCTTGAAGATCTTAATCTGGAACGTTCGTGGGGTGGCTATTCGCGGCGCTCCGAACGTTTTGGGCAAATCGGTTCCATGCCTGTTCGGGGTTATTTTCCCTGGATTGCTCTGGAAGATCAGGATCAACAAGTCTTTTGGGGAGCTCAACTGGCGACTCCGGGTTCCTGGCAACTTGAGTGCAGTCGTCGAACCGATAAAGTGACCTTGTCCGGAGGACTTCCCGCGAGGGATTTTGGTGAGTGGTGGAAAACCCTCGTTCCGGGAGAATCCTTCTGCGCCCCACCCGTTACCCTGGCCACCGTCCAGGGGGATCTTGATGATCTTTGTCATGTTCTCACCCGCGCCCAGGTTAAATCCTCCGGAGAAGGATCACAGGAGGAGCGGGATTTACCCATTGTTTTTAACGAGTGGTGTACTTCCTGGGGAGAACCCAGTGAAGAGGCCATTGAAAAAAGTATGGGCGTCCTTGCGTCCACCCGAACAAAAATCATCGTTATCGATGATGGTTGGGCCGAAAAACCCGTTGGCCAGGGAATTCAGCATAATGGAGACTGGGAGACTGACCGAAAAAAATTTCCCCGGGGGCTGGGCCCGGTAGCCCAAAAAATCCGGGACTCCGGAATGATTCCGGGATTGTGGTTCGAAATGGAAGTGGCAACCAAGGGAACCAAGGCCTTTTCGCTCGAAGAGCGCTTATTGCGCCGTCAGGGATCGACAGTTCAAGTTGGCAATCGCCACTTTTGGGACTTTCGGGATCCGGAAACGGTTCGGATTCTGACCCGAAAAATCATTGAACGTCTGCGTGAAGACAACTTTGGGTATCTGAAAATTGACTACAATGAGACGCTTCCTTCCGGAATCGATGGAGAAGAATCCCCTGGCGAGGAGTTGAGGAAACATTTGCTGGGGGTGCAGTCATTTATTCAGTCCATTCGCGAAGCAATTCCCGGCATTATTATTGAGAATTGTTCCTCGGGTGGCCACCGACTGGAGCCTTCTTTTCAGCGAATCTGCGATGTCGGATCTTTTTCTGATGCGCATGAGACATGGTCCATTCCCATTATCGCTGCTAATCTACACCGCTTAATTCTCCCTCATCAGTCTCAAATTTGGTGCGTACTTCACCGTTATGACGCTTTATCGCGCCTGCGCTATGGACTCGCCGCGACCTTTCTTGGGCGGATGGCGATTTCCGGAGAAATTGATGCCTTGGCTGATTGGCAAAGGCGGGAAGTGCAAAAGGCCCAGGATTTTCTGGATTGTTGCGGAGAAATCATCCGTAACGGAATGAGTCGCATCATTCGTGATCTGAGTCCCAGTTGGAATTGTCCCCGGGGTTGGCAGTTGGTCTCCCGGATTTCCCCGGAAGGCAATATCCCTGCTTCTTGTTGGACATCGATTTGCGGGCCTTGAGCCCATGCCATTGAGTTATCAACTTCCCTCCCTAAACTGGAAAGTGGATGGGGTTTATGGACTTGATGAACCCCCATGTGTTGAGGGAACAAAGTTGAAAACCCCTGCGTTGGAGGATTTCACCGGTTTTGGCGTTCTTTTGCGTCGGCAGGATTGATTCTGGAAGGAACCCGAATCTTCTCACGGCAACTCCCGTGGCCAAAGTCGCCTTCTCTGATTATCGTCGCGGGTTGAGATTTTTGGGGAGGTTTTTTTGGGGGACCAAACTCTGACGAGTTCGGCTACGGGGAGCAAAGACTGATGTCTTCGGCTACGGTGTGAGAATTTTTCAAGAAAACGGTTCTTCCAGGGCGTTGCATGGGTGAACGGTGGGTTTGCCGTTCTCGGTCAAGAGCCGCAAGGTGGTGATTTCGTGGGGACGCAGTTGATAGTGACCGTAATCTCCCAATTGCGCGGTGACGGTTTCGCCGCGGGTTTCCTGAAGCCGGAGGATCCAGCCATTGCCGTTCTCGGCAGCTTTGAGGGACAATAGGTGGACCGAGGCGGGGGAGATTTTCAATCCGTCCATGTCCCAGGGCAAATCTCCGGGATGGGCGGAATCGGGCATGATCTCGGGAGGGTTCTGAAATCCGGTGGCGAGACGGTCGGGATGAAGGTCAAGGACTGGCGAGGCGGAGCGGAGCAGACCCAGGCGGATGTCGTGAATCCCTTGATCGAGAAAGGCAACATGGGTGTCGTCGGTGTAGTTGAAGGGAGGGTGTTCGGCAAAAGGAGCGGATCGCAGCAAAGTGAATTCCAGTTGACCGCCCTGGCCGGCACAGGCGTGGACGCCGTCATTGACCACGAGCAAGCTTCCCTCCGGACTTTCGAGGGCCGCCCAATCGGCACAGACCTCTTCCTTGCCGTCGGTGGGTCGGCGAACGAGACTGCCGCCACTTCGGGTGAGGAGCGCAGTCTGGGACAGGTCGCTGGCGAAAGCGATTTTGAGCAACTGTCGTTGACCGTGCCAATCGGCATGAACATGCAACTCTACCAATGGTTCACCGGCAAGGTGGATCTGATCGACCCAGATACGGGAAGACTCCCATTCGAAGGTATCCCGGACCCGGGTGAGAACCTCGCCTTTCTCCAGAATTCTCCGGTCAATCCGTTCCGGTTCACCCAGGATCTCCTGGTAGGCCTCCACTCCATGTCCCCAGGCTCCGCTGGTGTCGCGGATGACCCGGAGCCGGTAAGGGCAGGGGAGTGCGGGGATATCGGTGGCCGGTTCATCGCTGATTATTTTTTCGGAGGTTCCTCTCACGAATTGTTGATCGGCCGCCTGGGCCTCGAAGGAACTGTCCGCTTGACGCTCCACCGGGTGTCCTGCCAGGCGGAAAACCCGGTGCCCGAGTGGGGGGAGAGGCACCCGGGCGGTGAGTTTGCCCCAGGGGAGTCCCCAGGGACCGAGGTTGGCATCGGCATGTTGCCACTGAATGGGAAAGCGGGATCCATCGGCTGATTCGAGGTGGGTGATTTGGAAAATGCCGTGGGGCACCTTGAAAGTATCCAAATGAATCAACGCCTCGCGGGCCCAGGGAAGGGGATTGGCGACAAATAGGACGGAGCCGGTTTCCTGGCTGGTGTCCACTTGACGGGCCCGGGCAAAAACCGATTGGGTAATGCTTTGGCGGGCATCCCGGGTGACGGCTCCGGCCCGATCCAGCGTTTCGTGCTCGCTGGGTGCGATGCAGGTGCCGGCCAGAATGTCGTGAAATTGATTGAAGAGAAGTTCCCACCAGGCGTTTTGCAATTCCGCAGGGTTTGGGCGATTGGTGGCAAACTGCAAGGCCTCGGCTTTGAAAAGCAGTTGTTCGCCCTCGCGATTGGCTTTTTTGATCGCCCGGTGGGAGCTGTAGCAGCCACGGAAAACCCCATTCAGTTCGCGGCGGATAACGGGTAGTTCCTTCATTGCCGGTTCGGCTTCCACGGCGGCGAAATATTCGCGCAGCGTGCTGAAGCGGAGTTCGGGCAAGGACGAATCGTTTTGTAGTTCGCAGACCCGTTGGATATGCTCACGGGTGGGGCCACCCCCATGATTGCCGACGCCAAACCACATCACCCCGTTTTGAAAACCGGGGGCAAAGAATTCCGTGGCAGCCCGTCGGATGGTCGCCTCGACCTCGTCCGGACTGGCGGCGTAGGATTGGGAATACAGCCCGGGTATACGTTGGGCCAAAACCCGGGAACCATCCGGGCTTTCCCAGAAAAAGAGGAGCGGCACCGACGGGTCATCCTCCGGTTGGGGGCGCATGAAGGCATAATGGCGGAGGCCCGAATGTTTGAGCAATTGGGGGAGCCCGGCGGCATGACCAAAAGAATCGACATTGTAACCGATATCGGTTTCCGCCTTGGGGCCGATGGCCTCCTGCAACCAACCTTTTCCATACAGGGCCTGACGCAGATAACTCTCCGCCGAGGGCAGATTACAGTCCGGCTGTTCGATCCAGCCACCGACCACCTCCCAGCGACCCGCTTCGATGAGTTTTTGTATCCGGTCAAAAAGAACCGGATCCAATTCCTTTGCCCAACGATAGGTACAGGTCGAGGAACGGGTGAAGCGGAAGGAGGGAGTTTCCTCCGAACGGTCCACCGCGCTCTGGAGGGTTGTGAGCACTTCGGCAATCCCATCGCGGAGGGGCCATAACCACACCGGATCGAGATGGGCCTGGGAGATAATATGCAATACTTTGCGGGAAGAATTCATGGGTGGAGAAATGTTATTTTTGAACGATTCAATGAGCAAATACTTCTTCGTGTGATCGTAAACGGGAAGCGGTTATTACCTGCATTGACGAAAAATCATTCAATAGAACTAAAGAGAACTAAAGATGTTAGCATAACATGATGCGGGGATTGGTTCTTGGAGTGGAGAGTTTAGGGTTGATTCTTGATAATGGCGATGCCTTTGGAATCTGATAAGCTGACTTTTCACTACCATGAAAAGGAGGTTGAGGTGGACTGGTATTTTCCGGCTGATGAGCGTTTTGCTTATCGACGGCAGCCGGTTGGGTATTTGCGATTGCGGTTTGTTTCCGGGGCACGGTTGCACATCACTTATGCGGTAGTTGGTGGGTTGCGTGTTCTCCCCCAGTTTGGTTACGATTTGATTGACCAGACGAAAGGGGAAAGGCTGATTGTTTTTTCCCGTCCCGGACATTGGGTCATCGAACGGCCGAATCAATCCCGTATCCTCGTGGCGGTTGATCCGCCAGCCGTCCAACCGGACGGATCTTTGCGCCGGGGGGTGGGGGCTTGGGGCATTCAACCGGATGGTGAGGAGGTGCTGACGGATCGCATTAACCAGGCCATTGCCGAGGTTTCCCAAGAGGGTGGGGGGACGTTGGTTTTCCCCGCGGGTATTTATCGAACGGGTACGATCTGTTTTCATTCGAATGTCACGCTTCATCTGGAACGTGGGGCGGTTCTACAAGCGACCACCGATCCTGGGGATTTTCCGCCGGAGCCGGAAGAGGCGATTTGTCGGGATGTCCCCAAGTCATTGATTCCAGGCGCCCGGCGTCGTTTAATTTTGATGGAAAACGTGGAAAACGCGGCCATTGAGGGGGATGGTACAATTGACGGACAGGGTTCGGAGTGGCGACGTCTCTTTACCAAGCCACGGATCATGGTGAACCTGATCCGGTTAGTAGCCTGCCGGAATATCCGGATCGAAGGGATTACTCTGCTGGACAGCGAATTTTGGAGCACGCATCTGCTGCATTGTCAGGACATGGTCTTTCGCCGGGTGAAGTGGCTCAATGAAATTCCTCCTAAGGGGTGGGATCGGTTCAAAAAACCGGATTCCGAATCGGTGTGGAACAATGCCGATGGGCTGAATCCCGATTCCTCCCAAAATGTTCTCGTGGAGGATTGTCTTTTTCATACCGGGGATGATTGCGTTCCGGTGAAAAACACCGGGACCTGGTATGGCCGTTTGGCCGATGTCCGGGACATTACGGTGCGCCGTTGTGTGATGATCAGCTCGGTGACGGCGATGAAAATCGGGACGGAAACCCGCGGAGAGCGGATAGGGAAAATACTTTTTGAAGATTGCGACATTGTCTCCTGCTCACGGGCTTTTGCGGCGGATTTAAAGGACGGGGCGAAGGTAAGCAACATCACCTTTCGGAATATCACCGTTCATCACTGCAACCGGCCCTTTGATTTTTGGATACTGGAGCGGGAAAAGCAAAAGGATCAGAGAATCTTTTCCCGTCTGTCTGACGTTCTCCTGGAGAGAATTGATTTTGTGCGGTTACGTACTGAGGGATCGGGTTTTACCGCCCATGTGCAGGGTCGCAGCCCGGAGGCAGATATCTCCGGGCTAACCTTCAAAGCGGTGACGATGGAGGGACGCCCCTTTCTGGGTTGGGAAGATTTCGAGGTGGAGATCAATGAATGGGTCCGGCAGGTATGCTTTGGTTAGGTTCAGCTTGCCGGGAGTGGGTTCTTTCAGGAAGGTTTGGTCCCGAGCGAATCCATTACCCGCTGGACGATGACTTCGATTTGCTCGCGCATATCGTCAGGTTTGGGATGATTGGTGCCGCAGGCGTGGGCGGCTTCGGAAAAGCCGCATTCGGCCAGGATGCAGGCGATGCGGGAACGAATCCCGGTCATCTGTTCGCGTTCCGGACCCGAAAGAGGGAAGCGGGCTTTCCCGGGGTGGAAGCCGCGCAATTCATATCCGGTCCGGAAGCCTTCTGGAAAATTAGGCGCATTGACCATCAGGGAGAACAGATCGAGTAGTTTGAATTGCCCATGTTTGGCCGTTTCCCAATCGCCTGACCGGGCGGCATTGTAAATTTTCATAATCACTTCGGGGACCACTCCAGCGCTGGAAAGGGTGCCGCCGTCGCCACCCATAAAGAGAGCATCGCAGATCAATTCCTCCCAGCCCATGAGAACGGAAAATTCGGGGCGCTGGGATTTGATTTCGTGCAGAATGTGGAGAAAACGGGGCATGTTTTGCGAGGAATCTTTGGTGCCCACAATACGGGGACAGTCCAGCGCCAGACGGGTGAGCACGGGCAGGCTGATCTCACTGGCGAAGGCGGGAATGTTGTACACGACAATATCGATGGGTGATTTGGCGGCCAGTTCGCGGAAATATTCCTCAATGCTTTCCTGGGAAAGTTTGTAATAATACGGGCCGGTGATGGAGACCGCGCGGCAGCCCAGATCGGCGCAGTGGGCACACATTTCCAAGACCAGATCGACGTTGGGCTCCGCCGCACCGGCCAGGACCGGGCGACCGTTGGCTTCCTCGCTGACAACCTGTACCACCCGTTTCCGTTCCTCGTAGCTCAGCCGGATGAATTCGCCCATGCTGCCATTGGGATAGAAGCCGGTCACCCCCTTATCTCCCAGCCAGCGGATAATGCGGCGCAACTCTTCCTCGTTGATACGGCCTTGCGCATCGTAGGGGACAATATTGGGGACGAAGATACCAGAGAGGTGGGCTTTCATGAATTACTGATATTTCCTAAATAGCTTTACATTCGAATGATTTGGTATATTCTTAGCTGCAAATGGCAAGAATATCCAAAAAAACCGTTACGGGTCGTCGAGAGAGACAGTTAAAGCGCCGAGTGGAAGCAGCCAAACTTTTTG
>JAFIGF010000157.1 GCA_020831535.1 Opitutales bacterium | reverse complement strand
CCCCCCCCCCCCCCCCCCCCCCGCCCCGCGCCATTGTCCTTATCCGAGAATCAAAGGCCAGTAGAAGCGTGAGGTTATGATCGCGAGGACGATCCCTCCGAGGCCGATAATAACCCCCATTTTGGCCATATCCGGAGTGCGGACCATCCCGGTACTGATGGCAATGGCGTTAGGCGGAGTGGAGATGGGGAGGGCCATGCCCAAACTTGCACCAACGGCAATCATGACAGCGGTGATATCCAGGGTCATTATATCCTGCATCTCTGGAGAGAGGGCGAGCGAAATGGCCAGGGGCGTAAGCAAGGTGGCGGCGACCGTATTGGAAATGAAATTGGACATCGCCACGGCAACCATGCCGAAAACCGCCATGACCATAAGAGCGCCCATGCCTTCCCAGCCAATGAGACCGATGAGCCAAGTGGCCAAGCCCGTGTCCCGCATGGAAAGTCCCAGGGAAATCCCTCCCGCCATCAACCAGAGGACTTCCCAGGAGAGGTTTCGAATCTCCGGTTTTTCGATGATTTTAAAGGCTGGTAATAAGGCGATGGGAATAAAGGCGATCACGCTGCTGGAGATTCCGTGCAAAGCCTCGGTCACCCAAAGAAGGATTGTCACGCCGAAAACAATATAGAGAACGATGGCTCGGGGGGTCGTCAGAAAAGCACCGTCCAATTGCAACTTTATGCGTTCTTGTTGGCAGGGATAAACCTTTAGCAGAAGTTGCCAGATCAAGAACAACAAGACCACGACGAGAGGACTGGCGAGCAGCATCCAGGTGCCGAAGGGAATGCTAATGCCCTGCGCGGTGAGAGCCCCGATGACCACCGCATTGGGGGGCGTTCCGATGGGCGTGGCCATGCCGCCGATATTGGCGGCAAAAGGAATGGATAGGGCCAAGCCAATGCGGAACTTGTCGCTGCCTTCCAGTTGTCGCACGATCGGAATAATGACGGTCATCATCATCGCGGTGGTGGCAGTGTTGCTCATGAAGGCCGAAAGTACCGCAGTTACCAGCATCAATCCGAGTAGGATATAGGCCGGACGGTTTCCGAAAGGTTTCAGAATGATGCGGGTGAGATTTCGGTCGAGTTCATACTTTACCGCGGCCGCAGCGAGGATAAAACCTCCCAAAAAGAGAATGATGATAGGGTTGGCGAGAGAGTGTAAGAAAGTTGTATGCGGGACGGGTTGGAATTCCAGCAACCAGTGGTCGGTGGTGGCAGCAATGTCCGAACCCTCACTCAAGCGGGGGCTTTCGACAATTACGGTGCTATTCTCCCCGCTGACCATAATGACGGTGATTTTTTGACCTTGGTGAGCATTGCGCATCAGGTACAACTCACCGTCTTCAGTGATGGCTTCCGCCGGTATGGCCCATTGGTATTGGATTTCGGTTCCTTCCGGCTGAGTCAAGGGAACCTCGGCGGAACCCGCGAAGGGGCCCTGCACACTCAGCAGCATGATTTGTAGGAGAATCACGATTAGGGAAGTTGCGTAAATGGGAATGGGCTCGGTGACCCAAAAGATAGCGGCCATCAAAAAGATTCCCAAGGTGATGTGTCCAGCAAGGGACAAGCCCGGTATGCTAACGAAAAGTGGAAGGAGAAGAGCGCCGAGGCCGACGACGAGAGCGATGATGCGAAAGGGACTCATAGGAATTAAAAGTGAGGAACGATTAGGAGGGATTCAAGCGGCGATGTCTTGGATAGGTGATTTTTTTAAGATTTCGGTGAGGTGGGCAATCAGGTTTCCTTGAATTCGGAAACAAGATTCTGAATCGACGATTTGGCGTCGCCGTAATACATGCGGGTGTTTTCCCGGAAAAAGAGTTCGTTTTTCAGGCCTGAGAAACCAGCTCCTTGGCCTCGTTTAAGGCAGATAACGGTTTTGGCTTTATGAGCGTTGATAATGGGCATTCCATAAATGGGCGAGGCAGGATCGTCCGAAGCGGCCGGATTCACCACATCGTTTGCGCCGATCACCACGGCGACATCGGTTTGCTCCATGGCGGCGTTTATGGGCGCCAACTCTTGTAGTTGGTCATAGGGGACATCGGCCTCGGCAAGAAGGACGTTCATGTGGCCGGGCATTCTGCCGGCAACCGGGTGAATGGCATAGCATATTTCGGTGCCGTTTTGTTCCAGAATTTCTCCGAGTTCGCGCACCAGGTGTTGAGCCTGAGCTACGGCCATACCGTATCCGGGGATAAAAACCACCCGGTTGGCGGATTCCAGAACATAATAGAGATCCTGACAGCTGATTGGCTTCATTTCTCCCTGCACTGCTCCTTTGGGTCCACTGTTGGCCGCGGAGCCAAACCCGGAGAAAAGGACATTGCCGAGGGAGCGGTTCATGGCCTTGCACATAATGACGGTGAGGATCAGACCGCTGGCGCCGACCAGACAGCCGGCAACGATGAGTACGGTATTGACGATGGCAAACCCTGCGGCCGCAGCGGCGAGGCCGGAAAGACTGTTCAGGAGAGCAATGACCACCGGCATATCGCCTCCGCCAATGGGGAGAACGCCCAAAATACCCAAGGTCAAAGCGAGGAGCAGGAGTCCGATGAAAACTGGATATGCCGCCCCGGTTTGGCCGATGAAAACATAGGCAACCATCGCACCCACAATCACCGTGGCAACGGCAAGGTTGATCAATTTTTGTCCCGGGAAGACCACCGCTCGCCCGCTAATGCGACCGGATAATTTTAGGAAGGCCATTAGGGAACCGGTAAAGGTGATGCCGCCGATAAGGACCGCCAGGGCAATCACCGACTGACTGAATGGGAGCGGTTGGCTCATCGCAGCGATCGGTAATCCGGCCAGAAAATGCCATTCCGACCAGCCGACCAACAAACTGGCCATGCCACCGAAACCGTTGAAGAGGGCCACCATTTCCGGCATGCCGGTCATGCGTACTTTGTAGGCGGCGACCGCCCCAATTGTTGCGCCGAGGAACACGCCAATGGCAAGAACGGTATAGGAAAGGATCTGTTGGTCGAGTAGGGTTATTCCTACGGCGAGAAGCATGCCGGTTGCGGAGATCATGTTTCCCCGGGGGGCGGTGCGGGCTGAACCGAGAAGTTTTAAGCCGAAAATAAATAAAATGGCGGCGACGATGTAGGTTAGGTTTACCATATTGAGCAGCACGCCTGGTTCGGTAGTCATGGCAAGGTTCATGGCCTCAATGGTTTTTTGCGTAAAGAGCTCGGGGAGGAAAAGGTGGTTCATCAGGAGGGTCCTCCTTTCTCTTTGTTTTGAAACATACTGAGCATTCGATTGGTGACCAAGTACCCGCCAACAACATTGATAGAGGCCAGGACCACCGCGCTGAAACCAAGGATCAACGCAAGCGTATCACCATCTGCCCGTCCGGCCGCAATCAAGGCTCCGACGATGGTTATGCCGGAGATGGCATTGGATCCTGACATGAGCGGGGTGTGCAGTTGTGAGGGCACTTTGGAAATGAGCTCAAAGCCGAGGAATGCGGCTAAAACAAACACAAAAAGCAAAAGGGTGAGGGTCATGGTATGGTTTCCTGATGGTTAAAAGGAGAGAATGTTTTTTGCCAGGTCAGGTGCTGAAGGCCGGATGAACCACTTGGCCGTTTTTGGTGAGAACGGTGGCGCGAATAATTTCATCGTCTTCCGGAAGTTCGAGAGATTGTGTTTCGGTATTCCAAAAGTGCTCCAGAAAATGGGCGACATTGGAAGCGAACATTTCCGAGGCGTGTTGGGGAACCGTTCTTTCCAGCGCGGTAGTACCGCAAATAAGGACCCCGTTGGCGGTGCGAACGTTCTCATTGGGACGAGAGCCTTCAACATTCCCTCCGGTTTCTGCGGCCAGGTCAACGATGACGGATCCCGGTTGCATGGCGGCGATCATTTCGCTGGTGACTAAAATCGGGGAGGGGCGTCCGAATAGTTTAGCGGTGGTGATCACGATCTGGCTCTGGCCGCAGATTTTTTTCATACCCTCGCGTTGGCGGGAAATTTGCTCTTCGGTCAATTCCTTGGCGTACCCCTGGTGGGTCTGCCCGGTATTCCCAAGATCGATTTTGACGAATTTGGCCCCGAGCGATTTTACCTGTTCCTCTACCACCGGACGAGTGTCGAACGCTTCCACCCGGGCCCCCAGACGCTTAGCGGTGGCAATGGCCTGAAGGCCGGCAACTCCGGCTCCAATGACAAAGACCCGGGCCGGTTGGAGGGTTCCGGCGGGGGTGGTCATCATGGGAAGAATGGTGGGGATTTCCCTGGCCGCCTGCAAAACCGCGGCATAGCCCGCCAAGTTGGCTTGCGAACTAAGAACGTCCATTTTTTGCGCCAAGGTGGAGCGTGGAATCATTTCCAGACAAATGGCGTTAATGTTTCTTTCGGCCAGCAGAGGAAGAAGCTCTTTACGGCGAAAAGGGTCCAGGAGGGAAAGGAGGGTTGCTCCTTTCGGCATACCGGCAATTTCGTCCGGGGTTGGCGGTTGAATTTTGAGGAGAATGCGGGCTTCCGGTGGGGGAGTGGTGGATTGGAGGAAGGTTACTCCGACGTACTGCTCATCCGGAAAATGGCTTTGGCTGCCCACTCCGGTGGGGGCGTAAAGCGCACAACCCAGACGTTTCAGTCTTGCGGCCGTACCAGGAGTCAGGGCGACCCTTGGCTCCTGATCCGGATCCTCACGGTAGGTGAAACAGTGCATGAGTCCACTAATAGAGGAGACTTAACCTAAAAGCCATGCTTATTTTGTTTTGGATTGCGTAAAACTTGTCTAATAGGTTCACGGGCAATATGAAATGTCGGAAAATCTGCCAAAGGTGAAAAAAACCGCGGGTTTAGTTTTCTTCGGGGTTGGGGTTTTTGCGAGAGTTTGTCCTTTCGGGATTAAACGGCAAAACCGAGCACAGTCCACAGCGGATCTGCAAATAATGGCAAAAGACCCGGTTGATAAAATGGCGGTCTTTGAGTTGGTCCTCGGCATGGCCCTTGTCGGTGGTCTCTTGAAAGAGACTGGCGATGGCTTCTTCGCCGCGAAGGATTATGTTGGCCTCGTGCCGGAAATCATGATCCTTGGAATCTTTAGGGGGGCTGTAGGAAGGGTTTTGGAGGAGGTTTTTAATCTCTGCCAGATGCTCGGCCACCGTTTGTCGCAGGGTTTTTTCGTCTTTCAGCGGGGCATCGCTCTCCTGGACTGCCTCAAACCAGACCCGGTGGATCGATTCATTTTGGTCATGCAGAAATTCTGCCAAGCGTCGCCGTCGTTGGTTCGACTCTTCAAGGGATAGCATTGGGGGTGAAGAAGGGGTTGCGGTGGAGACTAAGACTTTTTGACTTCGGTAGGGGAGAAGCCCATTTGCGAAAGCAATAGGTTGTGCCAGGTATGAAACAAGGTATCGAGAAACTCCCTCAAGTTTTCGGGGCCAACGGCTTTTTGGAGAGGTTCCTCACTCAGGACAAATTCGCCCAGAATTTCTTCCCCGGCCAGGTAGATTTCGAGAAGCATCTTCTGGTCGGCAAACCCGGTGTTCTCGGACCAGATCGGTGGGGCGGCCATGGTTTCTGAGGGGTCGTGGTCCCGGCGAAGTTGACGAATGCATTCCTCCAAGCTTCGAAAAAGAAGGGCTGGGGGTGGGCGTTCGCCCTCCCATTGGTCCAGAGGAAAAGCCTTTTCCAAACGCTCTTTCCAGAGCGACAGCAGGCGGAATTTTTTTCTCCGCAGGTGGTGAAGGATTTCCCGGTACATACGGAAAGTATTCTAATTTTGGACTTCAATGACCACGCGACAATTGTTGTAAAAGCGGCGCCTGTTGAGGTTTATATAAAAAACACCTAAAGGTCATTTATTTTCTTGAATAAAATACCTTGTGGTAATTTAAATAAAAGCCAACCGATCACCCCGAAGTGCGAACCCTATAGACGATTCAAATACCATGCCCAAACAACCCGTCCTTTCACCTGATTTATTTCTTCCCCGACGTGAACCACTGGCCATCCTTCCGGAAAACCGCCGCGTTGTGAAACGTGACGGGCGGGAGGTTTCCTGGGATTTTTCGAAAATCATCCGGGCGGTGGCGCTGGCTTTCTACGATGTGCGCCACCAGGGGGCGGAAAACCCGTATCGAGATGATCCCCAGGCTTCCTATGGACTGGAGGCGGAAGATAGCTTCAAGGTAGGCACGATTTCCCAGCGGGTGTCGCAAATGCTGGAGTTGTCCTATCGCAAGGGCAAGAATCCGACTATTGAGGAGATTCAGGACATTGTGGAAATGGCCATTGCCGCCGAAGGGGAGTGGAATGTGGCCCGTTCCTATATTTTATATCGGCAAAAGCAGGCTGAGCGCCGCATCACCCGGTTTGCGGAGAACGGCCTGAAAGACTATATTGCGGTTTCCAAGTACGCTCGTTACCGGGAGGATTTGGGGCGGCGGGAAACCTTTCCCGAGGCGGTCGAGCGGGTGGCTGCGATGCATCGACGACGGTTTGGTGAAACGCTTTCGCAAAGGGCGAACGAAAAAGAATTGGAGGACTATTTCGCCGAGGAGAAATTGTCTTCAGAGATGGCTGCGTTTTGGCGGAGTCGTCTGGCGGGGCGGTCTTTGGGGGATTTAGTGGACGAGGCGTTTGCCTTTGTGGCCCGCAAAAAAGTACTTCCCTCCATGCGATCCCTGCAATTTGGTGGGGTTGCGATTGAGAATTGCGAAGCCCGGATGTTCAATTGCAGTTTCAGCCCTTTGGATCGCCTCAGTTTTTTCCGGGAATACTTTTATTTGTTATTGGCTGGTTCGGGTTGTGGGTTCTCGGTCCAAAAGCATCACCTCGCACATTTGCCCACTCTTCCCAAGCGACCCAATGAAATGGATCTGGAGATTGTGCATCATACGGTGGGAGATACCATTGAAGGTTGGGCCGATGCGATGGAACGGTTGATCGATTCGTATTGGAAGGGGTACAAGGTTGAGTTCAACTACAGCGATATCCGTCCCCGCGGTTCACCGCTGAAAACCTCTGGAGGCAAAGCTCCCGGGCATATTCCGCTCCGACGTGCCCTTACGCAGGTCGAGAAAATCCTACAGGAAGCGGACGGTCGTCGTTTGCGTCCGATTGAAGCTTACGATATCTGTATGCATATCGCCCGCTCCGTACTTTCTGGGGGAATACGGAGGTCGGCGACCATTTGTTTATTCTCCTCCGATGACGAGGAGATGATGAATGCCAAGAGCGGCAATTGGTTTGCAAAGCATCCTCAGCGCAGTGCCTCCAACAATTCGGCGGTGTTGTTTCGTAAGGAAGACGAGTTTGAGGTTTTCAAGAGCCTTTTCGAAGCGCAGAAGGAATTTGGTGAACCCGGCTTTTACTTTGCCGAGGATCCGGAATATGGATGCAACCCTTGTTGTGAAATTGGGCTGCATCCGGTGGTTCGGGGCAAACTTTCGGAAAGAGACCAGCAACATCTGCGCGACTGTGGGTATGCCGGGGATTACGAGGAGGGTCAGCGTCTTTCCGGATGGCAGATGTGTAATCTTTCGACGGTCAACGCGGCCGATTGTGAAAAGCCCGGGGACTTTTATGAGGCAGCCTTTCATGCCGCGCTGCTGGGCACCTTGCAGGCGAGTTTTACCAAAATTGATTATCTCGGGCCGGTGACCCGTTTTCTGAATGAGAGGGAGGCGCTTATTGGGGTATCCCTTTGCGGAATACTCGATCATCCGGAAATCTTTCTTCATCCGGAAATTCTGGAAAACGGGGCCGCGGTAACCCGCCTGGCCAACCGTTTGGTTGCCGATTGGATTGGCATTCGTCCGGCGGCCCGCATTACCTGCGTCAAGCCGGAGGGCACCGCATCTCTGTTATTGGGAGCTGGTTCAGGGATCCATCCACACCATGCCCGGCGTTATTTCCGCCGGGTACAGGCCAATCGCAAGGATCCGGTTTTCCAACATTTTAAAGCGCGGAACGCCCATATGACCGAGCCCTCCGTTTATCAACCTGATACCGATGACGTCATCACCTTTCCCGAGGAAGCTCCGGAAACCGCTATTCTGCGGGATCAGATCGGTGCGGTGGATTTTCTCCAATTCGTCAAGCGAGTGCAGAAGCACTGGGTGGTCGCGGGAAATCGTCACAGCGAGTATTCGCCCGGACTTGAGCACAATGTTAGCAATACCTGTACGGTGAAACCGGAGGAATGGGATGCGGTACGGGAATTTATCTGGGAGAATCGTCGGCATTTTACCGGGGTGGCTCTCTTGCCGTCCTGCGGCGACAAAGCCTACGCTCAAGCGCCGCGGGAAGAGGTCGTGACCGATGAGGACATAGCCAAATGGAACCGGCTGAAGTATCAGGAAATCGACTATACCCAACTGAAGGAAAAAGAAGACGTCACCAGTCTCAAGGAGACCGTTGCTTGTGCCGGTGGGGCCTGCGAATTGGTTTGATCGGTACGCCCCGAAAAGGCCTTTTCCCCAATCCGTTTGAGGCGAAGGCCTCCGGCGGATTTTTGTGTGTCATCCCCGGGCACAATGGGACACAGGTGGGACAGAGTTGTGACATAAAGGAAAGATTCCCGCTTGCGATACTGGTTGTCGGGGAATAAGTAATATTTTTAAATTGTTGATATGGAATGATTAAAATAACATTTTAAGAATCGGCATGGGCATTGCTAGATGGAAAGCGTGAGTAAAGTAATTGGAATAGATTTAGGAACAACGAATTCATGCATGGCTGTCATGGAAGGTGGCGAGCCGGTGGTTATCCCCAACTCTGAGGGAGCCCGGACAACCCCTTCGGTTGTCGCCTTCTCCAAAAATGGCGAGCGCCTGGTAGGGCAAGCCGCCAAGCGGCAGGCTGTCACCAACCCGAAAAACACGCTTTTTTCGGCCAAACGCTTGATTGGTCGCCGTTACACCGAGATCAAAGAGGAAGCCGAAAAGTTTCCCTTTGTGGTTGTCGAGGGAAGCAATGGTGACGCCATGATTGAGGCGCAGGTTGGCGACAAAGCGGAACAGTTTGCGCCCCAGCAAGTTTCTTCTTTTGTTTTGGCCAAGCTGAAAGCGGATGCCGAAGCGTATTTGGGGGAGAAAGTTACCCAAGCGGTGATCACCGTACCCGCGTACTTCAATGACAGTCAGCGACAAGCCACCAAGGATGCCGGTAAAATCGCCGGTTTGGAGGTTCTGCGGATCATTAACGAGCCGACCGCTGCTTCCCTGGCCTATGGGTTGGACAAGAAGAGCGATGAAATGATCGCGGTGTACGACCTTGGCGGGGGCACCTTCGACGTATCCATTTTGGAAATCGGCGATGGGGTTTTTGAAGTCAAAGCGACCAATGGTGATACTCATCTTGGGGGAGACAATTGGGACGATGCCATCATCAATTGGATGATTGAATCCTTTAAGAGTGAAAACGGCATTGATCTCGGCAAGGATCCCATGGCATTGCAACGACTTAAAGAAGAGGCGGAAAAGGCCAAGATCGCTCTTTCCTCTACCCAAAGCTATGACATCAATCTGCCTTTCATCACGGCCGATTCATCGGGGCCAAAGCACTTGAACCTCAGTCTTTCCCGCTCCAAGATGGAGCAAATTTGTGAGGACTTGTTTCAGCGGACCATTACCCCATTCAAGAATTGCTTGAAGGATGCCGGGGTCAGTGGTTCCGATATTAAAGAGCTCGTCTTGGTGGGCGGTATGACCCGGATGAACCGGGTTATCGAAATTGCCAAAGACCTTGCGGGAAAAGATCCGCACAAAGGGGTGAATCCGGACGAAGTGGTCGCCATTGGTGCGGCGATTCAGGGAGCTGTCCTGAAGGGAGACATGAAAGATGTTCTCTTGCTGGACGTGACTCCACTGACTCTCGGGATTGAAACCGCAGGTGGCGTTTCGACTCCGATGATCCCCCGCAATACAACGATTCCGACGAAGAAGTCGCAGATCTTCTCGACCTTTGCCGACAATCAGCCTTCGGTGGACATTAAAGTTCTCCAGGGTGAACGGCCCATGGCCAACGACAACAAGGTTTTGGGCAATTTCCAACTCGACGGCATTCCTCCCGCGCCCCGTGGCACTCCACAAATTGAAGTCACCTTCGACATTGATGCCAACGGAATCCTGAATGTTTCCGCGAAAGACAAGGGGACCGGTAAAGATCAGAAGATCACCATCAGCGGTTCCGGTGGTCTGACCGAAGACGAGGTCGAAAAGATGACCAAGGAGGCCGAGTTGCACGCTGAAGAAGACAAAAAGCGCAAGGAGTCGGTCGAGACCAAAAACCAACTCGACAACATCGTTTATCAAACCGAGAAGCAACTCAAAGAGCTTGGTGACAAAATCCCTGCGGACAAGAAAGGGCCGATTGAGGAAACCATAGCCGAAGGTAAAAAGGCTTTGGAGTCCAACGATACGGACCAAATGAAGGCCGCGCTGGAGAAGATCAACGAGAAGATGTCGAGTATGGCGCAGGATCTTTACAGCCAAGCTGGTGCTGAGGGTCCGGAAGGATCCCAAGGCGAAGCCGGTGGTGGCTCCGGAGCCGAAGAAGGTTCCTCGGCGGAGAAAAAATCTGACGACAATGTCGTTGATGCCGACTTCGAAGTCGTCGATGACGAAGACAAGGATCAGAAGAAATAAATCAATTTTCCCGTCGGATTCTGTTTCCTGAGAGGTCTCAGGATTCGGCAGGCAATGTTAACCCTCTCTATCAACCATAAATAAAACAAACATGAGCAAAAGCAGTTCAAACATCAAACCTCTTGGTGACCGGGTATTAGTCCGTCATCTCGAGGAGGACGAGCAAGTTCAGGGCGGGATCATTATCCCCGACTCTGCCAAAGAAAAGCCCCAGGAGGCCGAAGTAGTCGCTCTCGGCACCGGGAAAAAAGATGAAGGCGGTAAAGCCGTGGACTTTGAAGTCAAAGTCGGCGATCGCGTCATCATCAGCAAATACGGCGGGACCGAAGTGAAACTCGACGGTCAAAAGTTCCTCCTCCTTCGCGAAGACGATATCCTCGGAATCGTTTCCTGAGGTATTATCCGCAAACCAAATAACCAGCAAAGCAAAATACTATGGCTAAACAACTAAAATTTGATGAAAGTGCACGCTCCGCCATTCTGCGCGGAGTGGAAAGCTTGTCCCGCGCGGTCAAGGTCACTTTGGGGCCCAAAGGCCGCAACGTGGTGATCGACAAAAAATTCGGTTCACCGACGGTGACTAAAGACGGGGTAACCGTCGCCAAAGAAATTGAACTACCCGATCCCTATGAAAACATGGGTGCGCAGATGGTGAAGGAAGTGGCTTCCAAAACCTCTGACACAGCCGGTGATGGTACCACCACCGCGACGGTGTTGGCCGAAAGCATTTACCGTGAAGGTCTGAAGAATGTGACTGCCGGAGCGAATCCGGTCTATCTCAAACGCGGTATCGACAAAGCCGTCGAGGCAGCAGTGGCCGAACTCGCCAAGATCAGCAAAAATGTTGATTCCCGTGAGGAAGTCCGCCAGGTCGCTACGGTTTCCGCCAACTGGGATGAAACCATTGGTGAAATCATCGCTGATGCCATGGACAAGGTTGGCAAGGACGGAACGATTACCGTCGAAGAAGCCAAATCCATCGAAACCACTCTCGACGTGGTCGAAGGGATGCAGTTTGATAAAGGCTACCTCAGCCCCTACTTCTGCACCAACAATGAGACCATGGAAGTGGCGTTGGAAGATGCCTACATTTTGATCTACGAGAAGAAGATCAGCAACCTGCAAGACATCCTTCCCGTTCTGCAAACAGTAGCCAAATCCGGCAAGCCTCTCCTTATCATCTCTGAGGATGTCGAAGGGGAAGCCCTGGCCGCTCTGGTGGTCAACAAGCTCCGTGGAACGCTGAATGTTTGTGCCGTGAAAGCCCCTGGCTTCGGTGATCGCCGTAAAGCCATGCTTGAGGATATCGCCGTGTTGACTGGAGGCCGTTGCCTGACCGAGGATCTCGGAATCAAGCTCGAAAACGTCCAGCTGAGCGACCTTGGTTCGGCCAAACGCGTCAGTGTTGACAAGGAAAACACCACCATCGTTGAAGGGGCTGGTTCCCAATCCGATATCCAAGGCCGGGTGAAGCTCATCCGCCGTCAAATCGAAGAAACCACCTCCGACTATGATCGCGAGAAGCTGCAAGAGCGTCTGGCCAAGTTGGCCGGCGGGGTTGCGGTGATCAATGTCGGGGCCTCCACCGAGCCGGAAATGAAAGAGAAGAAAGCTCGTGTTGAGGACGCCTTGCACGCCACCCGTGCGGCGGTTGAAGAAGGTATTGTTCCCGGCGGTAGCGTAGCTTTGCTCCGTGTGGCCAAGGCGATTGAAAGCGCCAAGCTCGAAGGAGAGGAATCCATTGGCCGCGACATTGTTCGCCGGGCCATTGAGGCGCCTCTTCGTCAGCTCTGCACCAACGCTGGTGTGGAAGGTTCTCTGGTCGTTCAGGAAGTCCTCAAGGGCAAAGGGAACGAAGGCTACAACGTGGCCACCGGGAAATACGAAGACCTGCTCAAGACCGGTGTTGTCGATCCCACCAAGGTGACCCGTACGGCTTTGCAAAACGCCGCCAGTGTCTCCGGTCTGTTGCTGACCACCGAGTGCATGATCACCGACCTTCCTGAACCGAAGGACTCCGGTGGAGGTGCCCCCGATATGGGCGGAATGGGCGGCATGGGCGGAATGCCCGGGATGATGTAATCCCCGAACCGTTAATTGTTCTTATCAAAGCACCCTCCGGTTACGGAGGGTGCTTTTTTTTTAAGTATAGTAGGAGAGATGGTTATCCCTTCGATGGCGAAGGCGTCTTTGAAGTGTCCCGATTCTGGGGATTTCCGCTCATGTGTAAGCTAATGGGTGCTGGCTTCAACGCGGGCTTCCTACTTCGCTAAAGCTACGAAGGAGAGGAAAGCGCCGCGCTACCAAAATGGACCCGCAAGCAAAGTAGCCGCGTGCTTCAGGCGCAGTTTGGTGTGGGACGAAGGTTTCCCGCCGCACCCGCTTGGATCAATGGACCTCCGCCAAGAATCCGCACCTCAATCCGACCACTCGAGCTTGGAGAGACCCTCGCCCTCCCGGGAAACGCATCCGCTCCGCCGGGAGGGCGAAGGTCCCGCT
>JAFIGF010000155.1 GCA_020831535.1 Opitutales bacterium | reverse complement strand
GTGGTGGTTTTGTTGTATTTGATCGGGGGCGCTTCGATTTCCGGATTTCCGCTTTTCAACGGATTTGTCAGTAAGGCGATGATCCTCGAGAGCGCTAAATTCGCGGGGGGGTACAGTGCGTATTACCTTTTGGTCTTCGCGGCGATCGGCACCTTCCTCAGTGTAGGGATTAAACTCCCTTACTATACCTGGTTTTACAAGGCCAAGGAACCTTTGCAGGTGATGCGGCCGATTCCGAAAAACATGCTCTGGGCCATGGGAATCCTGGCTTTTTTCTGTGTGGCTTTCGGGTTTGAGGGGCTTCTTTTCCCCATTCTGCCTTTTCCGATGGAAGGCACCTTTTATACCACCTACAATGTAGTGGAGGTTTTGCAGTTGTCGCTTTTCACCTTCGTGGTTTTCTGGATTTTCCGGCACGGCATTCTGGGCAAAGCTAAAATTGTGTTGGATGTGGATTGGTTTTTCCGTCGGCCCGCGCCGTTGGCGAAGAACGTTTTCATTGGCGGGGTGAACCGGTTTTTCAGCCGCTCGCAGGAGATTCTTGATGAGATCGTGGCGCAAACTTGTCGGGCTGCCCGCAATCCCTTTGTGTTGCTGAAACCCCATGAGGAAGACCGCGAATACAGCCCTGACCGGTACCGTTCGGGATTGGGGGTTAGTGTTTTACTGACGACCTTAACTTTGGTTATTTTGCTGTTCTGGGGCTATTTTTGAGGGCCTTGGGAAGGGTGGGAATTGTTTACGCTTGCCAAAGTTTTGTGCCAAGGAAAAGCTTGATCACGTTTCCTTTTTTATGTGTACCGCGATTTTGTTCGTCCTATGTCTTTTCCGGAAAATTATTGGCTGATCAGTTCTGGTATTTTTATGGTGGCGCTGGTTTTTCTTGTGATCGCCTTGCGATACCGACAAAAGAAGTATTTGGTCGACAACCTCCCAACAAGCAAGGTTCAGGGAGTTTTTGTTGGCCTGGTAGAGGTGAAGGGGACCGCAGAGGCCGAAAAGCCGCTTCGATCCTATCTCGCGGATGAGTCCGTGGTTCATTATCAATGGCGGGTACAGGAGCATTGGCGTAAAAGGGAGAGGGAAACCTATCGGGATTCGAAAGGGAAAACGAAGACTCGAACCCGGACCCGCAGTGGTTGGAAAACGGTTGCTTCCGATGAAGAGAGAATCCCTTTTTACCTTCGGGATGACACCGGAATTTTGCGCATCCTTCCCGATGGGGCAAAGGTTGAACCAAAGACTCTCTTTGACCAGACCTGCCGGAGAAAAGATCCTTTGTATTATCAAAAAGGGCCACGCCGGGCAGTGGCCAACAGCACTCATAAACGCCGTTTCATTGAGGAGGCGGTTCCATTGCATCAGTCCTTGTACGTGGTCGGAAAAGCGCGCGAACGGGAAGATATGGTGGCTCCGGAAATCGCCCATGATCCAGATGCGCGTCTTTTTCTAATATCGACCAGAACGGCTTCCCAGGTGAGCCGTGGATACGCGCTGGCGGCCTGGGCTTTGGCGCTGGTGGCCTTTCTTCTGATCGTCGGCGGGCAATGGTTCCTTTGGAATGAACATCCCGCTATGGTGGAGAAGATGCGTCCTTATTCGTTTCTCTTCGGGAGTGCTTTTCTGGTAGGGTGGTTTTTGGGGTGGATATGGATTGCTTACAACAGTTTGGTGGATCTCCGACAGCGAATGAAACGCGCGTGGTCTTTGGTGGAAATTCAGTTGAAACGCCGGTCTGATTTAATTCCGCAGATTGTTTCGATTGTTAAAGGGCTGAAGGATCATGAAAAAACCCTCCAATCAGAGTTGGCTGAATTACGGACTCAGTCGGCGGCGACAGAGCCGGGGGCGGAGGGCCCTGATCCGGCCGGGGTAAAGCCTTGCCTTTTGGCAATTCGCGAAGCCTACCCGTCGTTGAAGTCCGATGAAACGTTTCTGCAGTTGCAACAGCAGTTGAGTGAAACGGAGCAACGCATTGCTTTAGCACGATCATATTTCAACGAGGTTTGTACTTTTTTCAACACGCGGCTGGAGGTGATTCCTGATAGGTTTATAGCCAAATTAGGGACTTTTTCACCACACCCATTGATTGTGGCGGAGAATTTCGAAAGGGCATCTGTTCAGGTCGATTTAGCCCCTTGAGCCTTATTTTCGCAGTCCAAGTTGCCTGTGGTACGAGATGACCAAAAACCTATGGTCGGATTTACTCAGTAGTTCACCAAAAAGATGAAGGAGTACGGGGAGAGACGCGCACTTAGTTGGTGGGCGAAAACCCTTCCCGGAAAAGGTAGGGAGCGTAACGCCGAATGAGTTGAGCTGCGATATTCTCGGCGTTGCCGCCGGAGAGAGCCTCTTTCATCATGTTTTTCCGGTCCGCAATTTCTTCTTCGGAGGCAAAGTCTTCCGGGATTCTCCGTTCGTCAATGTAAAGGAAATATCCGGTATTGTTGCTGCGGATCATTTCCGAAAGGTCACCCTGGCGAAATTCGGTGAGCCGGAATAAGATTTGTCTAGGCAAGCCTTCAGGATTGTCGGCTTGGGAAAAGTCTTCGAAACGTTGAAAGGTCAGGTCGTGTTCCTCGGCAAAGGCTTCCCAATCAAAATCCTCACTGTCCTGCCCTTCACTTAAATTTTCGCGAATGGCGGTGCTGCGTTCTGCTTGGAGGGCCCGGGTTTCGTCTTCGCGGAAGTCTTCTTCGACGCGGTCGCGAATGTCTTCGAATTCCTCGTGGGAGGGCGGAATCGTGCCGTCCAGGAAGAGAATCACATAATCCTCATTCCAACTCATGGGGTCGGAAATAGGGCGGTCTTCGGTGAGTCGGTCGAGGTTGTCAACAAAGCGTTGGGGCCAATCGACTTCGGTAGGCAATTCACCGGAACGAACGGGTTCCAAGGTGGTGCGGGAGAGATCGTTCTCTTCCAGGAGGGTTTCAAGGTCTTCCGGATCATTCCGGACGTCCCACAGTTGGACGGCCAATTCGGTGGCGAATCGGTTCGCGGCCCGGCGGCCCATCGTAAGCTGATAATCTGCGAGAACTTCGCCTCGAACAAGCTCGAAGTAGTCTTCCTCGTGCTCGACGTCTTCGCCATTTTCTTCCTGCTCCGCACGAGGGTCGGGAAAGCGATTCGAGTGGCGTTGGAAGTGCTGACGGAGGGGGGAGTCGCCGGGATCTTCCACATCTTCGGCAAAGCTTGCGGCTTCGACCACAGTATAAGAGATTGTTTTCCGGGTGGGGATTTCGTAGAGGTTGAGGTTTTCTTCGTAGAAGGTGCGCAAGTCTTCTTCTTGCGGTTCTCCTTCGTAGCGAATCCCGCCCATTTCCAAAGACAGGGTGTTGATGGTCCAGCGGATTTCCCGGGCGGCAAGTTGACGGCGAATTTCGCTGTCGCGTAGATGTCCCGGGCCAGCCATAAGCCTCTCGGTTTTCTCGGCTATGTAATCCTCCGCCAAGACGATGAAAATCTCGTCTTCGGTGATGTTGGGATTGTCCTCGAAGTCGGCTAAAAATTCCTGGAAAAGAGCGGAGCGAAAGCGACCGTCTTGATCTTGAAAGGCTTCGCGGGAGCGGATAAAGCGGGCAAAGGCTTCATCTTCCGGCGGTTGCAATCCGATTTCCCGACCGAGGCCCATGAAAAGTACCCTTTGGTAAAAGTAGTCAGATTGTTGCGGTGGGACGCCATATCGCATCTGGTGGCTTAGAAAACCTCTCCGTTGGAGTTGTTCATCTCCTTGGCGGGTTTGTAAATTGTAACCGAAAAAATCGGTTTCCTCGAGGCTCATCCGTCCGCCGGGACCGCTGGGCTGTGCCCCGATGGTAAAGACGAAGGCCACGATGACGATCGCGAGAAGAACGAGGAAGAGTAATTGATACCCCTTTTGAAAGCGGGTTTGAAGCCAGGTAATCATAGGTAGAGTGAATTTAGCAAACGGGCATTATCAGAGAATTTTCACCTTCCCGTCAACGCTTTGCGCCAGCTTTTTCATTTTGTGTTGGTAGAGCGGTTCCCGTTTCCTGAAGAAAGAAAATCCTCAAGCGTTTGGTTCATCGTTGGCGGTGTTTCACTAATCAGTTTACGGTACGCCTTAATGGCTGGACCCTGACTGTCAAGAATTTCCACGGCCTGTTCGTTGCCGAACTCGGTCAGGTCATTGTGGAATCCTGCGAGGGTTATTTGCCCAAGTGGTTTTGCCGGTTGGTAGCGATAAAGCTGGGAAGTCGTTTCCCCGGAGGGTGGGATACTGGTGAGGTATCCCATTTTGGCGAGATGCGACAGGCATTCATTGACGACTTGCCCGGGGGCTTGTAGCCGGTCAATAATTTCGGCCGAAGTGAAAGGTTCCTTTCCTTGCTTGAAGCGTCGCGCAACGAGAAGAAGGACGACAAAACTCAACAATTCTCTGGTTTTGAAGCTGATTCTTTTCCAGATTTCCTGATTGCTGAGATAGTTCACATTTTGCACTGCATAAGTGAGCTGTGCGCCCAGGAGGATGATGAGCCAAAAGACAAAGAGGCCGAACATGAGTACCGGGATCATCCCCACCGACCCATAGAGGTTATAGGAGGTGGTGACTCTTTGGATGTACAGAAAGGCCATGACGTTGTTGGCGAACAATAAACCGGCCACAATAGCGGCTCCGAGGTAAGCTGGCCCCCATCGGACATGGGTGTTGGGCATGAAGCGATAAAAGGCGGCCAGGATGCTGACCAGAATCAAAAAGGACAAAATCGGAGTAAGAAACGGAAGGATGTAGGATAAAGCTCCTCCGAGGGGAAGGTCGGCAACCAAATTGGTGAGCGCGGCGGTGGATAAGAATCCCAGTGCCGTGAAGGCGAGCACCGCGCCAAGGGTCAGACTGGTCCAGTAGAAAACGATCCGCAAAAACCAACTGCGGCCCCGCGAGACGCCCCAGATATGGTTAAAGGCCGTCTCGATGGAGGTAAGCATTTGCATCGCCACCACCATAATAAAGAAAATCCCCATTATTCCAATGGCTCCCGATTGGCTTCGGGCAATGAAATTATCAATCATGTCCACCAGTTCCGGATTCAGGACAATGTCTTCGGATTGTTCGTTCTCCCCGTTTTCTTCGGGCATAAGAACGTCCGCCGGCTCATCCGTAAGCCCTTCCGGTGAGGCTTCCTCCTCCCTTTCTAATCCCACTTGGGGGGCGACAAATTGAATTACGCGATTGATCGATTGGACGGCGATATCGGAGTCTGTTCGATCAATGATAAAGCCCGATACCATAAAGGAAACGGCAATGATGGGGCCAATGGCCAGCAAGCTGCTAAAGCTCAAAGCGGCGGCACGATTGCCTAGCTTGGTGTCGCGCAAGCCTTGGAAGGCAATGGTGAGAATTCTTAAAATCTTGATTCGCAACAGTGCCCAACCTGAATCCTCGCGGTCATGCTTCCATATCTCGGTGGTTACCAACTGGTGGACCCTTTGGTAGAATTCCTTCCCTCTCTGGGAGAGCGTTTTTTTCTTAGAGTCTTCCGGTTTGGCCATAGCCTGCAGTTGCGTTTCTTCCCTCCCATTTCCGTGACTTCCCTAGGAAGTCAAAAAGTTGGTCGCCAGTATTACTAAAGAGAAAAGGCCGACAGCTGCAACCGCAATAACATAATAAAGGTGAGCGATTAGGGTGAGCGTAAACATTGATGCGGTGGCCAATAAGGCAAAAAGAATATAGCCGGACTCTCCCATGGAGTAAAAATACAAGGCCAGGAAACCAAAGGCGAAAGAGACAAAAAATCTCATAAAAGGGTAAACTTCAGGGACTTGCAAGAGAATGATGGCCGATGCGGCCAACCCCAGCAGACCCATGATGATGAAAGGGTTCACAATGTATTCCCCGGCGTGGAAGCTGAGCAGTACGTCTATTTGCGGGAAAAGCATTACGAGGGAGAATCCCAGCAGAAGGGAACCGGTAAAAGTGAGCCCCCAATAAGCTCCTTTTTCCTGTAACTCCATAACTCGCTGAGCCTTTTTTGATCCTTTGGTTTTCCCTTCTGCGGCGGCCAGCAGGTCATTGACACTGATTTCCTGATCGTCTGCGCTTTCTTTGTTGATCGTATCTATCTCATCCTTGGGGCGTATCCGAAGCTTTTTCTTTTCTGGAAAAACCGCAGTCATAAGCTTATCCCGTTTGTTGATTTCCAACCAACTGTCGTCTTCTTCGGTGTACGCCAGCGACTCTGGGGCGATGTGGCCATTTTCTCCGAGGGATTGCAGGTCCTCCAGGGAAAAAGGGCCGCGGGCTTCCGCATTGAGGGTGTCTTTAATGAAATATTTGTCCATAATATAGGTGCTTTGGCAGGATTGAAATTGTTGAAGGAGAAGCACGCAAGCCTCAATGTGTTTACATTTTTTTTAGATACTGAACGCCTAGTAAATGCAATCCGGTTTCTAAAAACAAGAGGGTGCGGCGGCAAAGGAGAATTCTCCGTGCCCGGGTGGCCTGGTCTTCGGTCAGGACTTTGTCGGCATTGTAGAAGGCGCTGAATTCCGTCGCCAATTCAAAAAGGTAGGTGCAGAGATAATGCGGGCGGAGGTCGTTCGTCGTTTGGGCAAGGACAGGGGAGAAGGCGGTGAGTTTACGGGCCAGGGAAAGTTCCTGCGGAGTCTCAAAGGGAGAAGCTTCGGCCAACGTATTGCCATCGTCTTGCGGAGAGAGATTTGCCTTGGTGAGAATGCTGTGAATACGGGCGACGGCATAAAGCAGGTACGGGGCGGTATTGCCTTCAAAGCTCAATAGTTTGTCCCAGGCAAAGACATAGTCGCTGGTTCGGTTTTGGCTCAAATCAGCATATTTAATGGCGGCAATCCCCACGGTTTGGGCAATTTTCTGAGACTCTTCCATCGGCAAATCGGGGTTTTTCTCCCGGACGATGCCCAGGGCTCTTTCCTCGGCTTCCCGTAAGAGGTCCTTCAGGCGGATCGGATCGCCGGAACGGGTTTTGATGGCTTTGCCGTCTTCCCCTAGAATGGTGCCAAACCAAACATGGGACATTCG
>JAFIGF010000140.1 GCA_020831535.1 Opitutales bacterium | reverse complement strand
GGCCGTGAAAGCTATCGGGAGTATCTGTCGTTTTTGTCGGAGGATGAGAAAGCGCGTAAGAAGTTGGGATTTGAGAAGATGTGCCGTGGTTGGGCAAAGGGGAGCAAAGAGTTCAAAAAGGCGGTGCTTGAGGATTTGGAGGACCAAGAGTTTGGTTTGGTGGTGGAGGCCGAGGCCAGGGAGATGCGTGAACCCCGTTGGGAGAGGGACTTAAAACAAGGGCTGGAGTGTTTGGGGCGGACCGAAACCGAGTTGTCAACGGCACGCAAGGGAGCGACTTGGAAAGTTGCCCTTGCCAGATACCTTCGAGAACGCCATCTTGTCCCCAATCCTTGGCTAGCCGAAAGGTTGTTCATGGGCACGCCAAACTCCCTCAGCAGCTTGATAAGCCGTCACCGCTGCGCGAATGTGAAATCCGATAAATCATGGAAAAAACTACAAAATCAAAAATACGTGGACTGACCCCTTCGGATGGGCTTGCAAATGAATTTCTAGTTACAGGCAAGATAGAACCTCAGCTAATTTTCTGGGTCCGAGGCGGGGAGCGTCCTGATGCAGAAGCTATTGTTGATAAATTAGAATAAAATAATGAAAAAATGCATAATAATTCTAATAGTTGTTTTCATGTTTGGATGTGAATCTAGGTATAAAGATATAGAAAGGGGTAAATTTAGAGATCCAATTGTTGTAGATAACGAAAGTAAAATTAAAACATTTAAAGCGTTTCACAGGGCAGGGCATTTTCGGGATGGAGTAACGTATGTGAGACTCACTTCGGACAGTTCGAAGGCATTTAGTGCGGATTGGAGGGATGATGATCGCTATACACTTTCAACCTCTGACAGTATGAAGGCAAAGGAAAGGCTTTTATTTAACCACGGAAAATTAAATGACTATACTAATGAAGTGCATAACAAAGCTTGGATTCCGGATGCTTTTATCCCTCATGAGGAATGGAACTTTGGTTTCAGCGAAGATCACCTGCTTAGATTAATTACCGTTGGTGAGGACACGGAAACAGGGATAGAGTATTTATATATGGTCATTTTGCAGTAGATGTTACCGCTCAAATTGACGTCGTATTTTTGGCCGAACTGACATCGTAGGATTTTTGGGGTGATTTGTTCGTGATTCCGCCCGGTGGGCACCCGGTCTCACTCCCCCCCCCCGCTTGCGGGGGCTTTGCCATCTTCGCGCTGACGCGCTATGTCCACACTCTCGTCCGAATAAGTTTCCTTTTGTGTTCCCGATGCGCTTCGCTTATTTCCCCCGCCTTGCGGGGCCGGACTGCAAGCATCTTCGGGACAGCCGAATGGGTCAGTCCACGCATTGCTACGCTCCCGACTGCGCTGCGCTTGTTTCCCTATGGCGGGACTGTAAGCATCTCCGTTTCACTCCGTATTGATTTATCCACATTTCCGACCCCACCGGCAACGGGCCACCAACTGCTCCGTCACGGCATCTGCTACTGGTCGCTTAGGCTCCCTGAAAGCACATGCCGCGCCGTCGCTCCATCCGGGCAAAATCGACCGCCCCTCCCGACCTCGCCTCGCCCGATTCAGCCCCTTTGTTTTTCCGCCGTTGCACAAGGCTACGGCGTGACATGTTGGCGACCTGCTGTCCCGCACAATTCGCATGGATGACCTTCCGTCTGCTCACCTATCAAGTGCGCATCTGCCTGACTTACCTGACTGAAGCGGGGAATACCCTTGACCGGGAATCCCTCTACACTATCATAAATGAAGTAACATCAACTCATTTAAAAGAAGAAGCCATGAGCATCGCAGATCAACTCAGACAGGAGGGACGCCAGGAAGGACGCGAAGAGGGACGCCAGGAAGGCGAGCGCATGATTCTACAGCGTTTGATCGCCCGGAAATTTGGCGAACTGGACTACGTATCCCAGGAAAAACTCAACCACGCTGGACTTGAAGAGCTTGAATGTTGGGGAGAACGAATCCTCGACGCGAAAACTCTCGAAGAAGTATTCGGGGAGTAATTCCTATCCTCGATGATCTCAATGCTGTGGAGTGCGAAAACTTCTTTAGGGCTGCCGGATATTGTAAGTCTTTAAATTAGAATTGCTCTAGCATCCACGCGTATGGGGTATTCCGCAACACTTCGCTGATCTCCTCCCGGTTTTGAAGGTCTGTGGGTTTTCCCATCTTTCTGAAGTTGGGATTGGCATCAAAATCGACCTGTGTTTCCGGGAAAAGGTCTTTGCATTTTTGAATCACCTCAGAGCTGAACATTCCCTGCTCGTCAAACAGGTCTTCATAGTCGAGGTAGAGGTTAGCCTTGCCGATCAACTTATCCACTTCGAACTCACGCCGCTGATAATCTTCTATCTTTTGAAGGACCGTTCCCGGGTCGAGCCAGACTCCTGCTTTTGGAACCCCCGATTCTGTTGCGATCGCCTGGCCCGTCTTCAGCAACTTTTCGTAGGACAAAACTTGCGAAAGGACATTTCGACGCTTCATCCTGATGAGAACTGTTTCAATTTTAGGGTCGCACATGAGGAAAGGCGGCCAGGCACGGTTTAGGTTCTGATCGCGCAGCAAATGAATGGCCTCGGTCTTCACGTCAACAAGCGCTATTTCCGGATCGAACTTTGATTGGCGGAGAAACCGGGGCCACAATTGATGGTATTCCATAGGGTGCACGGGCCCCAATCGGGTAAGCCAAAAAAACCAGTTTCTCGATCCGTGCAGGTGAGGATGAAAAGTTTCGTTAAAATCAGTGTAGAGGGATGAGGAGGCTAAGAATTTTCGGAACACAGTTGTTCCCGTGCGCACTGATCCTACAACCAGAACCTGGCGCCAAGGGTTTGGCGAAAGATCCCCCCCTGATCCGGAGAGCGGGTTGATTGTCTCAGGGGCGATGTTTTTGTTCAGCAACAAGGTGAGATTTGTCCCGGACTTCGCTGGAAGTTGATCACAGCTTTTATCCATGCGGATCAATGGAACGCTGAGGTGATCGAGAAATTGTCTCGTTCGCTCCGAAGCTTGGGCATGGAACCCCTCGTTTCTCAGGAATTCAACCTCGGATACCGGAATTCGTGGTGTCTTCGCCCATACCCTCGCTGCTGGAGAGTCGCTTTCCACTTCCTTCCGAATCAGCCGATCGAGAATATTCCGACCATCCTCTCTATTTCCGGTTTTGTTCCGGAATAACCGCCTAACCCGATCCCCCGGGGAGAGCCCTTTACCGGTGGTCACATAGGTTCGGTATGCGTTGAGGACCGACCCGATGAACACATTTCCCGGAACAGAGGCCATTAAACAACGGGAAGGGGTCGCTGGAATTCCGTCACCTGCGAAGGCAAAAAAACCTGTTTTTTCCACATGCTCATTGAGCCAATCATCAAAAGCGCAGAGGCAAAAACACCGGCAATCGACGGCGACACCCCCGAGATTGTACAAGTACCAGAGACGCATCCACTCAATTTTCAGCGTTACCGGCCACTGGAGCCAATCCTTGACAGCCACGGGCAAAAGCTCACCTGCGATAAAATCCCTGGGGCGAACAATTCTAAATCCCCAACTTGAATTAAACCCCCTGCACAAATGAATACATTTTAGAATCAAATCTGAAGAACGGTGATACTCGTCGGGGGAGAACATCCAGATTCGCCGAGGCAAGGATTCGGCGGGATCAACCGGCAATGCTGCGTCCCCATACACCCTGAAATCCTCTACTTCAGCATTCATTGTTCAATTAAATAACAAAACCACTTTGAAATCAATGATGTGTTTCCCCGGAGGAGGTGATCGACCAAGCAGCTCACGTTTGAAAATCGAAGCTATTCCAGCAGCGTCAAGCTGGAGCCGCGTGTTTTGGTATCTCCGGAGATGCTGAAGCAGATCGAAGCGGGGGTAAAGCGGCACAAAGCAGGGCGCAAGGGGACGAAGCTGGACTGGTCGAAAGTGCCCGAAGTTTAAGACCGCTTGTTTACCGTCTACCTTGATGGCGAAGCCGAGGTGTTGATTTCCGTGCTCAGCGAAAAAGCTTTGGCCGACGAATTAAACCGCGATGAAAAGGATCTTTACCGTAAGATTCGCAAGGCGTTGCAGCATCTTGAATCCAATCCGAGGCATCCGGGACTGCAGTCCCATGAGATTGGGGAGTTGACCGAAAAATACGGAGTGCGCATCTGGGAATCTTATCTGGAGAATAAAAAATCCGGTGCTCGACGCATGTTTTGGATATACGGGCCGGATACGAAGGAGATCAC
>JAFIGF010000164.1 GCA_020831535.1 Opitutales bacterium | reverse complement strand
CTTTTCCCAACCGCAAAGCACGCTGAGAGCGCAGAGTTTCTTTCACAATAAAACAGCCCGAAAAATCACCATCCTACCTCCTCTCGGCGTCCTCCGCGATCTCTGCAGTTCATTCATTCTGCCTTTTCCCAACCGCAAAGCACGCTGAGAGCGCAGAGTTTTTTTCACATTAAAACAGCCCGAAAAATCACCATCCTCCCTCCTCTCGGCGTCCTCCGCGATCTCTGCGGTTCATTCATTCTGCCTTTACCCAACAGCAAAACCCGCTAAACATTTGAAATAGCGGGCATTAGCGGCTGGGAAAGTGGTGGTCGCAACAGAACTCGAATCTGTGACCTCCTGCGTGTGAAGCAGGCGCTCTAACCAACTGAGCTATGCGACCTTGGAAGGATAGAATTTAAAGAAGAATTAGCCGGTTTGGCGAGACAAAAAACTTTCCCTAACGAGATAAATCAGCATAGGAATCACGGAGTGGACGGAGAGCCAGGGGGCGGTCCAGAACTTCCCGCATAATAAAGGCACGGCGCAGGCCCTCATCTTCACGAAGTTCCCGGGCAATATCATAATGAGAAATTGGCCCCGCAGCGGTGCGAACCCGTTTGGTCGGAATATCCCAGGATTGGTGCTGATGACGGGATTCCGAGCGTCGCAGACTTTGGGCGGCATCGCGTTCGGCTTTCCGACGATCCACACGGGTTTCTTCCAAGCGCCGTTTCTGGGCCTGAAGTTGTTCCAACATGGTATTCCCGCCAGCCGAAGGACTCGGCTGAGCCCTTGGCGGAGGGGCATCGGCACCGGGTCGCAGACGCTCGTCAGCGCCTTTATCCCGGCGAAAACCAGCCTCCGGAGACAGCTTGGGTTCTTCCCGCTGATTTACAATGAGCGGGGGTGGTCCCTCCTCGAAGGAGGGGCCGGATTGCGCGGGTTGTTGCCCTTGCTGGCGGGCCACGATCTTGCGTCGAATCTCTTCCTGTATGCGCCGGGCTTCCGCTTCCTCATCGCTTTCCGAAGACTGCTGGCCAGGGGGGAGATCGTCCTCATCAGGGGTCATCAATCCTTTAAAAAAAGAAAAGATAAAGTAGATGATGACCAGTAACGGAAAAAGTATTTCGATGAATTCCATAGGAGAAAAGGACGGGCCGGTTAATCACCGACCCGTCCGAAGATCACTATTTCTTAATGGGTCCGGAAGGGCCGCCGGGGGTTCCACCAGGGCCGTCTTCGGGCTTGGAAATCGATTTACGCATATCGGTATCGGATTGGATATTCAGATAGCGCTGGTAATCCATAACTCCAATATTGCCTTCGCGGAAAGCCTGGGCGATGGCCAGCGGCACCTGCGCTTGCGCCTCGACAACCTTCGCCTGCATCTCCTGCACGCGGGCCTTCATTTCCTGCTCCTGCGCGACCGCAGCGGCACGACGGATTTCCGCCTGCGCCTGCGCCATGTTCTTGTTCGCTTCGGCCTGGGCTTCCTGCAGTTGGGCGCCGACGTTTTCACCAACGTCAACGTCGGCAATATCGATGGAGAGAATTTCAAAGGCGGTGCCAACATCAAGCCCGCGCTGCAGCACGACCTTGGAAATGGAATCGGGGCTTTCGAGAACAAATTTATAGGTGTCGGCCGAACCGATGGTGGTTACGATACCTTCACCGACACGAGCGATAATGGTTTCCTCCTTGGCCCCGCCAACAAAGCGGTCAAGGTTGGTCCGCACGGTGACCCGGGCGCGGACTTTTACCTGAATCCCGTCCTTGGCCACACCGTCGATGGTGGAACGGCCGCCAGCAGGATTGGGACAGTCGATGACCTTGGGATCAACCGAAGTCCGGACCGCTTCCAAAACAGATTTCCCGGTACCTCGGGTCGCGAGGTCAATGGCGCAGGCACGGGTAAAATCGAGGGGGATCCCCGCCTTGAGAGCGGTAATCAGGGACTGCACCGTTGGAATCAAACTGCCGCCCGCCAGGTAGTGGGCTTCCAGTTCGTCGGTGGTCAGTTCCATACCTGCCTTTTTGGCGGTAATGCGAGCGTCCACAACGACGCCGTAAGGAACCTGCCGGATCCGCATGGCGATGAGATTGGGGATGCTGACATAAGCACCGGCCAACCAGGCCCGCAACCAGACCGAGAAGAAGGCAAAGAAGATGATGGCGATAACGACCAGTAAAACCAGTCCGCCGATGAGAATAATCGTTCCAATGTTTTCCATAGATGTATTTTAGTAGGGTTAGAGGTTTTTAAAATTGCTAGCTTTTTCGTACGGTTACCCGAAAACTTTCCACGGCCGTAACTTTGATTTTGGTTCCTTTGTTCAGGACACCGCTCTGGGAGAAGGCTTCATACTTCTTACCATCAACCAAAATAAGACCGGTCGGACTGAGATGAGTCAAGGTTTCTCCCTCTTTTCCGACAAGATCGCTTTGCCCCACGGGATCCTGACTGGTTCCGTCAATGGAGGATTGTAAAAAGAAACGCTTCCCAAGGGTGGTATTTTGCAAAAGCTTTAGCTCAACATACAATAACGCGACACTGGAAACCGCCGCAAAGAGAAAGACAAAAACGCCAACTTCCGCTCCTTCCATAAAACCAAGGACGGTCGCAATGACCAGAAGCACCCCCCCGATAATCCCCAGAACCCCACCGGGGACGAGGAGTTCTCCGAAAAAGAGAATGAGGGCAATGAAGATGAGGAGAAAAATCAGGGTCATATCTTCTTAACAATAAGGGCAAAGGTCCCCCGCCCGACAACTTCAATTTTATCTCCCGGGGAAATCGTTCCCGCCTCGGCGGAAGCTTGGTACCGGCGATCTTCAATCTCGACTTCGCCGGAGGGATAGAGGCCACTGATGGCGACCCCTTTGGTTCCAGGCTCAGGCCATTGAAACCCGCCGGTGGTACGACCACCGTAATCTCTGGGATCCCTCCCGCTTTCCTGCGAAACGCCATCCACAGCGCTGGCCAGAACCAGGCGATCAAGGAGGATGGAACGCGGCAGATAGCGGATCATGGCCAAAATCCCTAACACCGCGAGGGCGATGCCGAGAAAAACATTCAGGGTCGGCCAGAACAAGAGAGACGGATCAAAGCTCACCCCTTCCTGCGGCCAGTAATCGGTCAAACTCCAGATCAACGAGGCCACCACCAACAAAAAGCCGGGAATCATTAAAAACAAGACTCCTGGAAGGAAAATCACCTCAATCAGGATAAGTATGACCCCCAAAAAGAAAAGAATCATCGGCTCGTGCCCGGCCAGTCCGGCAATGAAGTTCGTGCCAAAGAAGAGAATCATGAGAATGACCCCCACAATGCCAAAAAACCCGAACCCGGGGGATTGGGCTTCCAGATAGATGCAAATAATCCCACCCGCGATCAGCAGAGGCGCAATCAGGGATAAATATTGGGCGGCCGACTCGGACCAGGTGATCTCAAAATAGGTGACCTCATAGTTCCCCTCCCCATACAAATCCAAAAACATACTGTCGAGGTCCTCGTAGATTCCCATCGCCAAAAGCGGGTGGGCAGGATCCCCGAATTCCTCCAGCGCCCGGGACGCGGTAAGGGTCAGCAATTCGCCCGGGGGGCTTAGGACGCGGCCATCAAGGTACAATTCGTAATCGATATCGAACATCGCACGCAAAACTTCGGGCCGATACTGGATCCCCTCCCCATAAGCTTCCACCGTTCCGCGAAGATAGCTCATAATTTTGGCCATGGCCGTTTCGGGAATCTCCTCGCCGGAGCCCATCACCGGAGCAGCGGCCCCCATTCGGCCACGGGGAGCAAAATAGATCTCTTCGGTAGCACTGGCGATAAAAGCTCCCGCCGAAATGGCATCGGGATTCACGTAGGTCATGGTCCGCCCGTCAAAGCGCGCCAGCATTTCCATCATTTCGAGGGTCACATTCAAACCCCCGCCGGGAGTATCCATATCGAGCACCACCACATCGGCTCCGTTGGTGCTGGCTTCCCGCAACCCCCGTCGCATGGCGAATTGAACCGGCCGGGTAATCCCGTCAACGACTGGAATGACGACAATTTTCACAGGATCGCGCCCATTGAATTCGGGGCGATCTGCCCCCCGCAAAAGGGTGCTGGCAGTGCGGGGGCGGTCGGCCTCACGCTCTTCCACCGGCTCCACCACGTCTTCCCCGGGGGGCGTTGTTTCAGCCTCCTCGGGGGAGAGTTCCGACGCATCTTCTTCGGATGTTTCTTCCGGAGCTTCCGCTTGGTCATTCCCGGCATCGGAGGTCTCCGCCGAGGCAGCGGGAACTGGGGCGTCGTTGGACTCCGCTTCCTCGACCGTTTCAGCCGAAACCCAAAGCAACCCACCGATCAGGATCATTAAACTGCCTACGAAAAACTTCCAGGGAAACCTATGCATGTACCAGTAAATTAGCAAAACCCACCACAAGAGCAAGGACAGAGGAAAGTAAGAAGGAAAATTTAATCCTTCTTAGCCCTACCGGGCTTCCTTCTCTGCCCTGCGAGCTACCCAGGACAAAGGAAAGGTGCACCCTCCCCAAACAGGCTACCACCGCTGAGCGGGACACGCCTTCCCCTCCCCAAAATCCACTTTTAGTCTTATCGATTCCCCGGCTGCTTTCGTAATCCTTACATTTTTCTTATTTTCATTCTCAAGAAAAGTTCTAATTGACTGAATTTAGCCTTTGGAATTGAATTTTATTTCTTATTTTCAAAATTTGGCTAATATATATGACGTGGTGAAGAATTACCCCTATTTTGGTAAACCCTCACTCTTTGTTCTCGCGACCCTTCTTTTGGTGAGCACTTTGAGTGTTACGGTCATTCTCCGACACGAGGAAGACCAAATGAGAAATGAAAAGCGGAATATTGCCGAAAACTTTGCCCGCTCCTTTTCTTTTGCCGAACTCGCCTTGTTAACCGGCAATTCCTCCGATGTGGACTCGGCGGATTACCAGAGGGTCAAAAATTATTTTCAAGCCCTCGCCAAAGGGCATGAGCAATTCCGTTTTGCCTATCTTCTGGAACAAACGGAAGCCGGGCAAATCACGCTTCTGGTTGATTCCGCGCCCCCGCATGACTCGAATTACACTCCCCCCGGTGCCCCTGTCGCGGAAGCCCCGGCGGCGGCTTTCGAAGTTTTTTTGAGCGGGCAATCCCAAGTAACCGGTCCGGTTATTGATCGTCGGGGAACATGGATATCGTCCTTTGTTCCTATTGATCCACCGCTCTTTCACGAGAGTCTGCAAAAGCGCCGGTTGGTCTTTGGATTGGATCAAGATGCGGGGGTTTGGAGCCGACAAAAATGGCAGGCTGCACGAGGGGTCGTGGGAGGCACGATAGCCCTGGGGCTTTTATGGGTGGCCTTTATCGCCATCTGTCAAAAGAGAAAGGTTTCTCCACAAGGGTCCACTCGAATCTTCTTCTATCGTCACACCGAAGCCATTTTTCTTTTCCTGGCAGGGGTCGTCATTACCGGCGTTATCGTCACCAATGAAAATCGTTTAAATCAATGGGAGCTGAAGAATGCCTTCACCGATATCAGTTACCAGGAAGGCTTGGCCATCGAAAGACTTCTCCATGAGATAGTTTACCGCCAAATGCCGGTCGTACAATCTTTCATTGAAGTTTCAAACGGTCTAAACGAGAGCTTATACCGTTCGTTTATCGAACCATTGCAGCGCAATCCACACCTTCGTTCCTGGGTCTATGCACCTTTGCTTCGTTCCGAGGAAGTTTCACCTTTTGTCGAAACCATACAAAAGGCCGAAGACCCGGCTTTCCGAGTGTGGACTTTAGAGGATTACGAGGAAAAACCCCAGAACGAAAACCCTTCCTTGGATTTGGTCGTTCCCGTCTTGTACACCTCCAGTGGCCCCGAAAGTTACGAAGCCCCATTCAAGGGTTTTGATATTTTTTCGGAGCCCAAACGACGACAAGCGATTATCGAAACCTGGCAAACCCGGAGTTCAACCCTCTCGGTCCCCGTTTCCGACATGAGGGAGGGAGAGGAGATCAAAGCCCTTCGCATCTTTACCCCCGTTTTCAAAAACGCCGAAAGGGAAAAGGATATGAGCGGAGTGATCATCGCTTTGGTGGATTTAACCAAACTCCTCCCAGTACAAAAGCAACAGGATTTGGCCAATGTGGGCTTTGTTCATCACGCCCCGGATGGAACCTGTACCCCCATCCGGGGCAGGTGCGGGTTTCCCGAACAGGAGCCCTACCCTTTCTTGGCCTTTCACTCCATTCCCCTGGGCGGACAGAACTTTTGTATCCACCTGACTCCAACCGATCGTTTTTTTGCTCTCAACTCCTCGAAAAACAGCCACCGGGCTTTACTGTTTGGCTTCATTTTGAGTGTCTTAATGGGCCTACTTACCGACCGTATCCTGCGTCAACAAGAAATTCTGACAACCTTGGTCGACGAACGGACCACAGCCCTCCAAGAGACGGAAAAACGATTTTACACCCTCTTTGCCCGTTCTCCGGTTTCCATCATGATTCACCATGCGGACACGGGGGAAATTCTGGATGCCAATCCCAAAACGCTGGAAGAGTATGGTGTGAAGAGTGTTTCTGAATTACAAAAAGACGCGTATTGGAACCCACCCCCTTATTCTCTGCAGGATGCCCAAGAGAATATCCGCAAAGCGGCCAAAGAGGGTTCCCGCATTATAATCTGGGCCAGCCGACGGAAAGACGGTACAACTTTTTGGGAAAAGATACACCTGATCCCTCTTCAACTGGACGGGCAAACAAGAGTCCTGGCCACCTGTGTAAATATCTCTTCTCTGAAAAAAGCCGAGGACCAACTCAAACAACTGAATGAACATCTCCGTACGGAGGCCCTGCGGGCGGAGGAGCTAAGTATCAAAGCAGAAGCCGCAAACGAGGCCAAAAGCCAATTTGTGGCCAACATGAGCCATGAAATCCGCACCCCTTTACACGGGCTGTTGGGAACCACTGATGTACTGCTGGAAACAAATCTGAACTCCGAACAGGAAGAGTTGGTGCAAACGATTAGGGACAGTGGGGATAGTTTAAATCACATGGTTTCAAATATCCTCGATTTGAGTAAAATTGAGGCAGGAAGAATGGACCTGCACTTGGAAGAATTCAATGTAACGGATCTGACCCATAAGGTCATTCGTATTCTTTCCCAATCCGCCAAGAAGAAAGGCCTGTCCTTGCAATACCAAGAGGGAGAACAGTCCCCGTCCTGGTTTTCCGGGGATGCCCGGAAAATTGAGGAAATTTTATTCAATCTACTTGGCAATGCCTTGAAATTCACGACGCAAGGAGAGGTTCGCTTGGAAAAGAAAGTCCTTCCCGCAGAGGATTCTCGAACCTGCCTCGTACAGCTTTCCATTACCGACACCGGCCCGGGCATCTCTCCCGATGATCAGAGCCGGTTGTTCGAGAAGTTCAGTCAATTGGACAATTCGAATACCCGCCGCTACGGCGGCAGTGGCTTGGGACTGGCAATTACCCGGGAACTGGTACACCTGATGCACGGGGAAATTTCGGTGGAAAGTCCCGTTTATGAAAATCCCCAAAAACCCGGAACTCGCTTTACCGTCAAAATCCCCCTGTCCAAGGTCCAAGAGGGCACAACACCAAACCGCCCTCACGTAGATCCAGTATGGGGCTTTTTCGACCAAAAAATTCTCGTCATCGACGATGATACGGTCAGCCGTAAAGTTTCCTGTCGGCAGCTTCAAACCCTCGGACTCCAAGCGGAAAGTGCCAGCAGTGGCGAAGAGGCTTTGGAAAAATTGCAAAAGGAGGCCTTTGCTCTCGCCTTCCTTGATCTTCACATGCCTGGAATGAATGGTCTGGAAACAGCGGACAAAATTCGCGATGGCCAAAGTTGCCCCTTGAATAAGGACATCATCATTATCGCCCTTTCGGCCAATGTAATCGAAGGCGATCTACGGGAAACCATTCAAAAAAGAATGAACGATTTTTTGAGCAAACCGGTCCGCAAACGTGATCTCGCCGAGAAACTTCAGAAATGGCTCTCTGGAGTCTCCGCGCTGAAAGTCCGATAAGCCCGGAATCACCCTCTCTTTTTCTCGGAGCGGCGACGTTTGCGTTTGATAAGAGCGTACCGAATTTTCCTCCGAAGTCCGGAAATTAAACGTCTTCCAGACACCGGCTCGTAACGAATGAGGGGTTTACGGGACGGTTTCGTCTCTTCTTTCGAAGATTCTGCCATTTTGGTGGCCAGAGCCTTCTTTTTCGCTGCCTCGGTTTTTTTGGCTTTTTTCTTCTCCGCTAAAAGTTCCTCCCAAGCCGATTGCACCTCATCCTTGCGGGAGGAGAGTACTCTTTCAATTTCCCGAATATCCTTGGCCTCAAAGCCGGTTTGCTTACTGACCGCGATTTCCGGATCGGTGAAAAACATCGCCTCAGCGCGGTTTCGATAGACGTGAACCGGACGTCCCTGAAAGTCCCTTTCAAAAATAACAAACCGGTAGCCCTTGGCCTGTAGGACAGTATGACTCATAAAAATAAAAAAAAGCGCCCCGAAAGAATAGCAAAAAGGGGCGCACCATTAAAGACTCTCTTGGGTCGGAACAGTTCCCCAAGTTTTTCAAGTTTTGCGCATCGGTAAAGATTCGGGTAAAAGAACGTCATGACAAAAATTCGCCCGCTATTCTTACCCCTCGCCCTCAGTGGAATTTTTCTCTTATGCGCAAAGGCCTGCACCACCGCAGCTTCACCGGAAAAAGAGGCTATCTTATTGGAAGCAGACTTCCGGAACCCAGATCTTATGACGGAAGCCGAGCGTTCTTGGAAATTCCTTCCCGACCCACTGCCGGGAACGGGCATTCGACAGACCCCCCATCGCGCCGCCCAAGGAGTTCCCCAAGCCCTCGTTCGAAGCCTCAACGAGGAACCTCTCTGGCCGGACGGTTCCCTGCAAATCACCCGCAATGAGGTTGAACAAGGCCTGCATCGAATCTTCCCCGAAGCCATCTCTTTTGATCCGAAAGAAGAGATCTTACTAATGCGCACTACCACCTTTGCCGATGCCACCACCGGGGGCACCAACAGTATCGCAGTGAGACTGTGGATACAAAGCGGGTTGGGCGCCAACGAGCACCGGGAACGAATGGCGCTCTCCACGCAATTCAACCACCACCAACGCGGCTCTCGCCAAGTTTATCCGAATGCCTATATGGTCCGTGATGGCTGGGAGGCCTGGGCTATGCCTGAAGGCACCAACAGTCGGCGCGCGGGAATCTATTATCGCCTTGGAACTGAGCCCCGGAACGAGGAAATCCGCGGCGCCGAGGCGGTCGCCAAAGGGTACTACTGGACTTGGGAAGGATTGGATTGGCCGATTGGTTGGCAACCTCCGCTGGGCGGTGCCCTCTATGCCCCTCCCGCCAACGACGAAGCCCCTTTTCGGGGCGACGGGTTATACACCACCACGGCCCTCTTTCGCCAATCCGATCAAGCCTTGTCCACCGATCCCCACCGCTTTGCCACCGAAGTCGATATTCAGGCTCCCCGCCATGAAGGGCGGATCAGCCTGAAAGCTCCCCTCCCCCGGAAAATCGAGGAGGTTCGCCTGATTCTGCGCAGCCAAACACCGGCCGAGGGCAGAGATTGGGTTCACCCCAATCCGGAAAACCCACTCGAAGACCCTCTGCTCGGAGTTGCCGACGTCACCGCGCAAATCCTTTCCCGCGCCGATGTAAATCTCGACGGCACGGTGGACTTGGAGGATTGGCACACGATGGTGGCAAACCATGAGCAGAGGCCCGCCCTCCATTACCATGGGGATGTGACCGGGAACGGAGAGGTTGGGCTGTCCGATGCCTTTTTCCTCGCTGCCCGCCTCCCCCGCCAAACCGACAAAGCACCAGCCGTCCTGGAGGATTGGCAAGCCCTTCTCGGGGAAGAGGGAGAGATTTTTCTACAAGTGCCAGTTGGAGGAAAGGTCTATGGTTGGAAAATCGTTGCCCCGTCCGGAACATTGCCTCCCCTTCACGAAGGAACCCTTTTAGGCGAAGACTCCTTACGCCAAACCAACGAGCAGCAGATCGGCGAGGCCAATCTGGCCAAGCCTTTTCAGGGCGACGGAGATAGCCCGGGAAAAAGGAAACTGGGGCGCCTTTCTTCTTCCTCCGAAACTTCGGACCTGCAAATAAAAGTACAGCCCGGCCTCGGGGTTCCCGCCTTAACCCTACCGCTGCATCCGATTCCCGCCA
>JAFIGF010000130.1 GCA_020831535.1 Opitutales bacterium | reverse complement strand
CATACCGTTCGCGATAGTACCCTTTTAATTCGTCCAGAGTAAGACTGGCAAAAATATCCCGATACCCAATCACCGGAAAACGGTAGGGATGCTCCCGGAAAACCGTTTCCAGCAAGACCTGCCCCATCTTGCTGTAGGGATCATCCTCATACATGGCAATTTCCCGAAGAATGACTTCTTTTTCACTCTTCGCATCCTCATCCCGCAGCAAGGAGGAGAAAACCATATCATCTAAAATCTCCACCGCATCCCGGACATAAGCCGAGGGCAAATCAATATGATACGCGGTATGATCGTAAGTGGTGTACGCATTGGAATAGCCCCCTAATCGCTGAACCTCCTCCATGATTTGCTTTTCCTCCCGCTTTTCCGTTCCCTTGAAAAGCATGTGCTCCAGGTAGTGCGAAACACCGGAACCCGGTAGAGAATCCTCATGCACACTTCCGGTGCGCAGAAAACATTGTACCGAGGCCACCGGAGCGCTGGAGTCCTGTTTGCAAAGCAGCACTAATCCATTGTCCAAAACGGAACGCTCGGTATCCTCGTCGAGTAGATTTTCCAGCATTCCCTCCAGATGCTGATCAAGTAAGGCTGGTTTTTGCATGCAATAATCGTAACAGAGAATAAGAAAAAAGCCATCCCCGCAAAAAGATGGCTTTCCCCAATAGTTTGCGAAGCGCCTTATCCAGTGAGGTTCTGGATAATCCCCACAATGGGAAGGAAGAGCGCAATCACGATGACCCCGACGATCAAGGCGAGTAAGACAATCATGATCGGCTCGATAATCGAGGTAAGAGCACCGACCGCATTGTCGACCTCCTCGTCATAAGTATCCGCTACCCGATTTAACATCTCGGGAAGTTCACCGGTTTCCTCACCAACGTCGATCATCGAAGTTACCATTACCGGAAAAACATTGGTATCCGCTAGCGGCGCCGAGACCGAATCCCCCTCTTTGACCCGGTCATGAACAGTTTCCAAGGCATTGGCGATGACCTGATTCCCCACCGTGTTTTTGGTAATGTTCAAGCAATCCAAAATCGGCACCCCACTGGAAAGTAGAGTTCCAAAAGTCCGCGAAAAACGGGAAATAATGGACTTCCGGAAAAGATCTGCCAGAGGAGGCATGGTTATGAGCATTTTATCCAGAAGAAAGGCTCCGCGAGGGGTTTTCTTAAACGCCTTAAAGGCGAAGTAGGCGACGGCAAGAATCCCCAGTATAAAATACCAGCGGTCCACCATAAAATCACTCGCCCCGAGGACAATCTGCGTCAGCAGGGGCAAGGCCGCTCCATCAAGCATATCATCGAAAATTTCCTCAAAGCGCGGCACCACGAAAATGAGAAGAAAGGTCAGAATAATCACGGCAATGGCCAAAACGATGGTCGGGTAAACCATGGCCGATTTGATTTTGCCTTTCACCTTAAGGCTTTTCTCCATGAAGGTCGCCAAACGATTCAAGACCACATCCAACACCCCACCGGCCTCACCTGCCTTGACCATATTGACATAGAGCCGGTCAAAAACCTTGGGGTGCCGAGTCAAACCATCGGAAAACGTATTACCGGAACGGACGTTTTCGGCCAACTCGCTGATTACCGCCTTGAAGTGAACATTGCGCTCCTGCTTTTCCAAAACTTCAATGGCTCGTAAAAGCGGTAAACCGGAAGTGATTAGAGTCGCCAATTGCCGGGTAAATACGGTCAGCCCTTTTTCGTTGATAATAGGACCCAGGACAATGCCTCTTTTCTTTTTGGTCGTACCCGACACCGCACCAGCGCCTTTCCCTTTCCCCTTTCCTGTGGATATTTCAAGATTAGTGACGAAAATCCCCTGCCCCTTGAGCTCCGCAGACGCGGCCTCACGGGAATCGGCCTCAATGGCCCCGGATTTTTGTTTCCCACTTCGATCAATGGCAGTGTATTTGAATTTTGGCATAGCGTTAGGAGGGGTTGGGTAAAATAAGTAGAAATTAGGTGTATTTGATAATTTCCTCGATTGTGGTAGCACCATCGAAGATGGAGCGAACACCATCCTCGCGGAGGGTTCGCATACCTTGTTCGAGGGCTTTTTGCCGGATCACCAATGCGGGTGCCCGGTCGGAAATTAAATCGCGAATGGCTTCCGTAACCCGGAGCATTTCATAAACGCCCATTCGGCCACGATACCCACTTTGGTTGCATTCGACACAGCCTTTTCCGTAGTAAAACTGATTGTCGCCGATATCCACCGGATTGAGGCCAAGCTGCTCCACAAGGGTCTCACTCGGTTCGTAGGAGGTTCGGCAACTGGTGCAGATTCTGCGCACCAGTCGCTGGGCCAAAATGGCCTCCAGGGAAGCGGAAATAAGGAACGGTTCAACCCCCATATCGATGAGACGCGTCACCCCGCCGGCCGCATCATTGGTATGCAGGGTACTCAAGACCAAGTGACCCGTCAGAGAAGCCTGAATGGCGATTTGGGCTGTTTCCAAGTCCCGAATTTCCCCCACCATGATAATGTCGGGATCTTGCCGGAGAAAAGAGCGCAGGGCCTTGGCAAAGGTTAAGCCCACTGCGGGATTGACCGGAACCTGCATAATCCCCTCAATTTCGTACTCTACCGGATCCTCCGCAGTGAGAATCTTTGTTTCCACCCGGTTCACATTGCGTAAACCACTGTAAAGAGTCGTGGTTTTACCCGAGCCAGTGGGACCGGTAACGATGAAAATACCATTGGGAAGCTCGATAATCTCTTTGATGGTCCCATACACATCATCGGGCATATTCAGATTTTCCAGATCCAGATTTACTACCGACTTGTCCAGAACCCGCAAGACTACACTTTCCCCGAATTGGGTTGGCAGCGTTGACACACGAAGGTCAACCGGACGCCCGGCGATAGTCATCTTAATCCGCCCGTCCTGGGGAATCCGACGTTCGGAAATGTTGAGGTTGGAAATAACCTTGATCCGGGAGGTTACTGGCAAAATCAGATTCCGGGGAGGCGGGGCCATTTCATACAACGCCCCGTCAATTCGGTAGCGGATTTTGAATTCGTCTTCGAAAGGCTCAAAATGAATATCCGAAGCCTTGTCCTTAATCGCTTGGGTCAGGACTAAATTCACGAAGCGAATGATCGGCGTGTCACTGGCCATCGCCGTTAAATCCTCCTCACTCAGATCCTCGTCATCCTCAAAACTGGAGGAATCCATGTCCTTGAGAATGTCGTCAATACTGGCATCATCGTCCCCGTAATTGACCTTGATCAGGTTTTGCACGGCATCCGGATCAGCGACCTTCAGGATAATATTCTTGCCAGTGACAAAGGTCAGGTCATCAATAATTTGGCTGTTAAAGGGATCCAACGCCAAAAGGTAGAGATCAGAATCATCCGCTTCGATGGGAACAACCCCATACATGCGCGCCAAGCTGCCCTGCACGATGTCGATCAATTCATCGGGAATGGACTCCGGCGCACTAGGCAAATATTCCCACCCTAAAAATTCCGCCACATGTTGAAGCAGGTCGGCTTTATTAAGCGCACCTTCCTGGAGTATCACATCCGCTAATGGTTCGCCGCTACGCTGACTTTTTTGATAGAGTTCGTCCAGAAGTGATGCCTCCAATGCCCCTCTTTCCTGGAGGCATTCGAACAGACTGAGACTTTGAGCTTCGAGCATGGGGTAAAAAGATTTATTTCGGGTTTATCGTTTGGTGATCTCCGCGCCCATGGCAGCCAACTTATCGCGAATTTCATTGGTATTCTGCGATTTGTCGATAACTTCATCCGCAGTGACGAGATCGCGATTGTACAGACTTAGCAAGTGGGCATCCAGTGTAATCATCCCCAGATTCGCGCCCGTTTGAATATCCGAAGTGATTCGGTAGGTCTTATTATCACGAATCAAAGCGCGAATTGAATTGGTGGCCACCATCAGCTCAAAACCGGCAATTCGCCCCCCACCGATTTTCTTACAGAGCACTTGGGAAATAACAGCCACCAGAGAGGATGCCAACTGAGTGCGAATTTGATCCTTCGTGTTAGCCGGAAAGGCATCCACAATACGATCAACGGTACGGGCGGCACCGGTAGTATGCAAGGTACCAAAAACCAAGTGGCCGGTTTCCGCCGCGGTGACCGCCGCTTCAATGGTCTCCAAGTCGCGCATTTCCCCTACCAGAATTACGTCCGGATCCTGACGAAGACCACGTTTAATAGCCTCGGCGAAAGTCGGGACATCCGTCCCCACCTCACGCTGGGTAACAATACATTTCTTATGCTGATGGTAAAACTCAATCGGATCCTCAACGGTGATAATATGACCATCCCGGTTCTCATTGATGTAATTGATCATCGAAGCAAGAGTGGTTGATTTACCGGATCCAGTGGGACCAGTGACCAGGACCAATCCCCGGGGCAGGTACAGCAGATCTCTGACCTTATCCGGCAACCCGATATCCCGCAGCCCGAACATATCATTGGGGATCTGCCGCAAAACCATACCCACATTGCCCTTGGCCTTCAAAACACTAACCCGGAAACGGGCTTTATCCAAAAATCCAAAACCAAAATCGCAACCGCCTTGGGTTTTTACTTGCTGCTGATAGACATCGGAGGTGATCGACTCCATTAAGGACTGAGTATCCTCGGGGGTTAAGTTGTCACCTTCCACGGGCACCAAACTTCCGCTGGTACGGATGGTCGGAGGTTGTCCCACCTCAAGATGAAGGTCCGAGGCTCCTTCATCAACCATCAGGTCCAAAAGATCGTTCATTTCGTAACTCATTTTTTAATTATAGGGGTTAAAAGTCAATCAATCGCTGTCTCCCATGGTAACGCGGACCACTTCATCCACCGTGGTTAGGCCGGCCATGACTTTACGAATCCCGTCTTCCCGCATGGTCCGCATACCCAATTCGCGGGCTTTGACTCGTAACTTTTGCGTGCTTACGCTGTTGTAGACCATTTCCTTGAGTTCATCGTCGACCTGGAAAATCTCAAAAAGACCAAAGCGACCGCGGTATCCCGTGCCAGTACAGGCATTGCACCCCTCACCCTTCATAAAGGTCCCGGTGGAGGCCATTTCAGGGGTTAAACCGAGGATCCGCAGATCTTTGTCCGTGGGCTCATAAGACTGCTTGCAATCCGGACAAATCCGGCGTACCAGCCGCTGGGCCATGGTCGCTCGCAGAGAGGCTGATACCAGGAAGGGTTTAACCCCGATATCGATAAGCCGGGTGACCGCGCTGGGCGCATCATTGGTGTGCAAGGTACTGAAAACCATGTGACCCGTAAGAGAGGCATTGATGGCAATATTGGCGGTCTCCAAGTCCCGAATCTCCCCAATCATGATGACATTCGGGGCCTGCCGCAACATCGCCCGCAAGGCTCGACCAAAGGACATGTCGACCTCGCTGCGAACTTGCACTTGATTGATCCCGGAAAGCTGATACTCCACCGGATCCTCGACGGTAATGATTTTGGTATCCGGACGGTTAATGTAATGCAAACAGCTGTAAAGGGTGGTTGTTTTACCGGAACCGGTAGGTCCGGTAACCAGAAAAATTCCGTCGGGAAGACCAATCACCCGTTCGAAAACGGATTGGTCATCGCTGAAAAAGCCCAACTCCGGAAGACCCAGCTTAAGCCCTTCCTTGTCGAGAATACGCATGACGATACTTTCCCCATGTGCCGTCGGCAGGGACGATACCCGAAGATCGAGATCCTTACCGGCAACCTTGATTTGAATACGCCCATCTTGCGGAATTCGCTTTTCCGCAATACTGATATGGGCCATAATCTTCAATCGGGAGATGATCGACAATTGCAAGCGTTTGGGCGGATTTTCCACCTCCATGAGAGCTCCATCAATACGATAGCGAACCCGAAATCGTTTTTCCAGAGGCTCGAGGTGAATATCCGAGGCCCGGCGTTTGATCGCCTCAGTTATAATGAGATAAACCAACCGGATAATGGGGGCGTCATTCTCATCCGTACTTTCCTTTTGATCGGAATCGAGTCCCTGAATTTCAACCGAATCCAACTCTCCCTCAAGCCCCTCAAATTCGCTCATCACATCCTCCACTCCGGCATCACCGTAGTGCGAGGCAATGGCTTTCTTAATATCCTCCTTGGCGGCGATCGAGGTTTCGATGTCTTTTTGCAGAACATGACTGAGACTATCCACGCTGTCGACATCAAGAGGGTCATGGATCGCCACCCGAAGTCTGTTCCCTTCAATGGACAGAGGAAAGACGCCATAACGGCGGGCCAACTTTTTCGGCACCGCATTCAACGCCTCCTCATCGGCGACCAAGTCAGTCGTTGCGACCATCGGCATATCAAACTCCTCGGCCAGCAGACGCGTCATCTCTTCTTTTTGAAAATGGCCGTCCGCGATCAACTTATCCAACAGGTCGGGACGAGCTTCCGAAAGGTCGTCCTGTTGATCGATGGTTTCCTGGGTCTGCTCAACTACCTCAGAAGAAACCAGACCTTTCTCGATCATCAATTGAATTATAAAATCGTCAGCAGAAGTCACGGGATAGAATTTTTTAGGGGGGGAAAGGAAAAGAAAACTAAGGTTTTGCCGGAATTTCAGGCATTTGGCAATTCCTGATCTAAAATTTCAAAAGCGTCTCTATTATCAACACTTCCCATTTTACGGCGCAATGAAGAAATTACTTTTCTTTTGGCCGCCGAAAGCAAATTTACCTCATCGTGACTGTAGGTCTGCCGCGGGTCAAGAGGCGGAAAATAGCGTTGCCAGCGAAGGGCCTTGTCCAAAAAGACCGTGGAAGAGGCCATCTCCTGTATGATCGCGCTGAACTCCTCTCGTTTAACACCCCCTACCCCGGCTGTTTCGGTAGCGATTAAGGTCAGGCTCCCGCCACCTTCGAGGGCCCGGCCCGTACTCCAAAAACGACGCAGATACGCCTCTACCGGAAGCACCCCCAGGGGACCGGATCGGTGATTTGCCGAGGCCCGCTCAAACTTCCGGTCCTGCGCTCTTTCCAGTTTACTGAGAGAGTCCACCAGGACGATGACATTCTCCCCGCACTCAGCGTCCCGTTCGCAATACTCAAGGACGTTGGCCGCAAGATCGAGATGCATTTCGGGATCGTCCGTAAACGTTGTTCCATATACCTCAACGCCCTTCATTGCCTTTGCCTTTTCAATGAGTTCGGGACGACTGTCCACAAAGAGCATTCGGATTTTTTCTTTTTTGCTCCGCTTGCTCAACAATTCGGTCATCGCCATCAGAACATCCGCCTTGCCAGTATGCGGCTCACCGGTCAATAAGACCCGCTGGCCAAAACCCAGTGGAGCCAGTACATCAATTTTCGTCGCGAGGGAGGTCAATGGATCCGCTTCCGTGGTTTTTTTCTTGGCACGGGAGGCTTTAGCGGGCGACAGAGCTATACTCTTGGAAACGTTCAGAACCTTTTGATGAAAGAAAGGGGTAATCTCACTGGCTTTCTCCACCGGCTTTTCCATCACCGCTAAAACCCGTAGCACATAGGGGCACGTTCTTCCCCTCTCACCGGGATGAATTTGAACTTTAATCCGTTGTCCAGCCCGTAACCGGTTCTGGCGAACCAGAGAAAGGGGAATGAATGGATCGATATTCCGGGCTTGGAAATTCTTTTCCGGTTGGACCAAGAAACTGAACCCATCCGGTTGGTAGGCCAAAACCCCCTCCGCATGAAGGGGTTGTTGAGCTTTCATAGCGACTTTGAAAATGGCGTTTAAAAGCCCTTCCCTATCGTCCCTCGATAGTCCGGAGAAATCGGCCTGCAATTGATCTCCCCTTTTGCCCAAGCCCTTGTGATCTAGCTCCAGTAATTCGGCCAAAGACAATGGGTCCCCCGCCGATCCGAGACGCCGGGCCTGCTTTTCCAATTCGGAAGCGTCAGCGACCTCGTGTTTCTGGGGCAAAGTGCCTACTCCAGGGCGACGGGGCCGAAAGAAGGAGAAAAAATCATCTTTCCCTCCGGAGGTCTCGGAAAACCCCGCTTTCGCGGCGGGTTCAGGAGCTTC